>SLTG01000143.1 GCA_007130045.1 Opitutales bacterium
GCTGAAATTGCCCACCCGCCCAAAAATCATCGAAAATGTAGTGGAGAAAAATCAGTGAAATCTTCAGGAAACCCGCTTGAACAGCTAATCGTTCTTTCGGAACTGTCGAAGATGGGTTAAGGCGCCAGGCGCTCCCGGGTCCATTCGGAACCCTTGCGGGTGTAAAGAAACCGGTCGTGGAGGCGGTTGGGACGTCCCTGCCAGAATTCGATCGATTCCGGGCGAAGCCGGAACCCGCCCCAGAAATCCGGCAGGGGAATCTCCTGATTATCGAACCGTTTCCTGATTTCCGCAAGGCGGTCTTCGAGAAAACGGCGGTCCGGAATCCGACGGCTCTGTTCCGAAACCCACGCTCCAAGCTGGCTGCCTGTTGGGCGGCTGTGGAAGTAGATTTGGCTTTCCTCGCGGCTGATTCGTTCGACGAATCCGTGGATCCGCACCTGGCGTTCGAGTTCTTTCCAGAAAAAGACGAGGCACGCGCGGGGATTCCGGTCCAGGTTGCGCGCTTTCCGGCTCCGGTAGTTCGTGAAAAAGGTAAACCCGTTCTTGTCGAAACCCTTAAGCAGGACAATTCGCCCCGACGGATCGCCGTCTGGCGAGGCGGTTGCGAGCGTCATCGCGTTCGGCTCCGCCACGTCCGCGGTAAGCGCCTGTTTGAACCATTTGGAAAACTGGCGGATCGGATCGGCGTCGAGGTCCTCCTCAAGGAGTCCGCTCTTCGTGTATTCCCGTCGTAGATCGGCAATGGACATTCCGCAAAGGATAGCGCTAAAACCCCGAAAGGAAAAGAATGGAACCCGCCGGTGTCCCACTCCTCACGGAGCGGCCTGCATGAAGCAGCGGATAGTGCAGGTCCGCGCATGAGCGCGCATGAGCGCGGATTAGCGGTGCATGGACGCCGCTCTTAAGGTTTATTCGCGCGAGCTGATCCATTTCCGGCGTTATTATTCGTCGAGCAGGACCTCGACCTTTTTGAGAAACTCCCTCGGGCGGAAAGGCTTGGCGATGAAATCGGTCCGCCCCTGAAAGTCTTCTTCCGGATCAAGACGGTTGTCAACATAGCCGGACATGAAAAGAATTCCGATTTCCGGCGCGTCGGTTCGGCAGTAGCGGCCGAGATCCTTGCCGTTCATCTCCGGCATCACCACGTCGGTGATCAGAAGGTCGATCTCCGACGGACGGTCCTTGAAGTGTTCGTATGCCTCGGTACCGTCGGCGGCGCTGATAACGTCATAACCGTCCATAGCGAGCATTTCGCCGACCATTTTCCGCACCGTGCGGTCGTCTTCAGCGAGCAGTATGGTCTTATTCCGTTTCTTGATTTTCCCTGGAGCCCCCCGCATTGTATCTTGTCCCTGACAAAGTTTTTCGACTTTACAACAACATAAGGCATACGAACGAAGCCGGGTAAAGGCTAGCCCGAAGTTGCCGCCTTACGAATTTTTACGACCGCTTGATGCATGTTCTGCTTCCGTGCGCGGCCTGCGTGGGCAGGCATTTCCCGTTTGACCCTCCTTCGGTCTTGATCCAACGTTAAAAGTTTTCCCATGAACCGGGTCTACATTAAAACATACGGTTGCCAGATGAACGAGCGGGACTCCGAGGCGGTGGCTTCTCAGCTCATCGAGCGCGGCTACCGGATCGTGGGCGGCGAAGACGAAGCGGACATCGTTTTGCTGAACACGTGCAGCGTGCGCGACCAGGCCGAGCAGAAGGCGATCGGGAAGATGGGCTACCTCGCCAAGCGAAAGCGGAGTGACCCGCACTTCGTGATCGGGTTCATGGGGTGCATGGCGCAGAATCGCGGGGCGGGGCTCCTCGAATCCCTCCCCGACGTCGATCTTATCATCGGGACCCAGCGTTTTCACCATGTCCCGGACTACCTGGACCGGTTTGTCGCGCCGCGGGAGGCCGGCATTGCCGTGCCGTCGTCCATTGTGGACATCGAGGAGGAGCCCGGTTCGCAGAACACCATTCGCGAGCACCTCCCCGACCGGCAGGGAGTGTCCGCGTTTGTTTCGATCATGCAGGGTTGCAACATGGCCTGCACGTTTTGCATCGTCCCGAAAACACGCGGTCGCGAGCGGGCGCGTCCGATAGACGAAATCGTGGAGGAAATCGAGGGACTCGCCGCCCAGGGAACGCGCGAAATCACGTTGCTGGGCCAGATTGTCACCAGTTACGGACGGGGTGAAATCCCGGTCAGGGACGGCAAGTCCCCGTTTGTCCAACTTCTGGAACGGGTCAACGAGATCGCCGGCATCGAGCGGATCCGGTTCACCTCCCCGCATCCGCGCGGGTTCAACCGGGACCTTGCGGAAGCCTACCGGGATCTGCCGAAGCTCTGCGAATACGTTCACCTTCCGCTCCAATCCGGATCCGACCGCATTCTCAGGAGCATGAACCGCCCGTATTCCAGGAGAAAGTACCTGGAGATCGTCGCCGGCCTCCGGGAGAACGCGCCGGGGATGTATTTTTCGACCGACATTATCGTCGGGTTTCCCGGTGAAACGGAGGACGACTTCCGGCAGACCTGCGAGGTCTTCGACGAGGTCGGCTACGACATGGCGTATATTTTCAAATTCAGCAAACGCTCCGGCACGCCGGCGGCGGAGATGGACGATCAGATTCCCGCGGAGGTCAAAGAGGCCCGCAACCAAATACTGCTGGAGGTGCTGCAACGCCAATCCGAGCGCCGCAACCGGGCTCTGATTGGAACGACCGAGGAGGTCCTTGTGGAAGGACCCGCGCGCAAGGGAGATTACTTGACCGGTCGAACCCGCGGCAATCGCGTCGCGTTTTTCAAGGGAAGCGAACGGCTGATCGGAGAATTGGTTCCGGTGCGGATTGAACACGCGACTCCGAGCTCGCTATACGGCTCGCTGGTGCTTGCCGGAGTGGAGAACTAACCAACCAAGGATGCCTAAAGGATGGACCTTTTTCTTGCAACAATATTGACCGGTCTGGTGCTTCTGTTCACGGGAGGGGTTCTCCTGTGGAACGCCCATCCCGTGGCCGTCATGGCCAAACGGTTTCCCCGTTCACGCGCGGCGGCATTCGTCGGGATGACGCTGGCGACGGCGTGGTTCCTGTATCTGGTCACCCAGCTCACCGAGGCGGATTTCGGCGCCTATAAGCGCCCTCTTTCAATCGGATTCGGTACGCTCGCGGTACTTTCGTTTTTTTATGTGAAGGAGTTCCTGGCGGTGCGGAGTTTCTGCATCGTCTATCTTCTTGCTGCCGCCGTGCTTTTGGGCGCGGCCTGGATGCAGGAACCCGCGAGCCGGCTTTTTCTTGTCACGCTGGTCTACATTGGGATCGTTCTCGCGCTGTACCTGGCTGTGGTTCCGTATCGCTTCCGCGATTTTCTCGACTGGTTGTTCGCCAGGGAGATCCGAACGCGGATACTCGGGGGAATCTTCCTGGCCTACGGAACCCTCCTCAACGTTGTCGCAATCACCTACTGATGGTTTTTATGACCCCTCCAGGTGATACTCCCGCCCTGCTGATCATCGTATCGGGTCCCGCCGGCAGCGGCAAAACCACTCTCTGCGACCGGATGCTTGCCGGGATACCCCGTATTCAGAGAATCGTTACGGCGACGACCCGTCCGCCCAGACCGGGAGAAACGGACGGCGTGGATTATTACTTTCTGAGCGTAGATGAGTTCGGGAAGAGGATCGAAGCCGGAGAGTTTTTCGAATGGGCGCGCGTGCACGGTCGCCTCTACGGCTGCCTCAAGGCGGAAGTAAGGGAGAAGCTGTCGCATGACATCGATCTCATTTTGAATATAGACGTGCAGGGCGCCGGGACTTTTCGCCGTGCGATCGAAGACGATCCGGAACTCAAGGACCGGGTGGTGTCCATATTTGTCACTCCGGAGACGATCGACGTCATCCGCGAACGTCTGGAGGCTCGCGGGCAGGACGATTCCGAGGAGATCGAGCGTCGCCTGAAAAACGCGAAGGACGAGATCAGTCAGTGGATACATTACGACTACTGCCTGATCAGCCGCGACCGGGAGAACGACTTTATCTCGATCAGCAGCATTTACCGCGCGGAGAAATTGCGAAACCGAACGAAAACGAGGTGACTCGTGAGCGGCGGAAGTGAGCAACATGGGGAGAAGATCGGAATTCCTTTGCTTGTCGGACGGGGCTTTTTTTGTACAGTGGGATTTGTCAACACGAGCGGACCAGTTCCGCAATGACATCGAGAATAACATTCAAACGCAGCGAGCAGTATGAAGATCAAAGAAAACGTAGAAAAGGCGATCAACGACCAGATCCGGATGGAGCTTGCCTCCGCATACACTTATCTTTCCATGGCGGCCTACTTTGAGACCAAGGCATTCAGTGGGTTCGCGAGTTGGATGCGGTTGCAGTGCCAGGAAGAGGAAGAGCACGCCATGCGCTTCTACAACTACCTGCACGACCGCGACGGACGCGTCGAATTGCAGGCCCTCGAAAAGCCGGCCCATGAATTCGGGACACCGCTGGAGGTTTTCGAGCAGAGTCTTGAAAGCGAGCGACAGGTCACCGCCAGCATCCACGCCCTCTACGATCTCGCGGTGAAGGAAAAGGACCACGCGACCGTCTCGATGCTCAAATGGTTTGTGGACGAGCAGGTTGAAGAGGAGAAGAGCGCTCTTGATATGGTCGACAAACTGAAACTCGCAGGCGATCATCCCGGCGCGCTTCTGATCCTCGACAAGGAAGCCGGGCAGCGTTCTTCTGAGTGAGGCCGGCCGCGCTCTCGCATCAGTGGGATGCGAAGGCGTGCAGTCCTGTTTCAACAAGCACGCTTTGAGCGCATTCGCTGATTCATCGAAATACTTTCCCGAATTGGTGAATGTGAGACGGGGCGATTAACGGTTCTTGAACTGAGTTTGTCCCACGGTTTTAAACGCGTTCCCGCAAACGGAGCATGAGAGGGTTATTGAAAGCAACGTTCGGGTCATATGTTTTGAGCCGATTGGCGGCGTTGAGTTGGGTTTTCGTGCCGCTATTCGCGGGTGCGCCTGCCTATGGCGGGGTCGTCATGTTATTCGATTTCAGGGAGGGCGATCACGGGTGGCACGGCAATTCGCGGATCGAAAACCTTCGGCAGGACCCGGCGGAAGGTCTGGTGTTTGACAGCGTGGGCCACGATCCTTGGATCGAGGGACCGCCGCCCGACAACCTGCCCCTGGGCGAGAATATACGGCTTAAGATCCGAATGCGCTCAACCGGCGATCCGGCGGGCGAGGTGTTCTATGGCCATCGCTTCCATGCCGGTCAAAGGGCTGACTTCTTTGTGCGGCCCGACGGCGAGTGGCATGAATACGACGTCGTGATTCCGCCCCAGGAGGAAGGCAGCCGGTTGCGGATCGATCCGGCCGCCGATGTCGGCGGTTTCGCAATCCAATGGATCGCGGCGGAGCCGCTCGCCGCAATGGCCGATATCGTCCTGTCCGCTCCGGAGCCGGTGGAAATTCCCGAGGATGCCGGGGCCGTCGAGGCGGGGGACTTGACCGTTCGGCACGGTGGCGAATACTGGAACGGCTTCGAAATCCGGGTCCGCGGCGAACGCATGGCGGCGAGCCTGATCAACGACCGAATCGGCTACGCGATCGAAGGCGAATCCGCGTTTCTCGAGCTGCGCGATGCGGTCGTTTTCATGGACATTGACGGGCCGACTTTGACCGTGGAAGCGCGTGCTGAGGACGGCCACGGGGCGCAATGGAAGTTCCGCCGTCTGTTTCGTCCCCATCCCGAGGGGCTCGGAGTGGAAGTCGAAACGACCGTGGAAGTGGACCGGGAGCGTGAGGTCTTTCATCTTGCGTGGATCACGCTGTTCCCAGGATTGGGAACGTTCGGGGAAAGAAAAACCCAGGCGGTCCTGCCGGGGGTTGAGTATCTTGGCGAGGACGAGCCCGGCAGCAGTGAGAGGAGCTTTGAAGGGGACCTGGCCATACGCCGGATCGTCGATGATTATAAGCTGACCTCGCCCTTTATGGCGCTGAGCCATCGGGACCGTTATCTCGGCCTTGCCTGGAACAGGGACGATCATCCGGCGCCGGTGTTCGATTCGCCCGACCGTCTGCACGACAGTGGATCGCATCTGATGGCGCTCTGGCATCCGGGCGTCGGCGCCGGGCGTCTGGAGAACGAGGTTAATCCGATTTTGCCGGTCAGCCTGGAAGCGAATACTCCCCGAACCCTAACCGTCCAGCTATTTGGCGGCCGGGGGAATACGGTTGCCGCAGCGGCGCGGCACTACGTCTCGTACCGCGGCGGTTTGCCTCAAGTGCCGGAGGTCGCGGGCGGCGCGCAGCACGCGATTCGCCTGATGGCGGCGGGATGGCTGGATTCGGATGGGCATCACGACGGCCTCTGGAGGCACGCGGTGTGGCCGGGGTTCCGGCCGCAGGCCACCGCCGAAGCCCCGGCCCAAATGCTCTGGCTCGCACGGCACACGGACGACGAGGCTTTGGCTGTCCGCCTGCGCTCCGGGGCCGAGCGCGGTCTCGGGCGACTGAGACCGGGAAGCAATTACACCGAGTCGATCGGGCACGTGAACCGTCCCGCGGCACCCCTCCTGTTCGGGCGAATCGATGGTTATGTCGAGGACCGGGTTGCGAGTGCTCGAAACAGCCTCAAACAGTTCGACGAAGAGGGATTGCGCCGGTACATACCGCCCGACGACGGACCGGACTACGGCCGGACCCATTGGGAGGATCATGCAAACGGGCACGGCTTTCTCGTGATCGAATCCATCCTGGAGGCCGCTGCGTTCTCCGGAGATGAAACGCTGATCGACGATGCTCTTGACCTGTTGGACAAACAGGCCCGCCACTATGCGCGTACGGTCCCCCGCGGCGCCCAGACATGGGAGATGCCCCTTCACACGCCGGATATCCTGGCCTCCGCACGTATGGTCCGCAGCTACGTTCTGGGCTATAAACTCACAGGCAATGACGCCTACCTTGACGAGGCCCGCTATTGGGCTTGGACGGGAGTGCCGCTGGTGTACCTGGACAATCCAACCGGCGGCTCCATCGGCCCTTATGCCACGATCGCGGTGCTGGGCGCGACGAACTGGGTGGCGCCGAACTGGATCGGACAACCCGTTCAATGGTGCGGCCTGGTGTACAGGTCGGCGATCCAGGAGTTCGCCGAGGTGGACGAGCGGGAAGGGGCGTTCTGGGAGCAACTGGCGCGCGGAATTACGGCGAGCGGTTTGCAGCAGACCTTTCCCCTGGACGACGCGGAAAGGCAGGGCCTTCTGGCGGACTTCACCTTGCTGAAGCCCCAGATCCTCGACGGGCCCGCAATTTCTCCCGGCACCGTGCAAACGCACCTGGCCGAACTCTTCGGCCTCACTTCATGGTTCCAGAGCAGGCGGGTAACCGATGGAGGTGTCCTCGCCTTTGTTCCCGGCGCCATCACGGCGGTGGAACATGAGAACGGCGTTCTCCGTCTCGACATTGAAGGCTGGCCCGGCGACAAATACGCGGTCCGCCTCTCCCGGCTGCCGGTCGAACCGGTACGGATAACGTGGAACGGAGAAGCGGCCGAGGCAAACTTTGACGATCAACGTATGAGCGCCACTATCACCGTGGAGGGAAGCGGCACACTGCTCGTCGAGGGAATCGGGACCGATTCAGATTAAAGGATCGATATGAATCAGCCTAGGACACGGCCCCACAGGCACGACCACTGTGCTTGAGCTACCGACATCGTCGACGTTCGATAGCACATTACTCGTGGCCCCACAGTACCCGACGTTCCTTATACGCCCGTTTCGGGCATCAGTTGCACCACCTGTTGCAACATGGTCAAGTCCTCGCGTGCGGCAATCACCAGAATACGCGCTGCCCATCCCTGTGCCGCGATGTCGGCGTCAGGCCCGGCGGCCGCATTGGCCTGCCGATCCAGCTGCACTCCCAGGCACTCCAGCCGCCCACAGGTTCTTTCTCTGACCTCCGGGGGATGTTCCCCCACACCGCCGGTAAAGATCAGCGCATCGAGCCCGCCCAGCGTCGCCGTCAGTGCGCCGATCGTTTGCCGGAGGCGATGGACATATATGTCCAAAGCGAGCCGGGCTCGCTGGTGGCCGTCGTTGGCGGCCTGCAAGATGTCGCGCATGTCGGCAGAGAGGCCGGAGACGCCGAACAATCCCGATTCGCGGTACAGGATGTTGTCCACTTCGTCTGCACTCAGGCCGTGCTTTTGCTGCACGTACAAAACGATACCAGGATCAAGGGAACCGCTACGGGTGGCCATCATCAGTCCATCAAGCGGTGTAAATCCCATCGTGGTGTCGATGCATTCACCACCCAGCACTGCTGATGCGGAACAGCCATGTCCCAAGTGGCAGATCACCAACCGCAATTCGGATGAAGATGAACCCGGCCCCTCCCGCGGTTGCAGCATTTGAGCCCCGCGGCGGGCGCACCAGGCATGGCTGAGGCCATGAAAACCGTAGCGGCGAATGCCCCATTCTTCGGTCCACTGCCGCGGCACCGAATAGCTGTAGGCATGCGGCGGCAGTGTCGTATGAAAGGCAGTATCGAAGCAGGCAATGTGCTGCGTCTGGGGGAGGGCCTGTTGAGCGGCGGCCAGCGTTTCCAAGCTGGGCGGATTATGCAGCGGCGCAAGATCCTCCAGCGCCGTGAGCTGCGCCTTGACGTCGTCCGTGATCCGCGTACTGCCGGTGAAATCGCCGCCGTGAACGATTCGGTGCCCAACGGCCGCCGGCTCGGACCGATCGTGCCAGGCGCCCGCGTTTGTCAAATCATTCAAGGCCCGCTGCACGGCTTCGCCATAGCCGCGCCAAGAAACCGCTTCCCGCCGGTCGCGGCTTGGATCGTCTGCTGCCCGAAAAGCATATTGAGTCGTCTCCCTCGCCCAATCCGCTCTTCCTTCGGCAAGCGTTCTTTCTCCCTCCGATTCCAGCAGAGAAAACTTCAGGGAACTGGAACCAGCGTTGAAGAGCAGGATTTTCACGGCGTCCCTCCAGGTCACCCTGACGTTGCAAAAGCAATGATCATATTGCGGAATTTCTTCCACGCGCATCGCGCATGCAGAGGCGAACTACTTCGGTTCGAGCGATGAAGCGCGATACACCGATCGGAATAAATTCCGCTCTACAACGACAAAGGTCACTCATACGGCCAACGCCACTCGCGAATCTCCGGCATATCTTCCCCATACTTGTGGATGTAATGTTTATGCTCGATCAGCTTGTCGCGCATCATCTGCTTGGCGTAGGCCGCGCGCGGTCCTAAGTGGGGTACGCGGTCGATGACGTCCTGCACCAGGTTGAAGCGGTCCAAATCGTTGAGCACCACCATGTCAAACGGCGTCGTCGTGGTGCCTTCCTCTTTATAGCCGCGGACGTGCAAGTTCTTGTGGTTGGTGCGGCGGTACGTGAGCCGGTGGATCAGCCAGGGATAGCCGTGAAAGGCGAAGATAATCGGTTTACTGGTAGTAAACAGGACGTCGAATTCCGGGTCGCTGAGGGCGTGCGGGTGTTCATTGGGCGATTGCAGCCTCATCAGGTTGACGACATTAATGACGCGGACCTTGAGTTCGGGCAAGTGCTTTCGCAGCAGATCGACGGCGGCCAGTGTCTCGATCGTCGGCACATCGCCGCAACAGGCCATGACCACATCCGGCTCGCCGTCCTGGTCATTACCGGCCCAATCCCAGATGCCAACTCCCGCCGTGCAATGCTTGATGGCGGCGTCCATGTCCAGCCATTGGGGTTGCGGCTGCTTGCCCGCCACAATCACGTTGACATAATGCCGGCTGCGCAGGCAGTGATCGGTCATCGAGAGCAGCGTGTTGGCATCGGGGGGCAGGTAAACACGGATGATCTCGGCCTTCTTGTTGACCACGTGGTCGATGAAACCGGGGTCTTGATGGCTGAAGCCGTTGTGGTCCTGCCGCCAAACGTGCGAGGTCAGCAGGTAATTCAAGCTGGCGATGGGCCGCCGCCAGGGAATGTGCCGCGTGACCTTGAGCCACTTGGCGTGCTGGTTGAACATCGAGTCAATGATATGGATGAACGCCTCGTAACAATTAAAGAAACCATGCCGGCCCGTCAGCAGGTAGCCCTCCAGCCAGCCCTGACACTGGTGCTCGGAAAGTATCTCCATGACCCGCCCGTCGGGCGACAAATGCTCATCCTCTTGTAGCGTCTCGCCCATCCAGCAGCGACCGGTCGCTTCGAAGACGGCATCCCAGCGGTTGGACGCGTTTTCGTCGGGGCTGAAGACGCGAAAGTTCCGCGTTTTCATGTTCCGCTTCATGACGTCCCGGATGAATTCTCCCTGAATGCGCGTCGCCTCGGCATAGACCGAGCCGGGTTTGTCCACCTTAACGGCGTATTGGCGGAAGTCAGGCATCCGCAGCTCTTTCAGCAGCAGTCCGCCGTTGGCATGCGGGTTGGCCCCCATCCGGCGGTCTCCGTGCGGAGCCAGCTCGCGCAGCTCTTCAACCAGCCGGCCTTCTTCATCAAAAAGCTCTTCCGGCCGGTACGACTTCATCCACTCTTCCAGCCGCCGGACATGGTCCGGGTTCTTGTGCATCTGCCCCAACGGGACCTGATGCGAGCGCCAAAAATCCTCCACCTTCTTGCCGTCCGCTTCGGCGGGACAGGTCCAGCCCTTGGGCGAGCGCAGGACGATCATCGGCCAGGCGGGGCGCTGCAGCTTTCCATTGGCACGAGCTTCTTTCTGGATGCACTGGATTTCTTCAATGACGCGTTCCAATGTCAGGGCCATCCGCTGGTGCATTTCTTCCGGCTCACGCCCTTCAACGTGGTACGGTGTCCAGCCATAGCCGCGCAGTAAGCTATCCAATTCCTCACGGCTGATGCGCGCCAACACCGTGGGGTTCGCGATTTTGTAGCCGTTCAAATGCAGGATCGGCAGCACCGCGCCGTCATGCACCGGATTTAGGAACTTGTTGGAGTGCCATCCGGCCGCCAGAGGTCCGGTTTCCGCCTCCCCGTCACCGATGACGCAGGCCGCGATCAGATCGGGGTTATCGAAGACCGCGCCGAATGCGTGCGCCAGGGCATACCCCAGCTCGCCCCCTTCGTGAATCGAGCCGGGCGTCTCTGGAGCGGTGTGGCTGGGAATGCCGCCGGGAAAGGAAAACTGCGTAAACAGCCGCTTCATGCCTTCTTCGTCTTCGGAGACGTTCGGATAGAGTTCGCTGTAGGTCCCTTCCAGATAGGTCTGGGCCACCAGTGCGGGACCGCCATGTCCCGGGCCGGTGATGTAAATCATGTCGAGATCATATTTCTTGATCAGCCGGTTGAGATGCACGTAGGGGAAGTTCAAGCCGGGCGTCGTGCCCCAGTGGCCCAGCAGCCGCGGCTTGATGTGCTCCTGACCGAGCGGCTTTTTTAGCAGCGGATTGTCGTACAAGTAGATTTGTCCGACGGACAAATAATTGGATGCCCGCCAATAGGCATCGACCTTGCGCAGCTGCTCGGCGTCGAGCGGACCTGCGGCCATTTCCGTTGCGGTGTGCGTTCGTACTTCGTCCATGGCGTTCTCCCTTGGTGCAGCCAGGTAAGTGATAAGAAATCGCTTTTTTGGGGCCGCGGACGCTCAGCCGCTGGTACGGGTCTGAAGGAGCGCTCTCATGTAAAAAGGTGTGCCAAATCGGTGCGGCGATGTCAAGTCCGGCTTCAGAGGCGCCTGGAACGTTCTCAAGGCGTGGGTGATACAGACCCAGTGGCCGCAAGACTGCCCGATGAAACGCGTCCGGCACGGTCCGGTGGCACAGCGGTTCTGTCGTGAGCGTTCAGGCTTTCGCCCACATCATCACAGGCTCGGTGTCGTAATCGGGGAATGGGTCATCGCGACGGGGCTCGATGACGCATTCCGAAGGCTCCGGCGGCGCCCTCGCCGGTGCAACGCGCACGCCCTGTTTGTTTTTGAACACGTGCGCCGCGGGCCTTGCGGTGAGGGACGCTATATAATCCGCCCAATCCGGGTTCAATGAATGGCGGGCTCCATCCCTTTATCTGTGCGCCCTGAAGGGTGTTCGACGACGCGTATCGCGTGCCGTCGGGACTCCGGAATCCTAGGTTTGGCACAGGTCGTGCTTACAGCAGTTCGCCGGTATTCATCGCCGGTGTGTGTTCAGAATTCAAACCCAATTCCAGAGAGAATAAAGCAAAGGAATGATAATATGAAATATTGGTACAAAATCGTTTTAATCATGTCGGGGGCGCTCGCCTTGACTCTGGCTCCGGCTTTCGCCCAGGAGGAGGACGAGGCGCCGACACGTGAAAGCCTGATTGGGACCGGGCTGATAACCGAGGACGAGTTCGCCGCCTTTGAAGACGACGGGCTGTCGGTCGAGGAGATTGCCGATCAGGTTGGTCTCAAAGCCGAGTACATGGAGATGGTCGAGGGACACGGTTTCCACAGCTATGCCTTCGACTTCTTCGTCGTCAGTATGCTCTGGACGGTCATGGCCGCCGCCCTGGTCTTCCTGATGCACCTGGGCTTTGCGACTCTGGAAACGGGAATGACTCGTCAGAAAAACGCGGTCAACGTGCTTTTCAAGAACGTATTCATTATTTCGATTGGAATCGTCACCTACGCCCTGATCGGATTCAATATGCACTACCCGGAAGGGGATTGGATCATTTCGAACGTCTTCGGACTGGGTAGCCCGATCGCCGATCTGAATGCCGGTCTCGGTGGCACCTTCGGTTACGGGGGGGTCGGTCTCGCGATGACCGGATACGGCGACTTCATCTTCCAGGCAATGTTCGCCGCGACGGCGGCAACGATTGTTTCCGGGGCCGTGGCGGAGCGAATCAAGCTTTCGTCCTTCCTGATTTTCACTCTTGTGTTGGTTGCCTTGGCCTACCCGATCGCCGGTTCCTGGCACTGGGGCGAAGGTTTCCTCGCGCAGCTTCCAACCGGAGCCTTCTACGACTTTGCCGGGTCCTCCGCGGTGCACGGTTTCGGCGGGTTCGCCGCGCTCGGCGCCGTGCTGATCCTCGGACCGCGCGCCGGGAAGTACCTATCGGGCGGGAGAATGCGTCCGATCCCGGGACACAACCTGCCGCTGGCGACCATCGGTGTGTTCGTTCTCTGGTTCGGTTGGTTCGGATTCAATGGCGGGTCGGTGCTTTCGGCCGAGCCGCAGGACCTCGGTCTTGTGTTCACGACCACGGCGATCTCCGCCGCGATGGGGGCGCTTGCCGCGATGATGACCTCGTGGATGCTCCTGAAAAAGCCCGACATCACCATGGCGCTCAACGGTGTCCTGGGTGGCCTGGTCGGCATCACCGCCGGCGCCGACGCGGTCGGTCCATGGGGGGCGCTCTTTATCGGACTGGTGGCGGGCGTCATCGTCGTCTTCTCGATCATCTTCTTTGACAAGGTGAAGATCGACGACCCTGTCGGAGCCATTTCAGTGCACGGAATCTGCGGGATATGGGGAACGGTTGTACTGGGCTTTATGGTCGAGGACATCAGCATCGTTTCCCAGGTGATCGGCACAGTGGCGTTCTGTGGATTCGCGTTTGTCGTTGCGGTTGTGATCGCGTTGATCCTTAAAGCCTTAATGGGCTTCCGGGTAAGCCCTGAAGAGGAGGAAGAGGGACTGGACCTCTCCGAACACGGTGAGGAAGCGTATCCGGACTTTGGAAAGGTCACCGGCTGATTAACTAACAAACGGCCGGTGCGGGAGGTGCGACAAGATCTCCTTGCACCGGCCATTTAAAAACCATTAAATTTATACAACTCAAAAAGAAGGAAATCCATGAAGTTAATTAAATCGATAATCAAGCCCTTCAAGCTGGAGGAAGTGAAAGAGGCTCTATCGGAGATCGGCATCGAGGGGATGACCGTGACTGAGGTAAAAGGATTCGGTCGCCAGAAGGGACACACCGAGATCTACCGCGGCAGCGAATACACGGTGGACTTTCTGCCGAAAGTCATGGTGGAAATCGTGGTTCCGGACGACATCGTCTCGAAGACCGTGGAAGCGGTGGTGAAGGCGGCGAAGACCGGCAAGATCGGCGACGGCAAGATTTTCGTCATCCCTATCGAGGAAGCCATCCGCATCCGCACCGACGAGCGCGGCGATGGCGCCGTCTGAGGCCGCTCGCCCGAAACAAAATTCAACACCGGCTGCCGGATTCGTGTCCGGCAGCCGGTTTGTTTTTGATTCGCACCGGTCGTGAGGCTTCCATCGCGGCAGGAGCATGAGCGGATCGAAAATGAAGGAATGAAATAGCCCTTTCGACCTGCGAATTGCCCGCACAATATCAGCGCAACAATTCAAATTGATGCGAATCTATGATTATTTCTGATGCCAAGGTTCTTCCATTAACGGGATTTGGCAACCGCTCCTAGCGGAGTGTTTGATGCGTATGACTTTTAATAAAAGAGTTCCCTTTGTTGGGATATGGATACTCTGAGGAGAGACAAACCGTGGAGGTTGTCTTGTGTGTTTTTGTAAAATGAATAATATAAATCAGTTATGACTACAATAATTCCCGGGGGAATGGGGAAGCCGGCGGATCGGTTTTCCTGTTAAAAAAAATTTTTCGCAATAAGTAAAAATTTTTTCTTGATTTCTCGTGGGCTCAATGATTTTTATTAATGCTAAAAGTTTGACTTAAACCCATAAGAGCTATGAAATTCAAAACCATCCTGGCACTCCTGATAATGTCTCCCGCCCTCGCCATCATGCCAGCGAGTATTAATGCGCAGAACATTATTTTTAATTCGGGCGGGGCAGACCTGACTTTCTTCTACGACAGCAGCGACGAGGGTTCGTTTGATGTCGTGTTCCGGAACAAAGGGAATACGAATGCGGACGGATTGACCAACCCGTATCCCGGCCCTCCGGGAGGGGTGGGCGCCGGCGACGACTACCAATACGACTCGCTGCTGGTGCAAACTTCGGGATTGCCCTCGCGGGAACTCAACGGGGTGAATTACTTCGTCACTCCGGCCGACGGCGCCGGCGCCGGATTCGAGTTGGAAGACTTTCCCGATCAGCCCGACTTCGGCGTGCGCACCCGCTTTCGCGAGCTGGACAACGGAGACGTAATCGACCAGTTCGAGAGCTTCACGCTGACGCTGAATTGGGATGCGTCGGACAAACCGGCGGGAGCGGAGTTCGCGATGTGGAACTTCACCGGCGATGCGGGTCAGCTGGAAGTTCTCTATGAAACGCTCGCTTCGGATTTCAGTCACGACTGGCCGGCCTGGGGCCACACCCATTGGCATTGGGGATTTACGGAAGTCGGCGACTACACGCTCGCGTTCGATTTTGCCGGGAACCTTCCCGGAGGCGGTCAGACCGACTTCGGCGCGACCAGTGTCGATTTTGTTGTGGTCCCCGAGCCGCGGACCGTCGGCCTGCTGGCGGGCCTGGGGGCTTTCGGCCTCGTGTACCTGCGTCGCCTTCGCAGGAACCGCAGTTGACGAATCTCCGCGGAAACGCGAAGGTGCGGGCCGGCCGGAACGGCGGCCCGCACTTTTCGTGCCGCTGGCGGCGGGTGGTTCAGGGCGCGGGAGCGTTTCGGGATAATCCGGCGAAGGGACGACGAGCATGACTTCCGAGGAAAGTTGGGCGACACGAGAGGAAACCGGTACCGGAGATTTCGATACGAAAATCTGGCGGATGGCGGTTTCCCTCGGGTTGCTGAGCGGCGCCGCGGCGCTCGGACACCAGCTCCTTTGGACCCGCCGGATGATCGATTTGCTCGGCGCGGGAGCCGAATCGACCTCGCGGGTGTTCGGGGTGTTTTTTCTCGGCCTGGCGCTCGGTGGCGCCGCCGCTTACCTGCTGGTCCGCCGAATCCGCTCGCCGTGGCTGTGGCTCGCTGGGGCCGAAATCGCAATCCTTCTGCTCGCGCTGCCCATCTACCTGCTCCCCGCCTGGAGCGGCGCGTTATGGCCGTGGCTGGGTCCCGAAGCGCTGGCCGGACCAGCGGGGGCGGCGGTGAGACTCCTGCTTTCGGTTCTGCTGCTGCTTCCCCCCGCCTTTCTTATGGGCTGGTTCCTTCCCGTGATGGCCGCCGCGCTCCTGGACGGGCGGCGAACCCTGCAGCGGCATGGTGTGCGGCTTTACGCCTGGAACACCTTGGGCGGGGTAGCCGGGTTGGGGCTCACCGCCGGTGTGACGCTGCCGGTTATGGGCGCCCCTGGCGCGTTCGTGTCGGTCGTGCTGCTGAATGCCGTCGTTGCGGCGGGGTGTTGGACCCTGCACCGAAGGTCCGGGCCGATGGTTCCCGCGCGTCCGCCGCACTGGGACCGCAGGGCGTCGCGCGCAACCCGATCCCCCGAACGGATGCTCCTTATGGCGCTCGCGTTTCTATCCGGTTTCGGCATCCTCGCCCTGGAGGTTGCGTTTCTGGAAATGCTCATGCTCGTGGCCCCGCTTTCGTTCTACGCGCCGGCGGGCGTCTTGTTCTGTGTCATTCTCCTCCTCGCCCTGGCCGCGTTCCTGGCGGGATCGCTGCAGCGCCGCATAGGGACGGGCGAGGTGCTCGTCCTTGCGCTCGCCGGGACTGCGGCGGCCGCCGCGGTCGCTCCGCTGGTGTTTTTCGGGTCCGCCTACCTGACGGGAGGTCTGCCGCCCTCGGAATCGTTTTCGCTTTTCCTGCTGCGACTGATTCTGTTTGCGGTGCTGGTGACGGGGCCGGCCTTTCTCTGTGCGGGACTGGTGTTTCCGGTGATAACGGCCCGCCGGGGCCGGACCGGTGATCCGCGGGGAACCGAATGGGGCATGCTCCTTGCGGTCAACGGCGTCGGAGGACTGGCCGGCGCGGAGCTGACGTATCGCTTCCTGTTTCCCCGGTTCGGCCTTTACGGCGCGTGCCTGGCGGTGGCCGGGGTTTACGCCGGGGCGGCGTTCCTTGTCGCGGGCGGATTGATCGAAGGCGAACGGCGTCGTTCCGGTTATCGGATTGCGGCGATCGGCGTGGCCGCATTCATCCTCCTGTGTATCGAGCCCGTGCGCGCCGTCGCCGTCGTGAATCCGTTCATGCGCCTCTCCGTGCTCGAACACTGGAGCGGGCGCGAGGGTACCCTCGCCGTTGTCGAACGCCCCGATTTTGGACGGGGGTTGCTTTCCTACAACCAGTACATGCTGGGGACAACCGCTGCTCGGCACGACCAGGCCCGGCAGGCACACCTGCCCCTTATTCTGCACCCGAATCCGAAGCGAGCGGCGTTCATCGGTATGGCCACGGGAATCACGCCGGGCGCCGCGCTCCTGCACACCGATCTCGAAGAAGTGATTTCAATCGAGCTTTCCTCGATGGTGGCGACCGCCGCCGAAAAGTACTTCGTCGATTACCAAAACGGACTTTTCTCCGATCCCCGCTCGCGGGTCGTGGTTGAAGACGGGCGAACCTACATCGTCGCGGGCGCCGGGCGATTCGATGTCGTCGCCGGAGATCTCTTTCTGCCGTGGGGACCCGGCGAAGCGCGCCTGTACAGTGTCGAACACTTTCGGGCGGTCCGCGAGTCCCTCAAGCCGGGAGGGTTGTTCTGCCAATGGCTCGCGCTTTATCAGCTCCGGCCCGAGGACCTGGAAATCATCCTTCGCACCTTCGGGCGCGTCTTTCCGGAGACGCACCTGTTTGTGAACGGATTCGGTTCCGAATCGCCGTCGCTTGCGGTGGTCGGCTTCGCCGAAGGAGGCGGACTCGACTGGGAAACGGTCGGAGCGAGGACCCGCGAAGTGCGCGATCAAGGGAGGGTGAGGGACCTGTTGATGCGCCACCGTGCCGGCCTGGAACTCCTTTACCTCGGGCAAGCTCGGACGGATGATCACGGGCCGGTCCACACTTTGAACAACATGCTCATCGAGCTCGCGGCCGGACGGGAGCGGGTCACCGGGAACCCGTCGCAAAAGTACCTGAGCGGCGTGCGATGGGAAAGCGTTGTCGCGGAGCGCAGGGAGAGTATGCGAGGCTCTTTCGATTCCGTTTCGGAGGAAATGATCGAGCTCGCGACGCTGTTGACCGAGCGCGGACGCCGCATCCGTTACAATCAACCGCTCTCGGCAGGCGACGAACGCCGTATCTCCGAACTCTTCCCCTCCGAACTCCGCGACGACCGTAATTTCGACCCGATCGCCTGGCCCGGGACGCTGCCGCCGGCTCTGAGGTAACCGGAGACGGGCATCCAGGTGCCGGCCCACGGATTGGAGGTGTGGAAGAGATTCTAGCCCGATGGCGCTCCAGACCCGAAGATCGCATCCTGCGTGCGAAACTCATGCTGGAAGAGTGAGCTACTCAACCATCTCGACCTCCAGTCGAATGAAGCGGTGCTCTGAAACGCCGAGGGGTATCGGATCGACGGCGCGGAAGCGGCGGGTGCCGTCTGCGTCCGGCGCGACTTGCTCCAAGGATTCGAGGCCGTCGTTTTCGAGATCCTCCCAGGTTTCGAGATCCGTGCTCACCTGGACGCGGTAAATCAGATCGCTCCGGTCGTCGAGACCGGCGCTTCCTTCAGGCGCGCGGAAGACCAACGAGAGGTGGCGGCTCTCGTCCCGCTCAACGATCTCGGGAAATGGAAGGTAGCGATCGGCCGGTTCGAATGGCGAATAGTCCAGCGCGTAGGCAAGAAGATTGGGGCGGCCGTCGCCGCCGGCGTCCGCCGTCAGGGCGGCGTGCGGTTCCTTGGCCTCGGTGCGGAAGGTGTCCAGACGCCACCAGTGGACCGGTTCCGGATCGACCAGGAAATAAAGAGGAACCGGCTCCTCCGAGCGCGTGATCGAGCCGTCCGCGGCAAGTTCGGCGTAGGTTTCCAGAAAAAGGATGTAAATGCCCCGCTCGCGAAAGAACCAGGTGTGATGGCTGTGGCCGCCGAGCGGTTCGGAGCGTTCGCCGAAGGGCGGGTTCTCCGCCCGGGTATCCATGAAAATGGTGGGTTCGGAGCCGCGATAGAGCACGAAGTCGTCCTTTCCCCGGAAATCGACCAGTTCGAAATGGACGCGGTCGTCGGCGAAGTGGTCGAAGTCGCTGGAGAATCTTTCGGCGTTGAAACCGAGATCGAGCACGTTCTCTTCGACTCCGAATGGAAGCCGGTAATAGCTGTCGCCTTCTTCTCCCAGAAACGAAAAGTTGGGAGGGATGTCGGGAGGAACCTCGCGCCTGGTGTGATGCGGCACGAGCAGGATCGTTTCCAGCGGATCGAGCGCGGCGTCGGTCGGATCCTCAAAGTCGCCCCGGTCAACGGTCAGGGTCCAGGCGTCTTCGGCGGGATCGTAATCGGCGGCGATGTCGGTGTGATCCCGCCAGATAACCTTCCACTCTCGCCAGTGCTGATCGACCTGGGCTTGGATCGGAGCGCCCGCGAACAGTAACGCGGTCAGAACGACGAGCGGCCGTCCGGCGGTCATTCGGTGCCGCGGGTTTGGCGCTTTTCTTAATGATAATCTGCCTGGCATGCGCGGCGAGGTCTTGTGGTTGTCCGGGTTGACGGGAGCGAGCAATTCCGGCGAATGCGGGTCGGGTGGGGGATCATCGGAGTTCCGGCGGAAATGCGATGTTTTCGCCCGATTCGATCCGGTTCTTGATTTCCTGCGCATTGATGCTTGATACGTGGCCGTCGGCGTAAAGGTAGTTCGAACGGCCGTGCGTGCGGTCGCTGGATTGGCTTCCCGCACGGTGGCGGTCGGGCGCAACGTCGTGAGTGAACGCGCCCCAGTTGTTCCGCCACAGCCGAGCGTGCGTGTGGTCGTTCGCGATGTTCAGACCCCGCCGTTCATTCTGAATGAACGCGAGTTTGGTCCCCGAGGGATTCTGCAAACGGTCGATCTGGCGGAAATCCTCGCCGACCGGCCGGAAGAAATCGTCGAATTCGGGCGTGAAGATGATGTCGTTGACAATATAGCTGGTCGATTCCGGGCGGCGGCGCATCTCGTCGATTCGGGGATCCACCGGACAGATTCGAATCTCGTCGACATCGTCCAAATACGGGCGAAGGGCGAGGATCCAGGAATCCTCCCGCCCCAGGTGCGCGGTCGAAGGCAGCCATCCGTCGTTTTCGTCCGCATAAAGCCGCAACCCCATGCCGATCTGACGCATATTCGACGCGCACTGCGATTGGTAGGCGGCGGCGCGAACATTCGAGGCGACTGGGATCAGGATCGCCATGAGAATGCCGATAATCGCAATTACCGCGAGCAGCTCGATCAGATTGAACCCGGCCTGCTTATTGCAAAATTGCTGCATCGTTCCAACATAGTCGTTTTCGGGCTCTCTTCAAGAAACTTTGTCAAGACGGGCAGCGGGCCGTCAGGTGTCGGGAAACCCATCCAAGCGTTTGATGATCTGAATGTTATTGATTGTAGAAACGAAAATCCGGCTTCAGCACTCGGTTTTTGTGTCCCGGTTTCGCGGTTATTCAGTAACGGTCCAGCGGCTGATTATGCGCAGGACAAGCCCCGCCGTTCGGGTCGGTATTGCCTTGGATCCGGTGGGCCGGGGCGACGGGAATACCCCTCGACCGAATCGTGCAAATCAGATAAGTTTGCAATTAGTGCGGAATGGATGGGTTTCGGAGGACCCTCTCCAGTTCATTGATCGTCCCTACCGGCTTGAGGCAGACTGTCCCGATGCAAAGCCGGTAACCTTCGGGTCGGTCCGTCGCCGGATCGTCGATTGTGAACGGGTGGCACCGAGGATTGTTGAGCAGAACCTCGCGAACGGGTGCGAGGTCTCCGGCGGTCTTCATCCTCAGGATCCGCACGCCCGCAGTTTCGGCGGTGATTGCCGTCAGAGCGTGCGGAATCCCGTTCGGGATTTTTTTCGCGAATCCGGAATACGCCTTTCGGAGCCGCGTGAACGACTTTCGGTATTTTTCATCCCCGGTGATCGTGTGAAGCTGCGAGAAAACGTGCAGGAGCGAGGAATTTCCCGCGGGAGTCGCGTTGTCCCACCATTCCTTGCGCCGTGCGATCAGCTCTTCGTGGTCGTCCGAGGTGAAGAAATAGCCCACGGCCGCAGGATCGGCGAAATGCTCGTCCGCCGCATCGGCGATCCGGCGGGCGCGTTCCAGGATGCGTCTGGAGTTCCCCGGCTCGTAGAGGTCTGCGAATCCGGCGAGGGCGAGGAGGGCCTCGGCGTAAAAGGCGTAGTCGTCCAGGTAGCCGTTGATCGACGGCTTGTCGTGAAATACCGAATACAGCCGGTTCCCGTCGAACCGCATCGAATCCCAGATAAAATCGGCCGCGTCGCTCGCCGCATCAAACAGATCTTTCCGTTCAAGGTAGAATCCGGCTTCGGCGAGTCCTTTGATCATCAGACTGTTCCACGACACAAGGTGCTTGCGGTCGGTGGCCGGCCGGACGCGTTGCTCGCGGGCTTGCAGGAGTTTCGCGCGCGCGTCTTTCGAGGATTCGCGCTCGGTGAAGTCGCCCTCCGCCAGGGCTGGATTCGACATTCCCCTCTCGAAATTGCCCTTGCCGGTGATATTGTAGGCTTGGCAGAAGCGGGCGCCGTCTTTTTCCCCGAGAATCGAAACAATTTCTTCGGGCGTCCAAACGTAAAACTTCCCTTCCTCGCCTTCGCTGTCGGCATCGATCGAGGAATAAAAAAGGCCGGTCTCCGGCGATCGCATCTCGCGCATCGCCCAGTCGGCCGTCTCCTCGGCAACCGCCCGGTATAGAGGATTGCGGTAGCGCTGCCAGGCGCGGGTATAGGTCTGCAGGAGCAGCCCGTTGTCGTAGAGCATTTTTTCGAAGTGCGGGATCAGCCAGAACCGGTCGGTGCTGTAACGTGTGAACCCGCCTCCGATCTGGTCGTACAGGCCGCCGTGAGCCATTCCCTTGAGCGTTGTTTCGACCACTTGGTCGAGGCGTTGTTTTAGGTGGCTCTCGTCGTTTTCCGGGCGGCTTTCCAGCAAGTGTTTCAGCTCCATGAGAAAGTTGAGCGTCATCGATCCCGGAAACTTCGGGGCGCTTCCGAATCCGCCGAAATCGTCGTCATGCCCCTCGCAGATCGCCTTAGCCGCCGAAATAAGCTCGCCCTCGGCAAGTACCTCCGGACCGGTTACAACCGGGGTGTTCATAGCCGCCAGGTTTTGCAGGATGTTTTGGGCATTCTCTTCGAGCTTCGGCTTTTCCCGCTCGTAGAAATCCTTGACGCGCATCAGCAACTGGGGCCAGGGAATCATGTTGTTCCCGGAATCTTCGGGGGGGAAGTAAGTGCCGCCGAAGAACGGGCGTCCGTCCGGGAAGCAGAACACGTTCAGCGGCCACCCGCCGTGTTGGGCGATCATCTGCACCGCCTCCATGTAAATCTGGTCCACATCGGGCCGTTCTTCGCGGTCCACTTTGACGCACACAAAGTGCTTGTTCATCAGTCCGGCGATGTAGTCATTCTCGAATGACTCGTGCGCCATCACGTGGCACCAGTGGCAGGAAGAATACCCGATGCTGACCAGGAGCGGCTTTCCATCCTTTTCAGCCTTGGCAAAGGCTTCCCGTCCCCACGGGTGCCAATCCACCGGGTTGTCGGCGTGCTGGCGCAAATACAGGCTCGATTCGTTGGCGAGGCGGTTCGGCATAGGAGCAGTATACGTTCGGGATGGCGGGAGATAAAGAGGAAATCCGGATTTTGGAGGGCTCTGACATCGCTGAAGGAAGCGTTTGCAATCAGACGCACCACAGGCCGCTCCTCTTCCCGCCGGCGATCCGAACCCCCGTGGCGTGCTTGCTGGCAAGCGCTCATCCCGATCGCGCGAGACCGGTTCCGCCGCGTCGGGGTGTGTACTCGTCGAAGCAAGTTCGAACGGGGAACCGTAAATGCGAAATGGGAGCAACAATGCGCCTTGTCGAAATTCCCTTGCATCTGCTCGATTCAGACTTATTTCATTCTCAGAAGTGTTACTTGAAGCCTCCTCTTTATGAAAAATTACCTATCACTCCGGACCTTCTTTGCGGTAACGAACGTTTATGTTATAGCAAGTTTGCCGCTACAAGCGGCCTTGCTGGATTCCGGCGCCTTCGCCCAGGCCGATCCCGGTCCGGCGAGTCCCGCCGCGCAGCCCGGGGCGACTGCGTTCCCGGTGCAGCGGGCTCTCGGCGCCGGGGGACGCGAGGCGTTCATCGATGTTTCCGTGATCGGGACGTTTTCAATCGGAACCTCGACGGAGCAGGATGTGGGGTCTCTCCAGAAGGCGGATCACGACCCGGGGAAGCGCGGATTCGACCTCCAGAGCCTCGAACTGGCGCTGTCCGGTTATGTCGATCCGTACTTCCGGGCTCAGACGAACCTGATTTTCGATTTCGATCCGGAGGAGCACGGCGACCGCATCGAAATCGAAGAGGCATTCATGGAAACCCTGGCCCTGCCGGCGAACCTTCAATTCCGCGTCGGACAGTTTTTCACGGAGTTCGGGCGTCACAACATCCAGCATCTCCACACCTGGGATTTCGTGGACGCGCCGGTGGTGCAAACCCGCATGTTCGGTCCCGACGGCCTGCGCAATCCCGGGGCCCGCGTTTCCTGGTTGACCCCGACCCCGTTCTATTCGGAGCTGTTTTTCACGGTGCAGGACAGCACCGGGGAGACCGCCTACAGCTTCAGAAACGAGGAAGGGTTTCTCGACAGCCACGTGCAGTTCAATGAGCGTGCGCGAGTTGACAGGGATCGCGGAGAAGAGATCCGCCGGATGCGGGATCTCCTTTATGTCGTTCGTTATGCGGCTTCGTGGGATCTTACCGCCAACCAGACCGTGCTGGCAGGAGTGTCCGCAGCCACCGGCCCGAACGCGAGCACGGAAGATACGTTTGATAATGAGGAACCTCCCAATCAGATCGGAGTAGGTCGTCCCTCAGGCCGGACGGACATCTACGGGGCGGATTTTTACTGGAAATGGGTCCCGCCGCACCAGACGCGGGGATTCCCGTTCGTTTCGTTTCAGACGGAAGCGCTGATGCGCCGGTTCGAGATGCGCCGGCCGACGGAGACGTTCGAGGATTACGGGCTCTATGCCCAGGCACTCTACGGGTTTCGTCCGATGTGGGTGGCCGGCCTGCGGTATGACGGGGTCCGCGGCGACATGAACGATGTCGTGGACCGTGACGGCGACAATCTCAACCTGGCCAATCGCACCCGCATTTCTCCGAATCTCACCTGGTACCCGTCGGAGTTCTCGAAGATCCGTTTTCAGTACAACTACGACGACCGCAGCGGATTCGGGAAGGACCACTCGGTCTGGCTCCAGTTCGAGTTTTCCATCGGGCCACACGGGGCGCACGTATTTTGAGGCGGCCAACCCGAATCGGACGCGTTCGGGAACACCTCCCGGTCATGGGGTCTTAATAAGAAAGGAAATCGTTAATTCAGGATGAGAAAGGACCGGAAAATGACTTTACAGAAAACATTCTTGGCGGGGCTGATCGCGGTATTCACTTTGTTTGGGAGCAGTACTCTGGACGCGCGGCTCAACGTCGTGGCCACCACCCCGGATCTGGGATCGATCGCGGAAGCGGTGGGCGGCGACCGGGTTTCAGTGACAAGTCTCGCCCGCGGAACCGAAGATGCGCATTTTGTCAGTCCGCGGCCGAGTTTCATACGGGTTCTGAACCGGGCGGACGTCCTGATCGAGAACGGCGCGGAGATCGAGATCGGCTGGCTTCCGCCGCTGATCGCGAACGCGCGCAACCGGGACATTCAAACCGGACGGCCCGGTCGCGTGATGGCTTCCGAAGGGGTGTCCCTGCTCGACATTCCGTCGGGACCGGTGGACCGCACGATGGGCGACGTCCATGTTTCGGGCAACCCGCATTTCCTTCTGGATCCCCTCAATGCGAAGATCGTCGCCGAGAACATCGCCGCCGCGTTCATCGAGCTCGATTCGGAGGGGGCGGACGATTACCGGGCGGCGATGGAGGCATTCAAGGAACGGATCGACGAAAAAATGGAGGAGTGGACCGCCGCGATGGAGCCCTTTGAAGGAACGAAGGTCATCGCCTATCACGCGACCTTCCGCTACTTCGCCGAACGGTTCGGATTCGATGTGATCGGATTGATCGAACCGCTTCCCGGGATCGAACCGAGTCCGCGACACCTCCAGAGCATCATCCGGAAGATCGAGAACGAGGATGTCCGGATGATCTGGGCGGAACCGTTTCGGCCCTCGCGGACGGTTCAGCGCGTTTCGACGGCCGGCGGGGTCCCCGTGCTGCGGCTTCCGGAGTTGGTCGGGGGCGTGCCGGAGGCTGAGGATTATTTTTCGCTGATCGACTACAACGTGCGGCGGATCGTCGCGGCGCTCGATACGAATTCCGCGGACGCATGAGCGAACCCGAAGAAGATGGAGGGAGCCTGGTCAGCATACGCGGCGGTGTTCTCGGGTATCGGGATTCACCGGTATTAAGGGATGTCGATTTCAAGATCTGCCGAGGAGATTTTTTTCCCGTTTTGGGAATCAACGCTTCCGGGAAATCCACGTTACTCAAGACCGTGGTCGGGATTCTCAAACCGCTTGGAGGCACCATCGAATCACTCGAGCCCGCCGGCCGGCCGCTGCGCGTCGGGTACATTCCTCAGAGCGAAACCCTCGATCCCATCTTCCCCCTGACTGTTCTCGAAGTCGTGTTCATGGGCATTTACGGAATGCTCCGGCCCGGCCGTCTCCTGCGGCGCGAGCACCGCGAACTCGCCCTGCGCTGTCTTCGGGAAACGGAGGCCGAGGACTTGGCGGGCAGCCGCTTTTCAATCCTTTCCGGAGGACAAAAGCAGCGCGTCCTGCTGGCCCGCGCGCTCGCGACGCAACCGGACCTGCTCGTGCTCGACGAACCGACCGCGGGAATTGACGCCCGCGGCGAAAAGCGGATCACCGAACTGATCCGCCGAATCAACGCCGAGAGCGGCGTTGCCGTGCTCATGGCGAGTCACAACCTGAAGATGATCGGTGAGTTCACGTCCCGGCTGGTCTGGATCCACGACGGCACCGTCAGCATCGAGGAGGCGGGAAAGGTGCTTCCGGAATACGGGTTGTCACTGTAACCTGAATCATGAATTGGATCGATGAACTCATCGTGATCGTGAGGATGTTCCAGGGGCCCCTGATTATGGGCCTCCTGGTCGGGGCGGTTTGTCCGTTGATCGGGGCGTATTTTATTCTTCGACGCATCGTTTTTCTCGGGGTCACCCTTCCACAAATCTCCGCGGTCGGCGTCGCTTTTGCGCTGCTCGCGCAGGGATTGGGCTGGTTCGGGCTTACGGCGCCTCACGATCATGAACTGGGCATGGTTCCGCTCGCGGGCTCCGTGCTGTTCACGCTTGCGGGTATCCTCTTCATCGCGTACATGGACAAGCGCGCCGGCGGCCGCATCGATGCGGGGATCGGCGTCATCTACGCGCTCGCCGCCGCCTGGAGCATCCTCCTTCTGGCCAAGGCGCCGGTCGCCGAAATCAGCATGCTCAACCTTCTCAAGGGCGAGATTATCGCCGTCTCCTCCGTCCAGGCGATTTCAACGGCGGTTGTTTTCGCGGTTGTCGTCGGGGCCGTTCTCTTGTTTCAGCGCGAGTTTCTCCTGATCTCCTACGACCGGGAACTCGCGATCAGTCTCAAGAAGAACGTCGCGCTTTGGGATGTTGTTTTCTACGTGGTGGTCGGACTGCTCGTGTCGGTCGCTGTGCTCGGCGTCGGCCCGATCACAACGTTCGGCTACCTCGTGATACCTCCGATGATCGCCCACATGCTCGTTCAGGGGATGCCCCGCTTCCTGCTGGTCGCCAGCGCGGTCGGAGCGGTTTCATCGGTCGGCAGTTTTTTCGTCTCCTACGTTCTGGACCTCCCTCTCGGGCCGACGAGCGTGGCGGTGCTTGGAATCGTTTACCTGATCGCCGCGATCGTTCAATGCGTGGTTCGTGGAGTGTGGGCGCCCGGCGCGGTCAAAACGCGATAACCACCCCGGCGGAGTGGATGTTGAGACCGGGGTTGGGGGAAGCCATTCGCGCGTTCGACATGTGCTGGATGTGGTAACGAAGGCCGACCTCGGGCGTAATCATCCAGGTCGCCGTCGCACTGCTGGTGAATTGGAGGCGCTGCCCGAAATCGACGTCGCCAAACCTCCGTTGGGTCAGGTAGGTCGGGGCGAATCCGAGTGTCAGGTAAAACGGATACGGCGGCGGAGTGAGGCGAACCGCCGGGCCGAATGAAAAGATGCCGGCTGTGTTGTCCGGGTTGCGCAGGACGCCGGCGGTCGCCTGAAAATCCAGCCGGGCGGCGAAGCGGCGCTTTTCGTCCATCCATCCCCAAGGCGTCGCCATCGTCGTGAAAAGTTCGAACTGCGTGAAATCGTCGCCGCGTGAAATGCTGCTGCCGGCGCGAAACCCGAACTCATACGGTTGAAGGAAGAACCGCTGTTCGGATTGGGCGCGGACATCCGCAACCGGCAAACCCGCCAACCCGGCGGTGAGGATTGTCAGATAAAAGAGGATACGGCGATGATAGGACGGGAAGCGGTACATCGTTATAAACGGAATAAGCACACCTGAAATAGCCGCGAAAGAACGCAAGGAACGCAAGGAAAAGTTGCGGAGTGATCAAGACACCCAAGGACTCCGCCACATCGCCATGGGTGTGGAAACCTTCATTGCAGGCCTGTCCGTGAGGACGGGGAACGCACCACATAACGTCGCTGGGTTTGTACCTGGGAGTCCTTTTCCCTCAAACGAAATCCCCGCCCGGCGTGATACCAAGTTGGTGTCACAAGCTGTGATACCACGAACACAGGCTGTGATCTTGAACGCTTCGAATCGATAAGTGGAGCGCCCTTGCAGCTATGTTGCGGCGGATGATGAAACGCGGACACGAAATGCGTACCAAACTCTTCCGACTGGACGGGTCAGGTGCCACTCCGAACGGGGGGAATCGATGGCGATCCGGCCTTTCCGGCAACGAGAGTTGGCTTGCCCTAAGCATCCGGGCATGAATAGATTGGTGCCGATTTTCCCGTGCGGGGAGTCCTGAGTGGTTTTCCAAGGCAAAAGGCAAGCGAATGAGTTCCGGGGAGCAATGGGTCAAGGTGCGGGATGAGGTTTGGCGAGTTGGCGGGCGTGTTCCCGGCAACGACGGGGATCTCTATACCCTTCGGTCGGTGTTGGGAGGTGAAGAACTCCAGGTGCTTGCTTCGCCGGACGAGGTGGAAGTGCTCCCGTCCGGCAGTCCTTCGTTTTTCAGGAACCAGCGCGCGCCGTGGGGGGTGTGGAAGAACGCCTGTGATCGGTATCGGCCGGGGAGGGATTCGACAGTGAAGCGGAGCAGCATCAGGAAATTGTCAGAGAGGATTTTTGGATGACTCACATCGTTCATGAACCGGATTGGGAGTCGATCCTTACCGAGGCGGGGGAAGCTTACTTTAAGCTTGTTTTGATTATCGGTGCCATCGGATCCGGGAAATCGGCGGCGCTTAAGACGGTTTCGGAATCCTACAGTGTTGGGCATTTGAATTTTGGTGAGGAATTCAGCCGCCGGCTGCTGAGGAAGCCGGTTCGTTTGCGGGGGGCGGAGGCCGAGGAGGTGGCGGTGGATTTGGTCGGGGAGGTGGCCGGCACACGTCTGGCCATTGATAATACCGAGGTCTTGTTTGAAGCGCCCGTCCGCCTGAACCCGTTGGCTCTGTTAAAGAAGCTTTCCCGCCACCGGGTCATCATCGCTACCTGGACAGGAAGTCATGATGATTCCAGTCTGACTTACGGCATTAAGGACCATCCCGCCCACCGGGAACATCGCTTCACCAACGACGATACCTTTATCATCGTCCCTACCCGGAATGTCTCATGAAATATCGCGACCTTATTGAGTTCGAGCCGATCGAGCGGATCATTCAGCTCCGTGACGCCAACAAGGCCGACCGGGCCAAGACCTTTGTGAGCACCTATGTGATCTCGGACATCATGGCCGAGCGATTGAGGGATCTTGTGCTGCCGCAAATGCGGTTCGACACTCCCGGTGACGCCAAGGGTTTGATGGTGGTCGGCAATTACGGCACCGGGAAAAGTCACCTGATGTCCGTCCTTTCGGCGGTTGCCGAACATGAGGAGGTGGTGGAGCACCTCACGAACGCCAGTGTTCGGGAAACGGCTGCTCCTATCGCGGGGGCGTTCAAGGTTATCCGGATGGAAATTGGCGCCGTCGAGATGGGTCTGCGCGAGATCATTATCCGGAACATCGAGAAGCAACTTCGCGAATGGGACATCGATTTCTCTTTCCCGAGTGCGGACCAGATTACCGAGAACAAGTCGTCCTTCGAAGACCTGATGGCCGAGTTCGAAAAGCGCTTTCCGGGGAAAGGCCTTCTGATTGTCGTGGATGAGTTGCTCGACCACCTGCGCTCTCGCAACCAGCAGGCGCTGACTCTGGACCTCGGCTTCCTTCGGGAGATCGGTGAAGTGTGCAAGGACTTGCGGTTCCGGTTCATGGCAGGGGTCCAGGAAGCCATCTTCGACTCGGACCGCTTCGCCTTCGCCTCCGAGAGTCTGGCGCGGGTCAAGGACCGGTTCGATCAAATCCGGATCCAGAAAACCGACATCACCTACGTGGTGGCCAACCGGCTTCTCAAGAAGACCGAAAACCAGAAGGAAAAAGTCCGGGAGTACCTCCAGCCATTTGCGAAGTTCTACGACGGCTGGACCGAACGGCTGGCAGAGTTTGTCGATCTGTTCCCGGTTCATCCCAATTACATTCAGACCTTCGAGCGCCTGCCGATTGTCGAGCAGCGGGGCGTTCTTCAGGTGCTTTCGTTGAGTTTTAACAAGATCGCCGACCAGGAACTGCCTCAGGACTATCCCGGCCTGCTGGCCATGGACAGCTTCTGGGCCTTTCTCAAGGACAACCCGCACTTTCGAGCCAACGACGATATCAAATCCACCATTGAGTGCAGCGATACGCTGGTTGCCAAGGTGGAGACTGGATTTCCGAAAAATCGCCGGCAGTATCAGCCGATGGCGAAGCGAGTGGTCGAGGGCCTTTCGGTCCATCGGCTCACGACATCGAATGTTAATGCCCCCATCGGAATGACTCCCGAGGAAATCCGCGACCAGCTCTGTCTCTATCACCCATTCGTGGCGGAGATGGGCGGAGAACCCTCGGAAGACTTGCTGACCCTGGTGGACGTAACCCTCAAGGAGATCAATGCCTGCGTCAGCGGGCAGTTTCTCTCGCAGAATAGCGACAACCGGCAGTGGTATCTGGACCTCAAGAAGACCGAGGACTTTGACGCGCTCATCGAGAAGCGGGTGGACAGTCTGAACGATGAAGACCTGGACCTCGCCTATTTTCAGGTGTTGTCCCAGGTGATGGAAGTCACCGAGCCATCCGAGTTCACCGGCTTCCGTATTTGGGAGACCGCGATGCCCTGGAAGGAGCGTAACGTCACCAAGCTAGGCTGGCTGTTCTTCGGCGTTCCCAGCGAGCGATCCGCCGCCCAGCCGCCCCGGGATTTTTACGTCTATTTCCCGCAGATCGTGCATCCGCCCTCCTTCAGGGATGAGAAGAAACCGGACGAAATCTTTTTCCGAGTTGATGCGACCGACGAGAAATTCCGCCATTCCCTGGGGCTCTATGCCGCGGCATTGGCCCTGCGATCCAGTGCGAGCGGGAGCAAGAAACAGGAATACCATCGCAAGGTTGAAAAACACTTCAGCGACCTCGCGCGCTGGATGAACGAGAACTTCCTGAGCAAGGTTACCGTCACTTACCGAGGCAACAAGAAGCCGCTCTCCCAGGCGCTGGCCGGGGAGAACGCATCGGGCAAGACGACCCGCGAACAGGTCTTCCTCGCGGCCTCGAACCACCTCAACGGTCATTTCGAGGAGATTTGCGGGAACTACCCGAAGTTCACCCGTCAGATCACCTTTGGCAAGGACGGGAACGCCACTCAGGCGGTCCAGGAGGCATTGAAGGGATTGCACACGACGCCCTCCCAGACCGGAGCGGCTCTCCTCGATGGGCTGGGTCTCTACGAAGGGGAGCGCATCGACCCGCGACAAAGCCCCTATGCCGCCTACGTGCTCGAACTCATGGCCCAGAAAGGGCACGGTCAAGTGCTCAACCGAGGCGAGTTGGTTCACAGTATCGATGGGGTGGAGTACTTCGTGGCGCCGGGCAAGTTTCGCCTGGAGGTCGAGCTGCTGATCGCTGTTCTCGGCGCCCTGGTCCATTCCGGGGAAACCGTCCTTTCGATACCCGGAAAAGAGTTCAGCGCCACGGATCTCGCGGATCTATCGGCGCGGCCCATCCGCGACCTGATGGATTTCAAGCACCTGAAGAAACCAAAGGACTGGAATGTTTCGGCGATCAAAGCCCTGTTTGAGCTCCTCGGACTGTCCCCCGGGCTCGCGGTTCAGGTCACGCAGAACGATGCCGGAGCGGTCGTTCAACTGAACACGGAACTCAACAAACAGGTGGAGAAACTGGTCTCGCTGCGCCAGGAGTTTTCGGCCGGTATTCCCTTTTGGGGTACACGCCTGATTGGCGACGACGAGGTGGCGGAGCTTTCCTCCCAGGTCGATGGGGTGAAACAATTCCTGGAGAGCCTCCAGGCCTTCAACACCCCGGCGAAACTGAAGAATTTCAAATACTCCGAGCAGGAGGTGCTCGCCCACCGACCGACCCTGCAGTGCGTCAAGGAACTGGAAGAACTCAAGGCATTCGCCGACTCGATCGCCGACTTCACCGGCTACCTGAGCAACGCCCAGTCTATCCTGCCGCCCGAGCACCCCTGGTGCGGGAAGTGCAAAGAGCTGAGAAAGAAAGTCTCCCAGGAAGCGATGAAGCCGGAGAACCGCAGTTCACCCGAGTTTCGCCAGCGAGTGACCCGGCAACTCGAAGAGCTCAAACGGGAATACATCGACATTTACCTGAAGCTGTATCGGCACAGCCGGTTGGATATCCAGCAGGACCAGCGCAAGAACCGCCTGCTCAACGACACCAGGATGGACCACCTGAAGGCGCTGGCTACCATCCCCACCATGAACGTCTCCCAACTCAAGGAGATACAGAACGAATTCGGCCGCCTGAAAACCGGCGAGAACCTGACGGCTGCGGACCTGAAGGAAAACCCGGTAGCCGGAGATTTTTATCCGGCCATGGAGAGCGCCGGGGACGTTTCGGCGGAGCAGCGGCTCAACAACCTGGAAGAACGCATCCAGGAAACCCACAACTCCTGGACGAAAGCCCTTCTGGGGGAGTTCGAGGATCCCGTGACCAAGGAACACCTCAAGTTGCTGGAGCCCAAGGGCCGCGAGCTCGTCGAATCATTCCTCGGAGCAAGAGAACTTCCCGACGAACTCACGAAAGACTTCATCGCAGCGGTCCGCCAGGCCCTTTCCGGGCTCAGCCGCGTGGTGGTATCCCGCCATGAGCTCGAAGAAGCCCTGTTCCCCGGCGGCACCGCCACAACTGTCGAGGATTTCAAGGAGCGCTTCGCCGGTTACCTGGACAAGCTCGTCAAGGGGCAGGATCGCGCCAAAGTGAGGCTGGTGCTGGGGGAGAAGGAAGGCGGGGAATGAAGCCGAGAGTCCTCAAAACCGAACAAGACTACGCCGCCGCCTTGGCGAAGGTAGGCGGGCTCATGGACGCGCATCCCGGCTCGCCGGAGGAGGACGAACTGGAATTGTGGTCGCTACTGGTCGAGCAGTATGAAAAGCAGCACCATCCCATCGACCCCCCGGATCCGATTGAAGCCATCAAGTTTCGCATGGAGCAGGAACAATAGAGACGAGGGAGAATATTCTTAAACCACGGATTTCACCGATGACACGGATACTTTGCAACCGCGACCGATCAACCTCTTTTCCCTATCCGTGTAATCCATGCCATCCGTGGTAAAAAAACCCGTGCCCATGACCGTCCGTTTCATCCATACCGCCGACTGGCAGATCGGCATGAAAGCTTCCGGAATTGGACCGGTGGGGCAACAGGTGCGCGAGGCGCGACTCGATACGATCAACCGGGTTTTGGGTGTCGCCAAAGAAAGAGGGATCAATCTGCTCCTGATCACCGGGGACGTATTCGAGGATAATGCAGTGGACCGCTTTCTGGTTCGGAAGGTGGGGGACAAGCTTTCACGGTTCCCGGGCCGGGTTTACATTATCCCCGGCAATCACGATCCGCTCGTTCCCGGTAGCGTGTGGGAGCATGCGGTCTGGGAGGAGGCTTCGAATGTTTCGGTCATTCGCGAACCTGAGCCTATCGAGCTGGATGATTGTATCCTCTATCCCTGCCCTCTGGAGGAGAAATATTCCACCCGGAATCCCACATCGTGGATTGATGCGGGTGAATCCGAAAAGATCGCCATAGGGCTTGCCCACGGGAACGTCGAGGGACTTCCCGACGCGGATCCCGATTTTCCGATTCCGAGAGACGCCGCCGGGCGGGCCGGACTCGACTTTCTGGCCGTCGGGCACTGGCATTCTTTCGCGACCTATCCGGGAGCGGACGGCGCTGTTCGACTGGCCTACTCCGGAACCCACGAAACGACCAAATTTGGTGAGCGAGACAGCGGAAACGTTCTTGTCGTCGAAATCGATGAGCGCGGAGCCGCTCCGAAGTTGGAATCGGTCCCCGTCGGGCGGCTTCAATGGCAAACAGAGGAGACAAGCCTGGAGAGGGAAGGCGCGCTCGATTCGGTCTTGAGTGGCCTGAACGAGATCCCGGCACCGGAATCCACCTTATTACGTCTGCGGTTGAACGGCCTGCTCTATGCCTCGGATCGTGCGAAATTGGCATCCGTTGAGGAGATTGTCTCCACCCGATTCCTCTACGGAATAGTTGATGGGCAATCGCTCGTCCCGGCGCCGGAGGACGATTCCTGGATCGAGTCACTGCCCGTAGGACCGGTCCGCGAAGCGGCTGAAAAAATACGCGAGCAAGCCCTTCATGCCTCGGACGAGGAGAAGAAGGCAGTCGCCACGCGAGCGCTCATTCAGCTTTTTGAGATGAACGAAAAAAATCATGAAGGGGAGTGAGATTGAGGTCATTGCCCGGGAGGGTGAATCGGAAGTTGTGGAACTGAAGAAATCCACGGCCCAATTGCGGCGGGCTTGCGAAACACTGTGCGGGATGCTCAATGGTAGTGGCGGCAAGGTTCTGATTGGTGTTACTCCGTTGGGGCGTGTCGTGGGGCAGGAGATTTCCGACAGAACGCTTCGTGATGTGGCGGACATGCTTCGACGATTCGAGCCCCCGGCGCCAATTGAACAGACTCTCGTCAAAATTGAAAACGATCGAAGGATTCTGGTGCTTTCGGTACCGGCCAGTCCGGAGTCGCGCCCCTACGTGTTTGACGGTCGCCCGTATCAGCGACTCGGAACAACCACCTCGTCGATGCCTCAGGAAGTGTATCAACGGCTGCTGAGTGAAAGAGCGCACAGTCGGGTGAGGTGGGAGAATCACCCTGCCGAAAGCCACTCTGTATCCCAATTCGATGAAGAAGAGATTCTAAAAACCGTTCGCATCGGAATTGCGGCGGGCAGACTGCCGGAATCCACGGGGACTTCCGTTCCTGATATTCTGGAACGACTTGGCCTGTGGCATGACGGGAACCCAAACAACGCGGCAATCGTACTTTTCGGCACACAATTTGTCCCTGACTACCCGCAATGCCAATTGCGAATGGCGCGATTCCGCGGAGTCGGCAAGTCTGAATTTATAGACCAACGCCAACTGGAAGGGCATGCCTTTGACCTTCTCGACGAAGCCATGTTCTTCCTGCGCCGCCACCTGCCCGTCGCCGGTCGTGTCATCCCCGGCCTTTTCGAACGCGAAGACGAACCCCTGTTTCCTTTGGAAGCATTGCGGGAGGCATTGGTCAACGCTCTCTGCCATCGCGACTACTCCATTGCAGGCGGTGCGGTGAGCTTGGCGATCTTCGATGATCGACTCGAAATCTGGAGCGACGGAACCCTCCCATTCGGCCTGAAGCCGCAAGACCTGAAACGAGAGCATCCCTCGCGCCCCAGAAATCCACTGATCGCAAAAACCTTCTACCTGCGCGGCGTCATCGAGCAATGGGGTAGGGGCACGCAAAAGATCGTCGAACTCTGCGTGAAGGCCGGTCACCCCGAGCCCGAATTCGGCGAACAAGCCGGCGCCGTCTGGGTCCGCTTCCTGCCCAGCGGCTACATCGCTTCCCACCGGGTTGCGCACGATCTGACAGAGAGGCAACGGGAGCTTCTGCAAATCCTCGCCGATGAAGGGCCTATGCCACTTCGAACGATTCGTGACCGCTTGTCGGCTCCACCGTCAAACCGAATGATACAAGGGGATTTGGCGCACCTCCGGAGACTTGATCTCGTCCAGTCAAATGGCCGTGGACGTGGCGCGGTTTACGGATTGCGAAGGAATAGTGAAGAATAATGAAACGAATAGTGAAACACCATTGCACTATTGCGCTGCGAATTATTCGGATGGACGCCGCCCTTCCGAAAAGCACCGAAGCGCAGGTTCTTGGGACACAGGCGTTACGCTCCGGAATGTCAGTCGGTGCAATTTTCCGGGAGGCATGGCACGCTCGTTCGAAGGCCGAGTTCATCTCCAAGCCCGGTGACTGCCTCAAAGAGATCGACGAGTCCGCCTATTGGCTCGAACTCCTAGCTGAAGCAGAAATTGTCCCCGCCCAGCGGCTCGCGTCCCTTCACGACGAAGCCAATCAGCTCACGGCAATATTCACGACCATTTCCAAAAGCACCAAGTCCAACCCCTCATAATTCATCCTTCATAATTCATAATTGTCCCCATGCTTCTCCACAAAATAACCGTTTCCCATTGGCGCAGCCTTCTGAACGAGGTGGCGATGGGACCGTTTTCGGAGCGGGTCAATGTCGTGCATGCTCCCAACGGAACGGGAAAGTCCGCCATGTTCGAGGCGATGCGCCGGGGGCTCTTCGATGCCCACCACGTGACCGGAGGAGAGATCGAAGCGGTGCGTCCGTGGGGACGTGATCTGTCTCCATCGGTCACCGTGGAATTCTCGGAGGACGACCAGACCTACCGGGTCGAGAAGATCTTTCTGTCCGGTTCGTCGGCGAAGCTGTCCAGACTGGAGTCAGGGAGTTTTCAACCCCTTGCCACGGGACGCGATGCCGATGCCAGGATCCGGGAGATTCTCGCGGCCGATGCACCCGGACGCGGCCTCTCCCGGCACGAACACTGGGGACTGGCGCAAATCCTGTGGGCGCCGCAGGGCGCGCTGCACCTCGAAGCCATCAGTGAAAACGTGGCGAAGAACGTTCGGGCGGCACTGGGCGTGCAGATTTCCGGGGAGACCGGCGGTCAGTTGGAGGAACGGATTGCCCGGCGTTACCTGGATTACTTTACGAAAACGGGAAAGCCCAAGACCGGGAAGAATGCGGCGCCGGTTACCGGATTGACCGAGCGGCGCGAGAGATTGAAGGCGCAGTTGGTGGAGCTCCGGCAGAAACAGCAGGGGTTCGAGGAAGCTTCGCGCACCGTTGAAGACGCCCGAAACCGACGCGACCAGGCACGCCGAGAGGCCGACTCCCTCCGCCAGACCCTTGGCGGCTTGCGAAAGCAGGCGGAAGAATACACGAGGCTCAAATCAGACCTGAAGAACAAGCAGGAATCCGAATCTCTGGCCAAAGAGCGTTACGAGAACCTGAACGCCGCCAAGGAACGCATCGAAGCCACCCGGAAGGAGATTACCGAGCTGGAAGAAAAGGTCAAACAGGCGGCGAAGCGTGAAGGGGAATTCAAAACAGAATGGGAGACCGCCAAGGAGTTGCTGGAAAAGCGTCGCTCCGAACGCGAGACCGCCCGCGCCCGCAGCAGTCAAACGAGCGATCATCTGAAAAAAATCGAAACCGCCCGGCAATTCCTTTCGGATCAATCCGATTCAGAATCCCTTCGTACCCGCCTGGACAAGATCACCAACCTGGAAGCCGAATTGCAGAAGGAGCGAAAAAAGCGGACGGAAACCGTGGCGCCGGATGCCAAGACGGTTCGTGAGGCTCGGAAGCTCATCGGTGAGCGCGATACGGCCGTGGCTTCGCTCGCGGCTTCCCAGGTTCATCTGACCCTGACTCCGGAAACGACGGTTTCCGTCCACAACCTAACGGAGGACAGCTCCCACCAAGCGTCTCCTTCCCATCCGCTCAAGCTCTCCGGGGATGCCATGGTTGAGGTGAAAGTGGAGGGCTTCGGAGGGATCCGAGCCGCCGGACCCGAAGGCGGAGCGGAAAAGCACCGGGATGCCATCAGGGAGGCGAAAGACAAACTTGAAAAGCTCTGTGAGCCCTATGGGAGCACCGACCCGGACCGGCTCGACGCGCTTCGTGAAAAAGCCCAGGAGCTCGATCAGTCGATCAAAGCGATCCAGCAGAAGACCGAGACTCTCCTCGACGGCACGACGACCGACGCGCTGTCCTCACGTCTCGCGGAGATCAAAGCGCGGCGGAAAGCCACCCTGGAAACCTATCCCGACTGGGAGCAGAATCCTCCCGTCCTGAGTGAGCTCCAATCGGCCTTCGATCAGTTCAATAACGAAATCCGCGATACGGTTCAGAAAGCCGAAGACGCCTTCGACAAGCAGCAGGGAGTCTGCACCACCGCCGAAAACCAGCTCAACACCCACATGGCGCAGCTCAAGGCGGATCGGAAAAACCTGGAAAGCGCACGGAAACGTCTTGAAGAACTGACCCAGGATGGCCTTTCGGACGAACATCGGACCAAGGCGATCTCGGAGGCTTTGATGAACTGGAAAGCGTCGAAGGAGACCGCGGGTCAATTGGAGGAACAGTTAAAGGCAATCCCCGGTGACCCGGCGAAGGACCTGGAGAAGTTGGAACGTCAACTCGGCGCCCACGAAGATACGGAGAACAAAGCCCGGGACGACGAAAAGACCGCGGAGGGCCGCCTCCAGGGGCTGGCCGCGGAAGGCGCCTACTCGAAGCTGATTGCCTGTGAGGAAGAATTGGAGAACGTTGACGAGCAAATTGGCCACGAGACTACCAAAATGGAGGCGATTCGTCTTTTGCACGACACCGTGACCGAATGCAAGCAGGCGGTGGTCGCCAGTGTTGCGGCGCCCCTGGAACGCAGCGCCACGCAAATGCTCTCCCGGGTCGTCGGACCCCGCCTCGGCCGGCTCCGGCTCGACCAGAACTTCGTCCCCGAAGCCATCCACCCGGACCTCGCCAGCGAGCCGGTTAAACTCGACAACCTCTCCGGAGGAGAGCAAGAACAGCTCTTCCTGATCACCCGCCTCGCCCTGGCCGAAGTCCTGGCGAAAAGCGGACGCCAGCTCATTGTCCTCGACGACGTCCTCAACGCCACCGACAGCGGCCGCTTGGCCCGCCTCCTCACGCTCCTGGAGGAAGTTTCCGACCGCCTCCAAATCATCATCCTCACCTGCCACCCCGAACGCTACCGTGGCTTGGGCGGGGCGGAGTTTTTTGAACTCAATCATTAGAATAAATAACCAAGCAATTTAACCACGGATTACACCGATTACACGGATACTCCTCCACCAGAACCACCACCCATCATCCTCTATCCATGAAATCCATGACATCCGTGGTCAAAAAATCTACACCCATGAGCAATCAATCCAATTTAGAATTTACAACCGACAAGAAATCCGGTCCCGTCGAATGCCTCGGCCAGACCTTTCCGTCCGAGGAAGCTCGGCGGGCACATTATACGGAACTCTTGCGTGAGAAGCTGAAAGATCCGGAGTTTCGGAAAATCGAGGGGTTTCCGATTGGGGAAGATGAGGACATCTTGGCTCTATCGGATCCCCCGTATTACACCGCCTGTCCGAATCCGTGGATTGGGGAATTTATCAAACAAATGATCTACGATATGGCGGAGATGAGGGGCGGGGAAGGGTGACGGTTGAAGGATGAGGGATGAATTATGATTTATGAGGGATGAGGGGGGAAAGGAGAACCACGGATGACACGGATTGCACGGATGAGGGATATTAATGAATGCGGAGTCGGTGGGGCCAGTCCCTGGTGTGAAGCTCTGATGGGCGATGATCAGTGGTTTGGCGACGGGGCTATGATAGGAGGTTTATATTTATGGGCTCGGAGGCGGGTGCCCATATTTTCGACAAGCTCTTTATCGATGCCCTGCTCGATCCTGAAAAGATCCCGGGAGAGGTGGAGGAGGTGGCGCAGGTCGTCAAACAGGAGGCCGAGTGGAACCGGCGGGAGCTGAGCATCCTGGGCGGTGACCAATCCGAGGACGTTCAATCTTTCGAGCAAGATATTTCCACCCAGCCCCTGCCCGACTACTTGGAGATTCTGGTGCGCTCCCACCTGGAATCCTGAGGAGGCGAGTGCCGGAAGACGGCCTCCGGGATCGCGGTTCGGTGGCCGGATGAGGAAACAGCCAGAGAATATGGGTTTGCCGGGGCCGGGGAAGAGCGGGTCGGCGAACTGCTCACCCTCGATCATCCCAAGATCCGGCAATTACTCGACCATGTCCCGCGCTACATAAAGGGAGACCCGGTTCCAAAGGTCGGAATTGACGAACTACCGGGGGAGAACGGCGGTTTCTGGTCGTTGTGGCACCTGGGGTGGGTGACTTCGGAATCGACATTTCAGGAGTTTTTTCCGGTGTTTACCGATTCCGACGGGAGGTCGTTCGACCGCACCGCCCATTTCCTATGGGATCGATTATTGAGCGGTGCTTTGGAGATTGATACCGTGTGGAGGCGGGATGACCGGGAAAATCTCTACGAGCTTCACGAGGCCACGGCTCAGAAGGCGGGGCTCCCGGTGTTTGAGAGACTGAAGGCCAAACACGAGCAGTTTCTCGCCGAGCGGGAGAAAAACGGGCGGCATCATTTCGAAGTGCGCTTGCAGCAACTCAACCAGATCGGGTTGCCTGAAGTCAGGCGATTCCGTCAAAGGCAGCTGGAATTGGAGCGGGCGACCTGGCAACAGGAGATAAAAGCCCTTCACACCGTACGTCCGAGCCTGAATCCGGTCATTCTGATTAGGATCGAATCTTCGCGATGAAAAGGGCTGGAATGGGAGACCACAGATGACACAGATTTCACAGATATTTTCTTTAATCAATCGGTGTAATCCGAGCCATCCGTGGTTAAAAAAGAGCCTCTTAAAACGCTGATGGATTGGAAACAGGAATTGGTCGATAAATTCATTCCGGAGCTGGAATCCAAGGTCTGGGCGGTCTTCGATCCGGATGCGATTGTGCGGAATGAGCAGATCCTCGGCCCGCTTCAGGCCAAGGGCTTCGACGTGGTCTTTTTTGACGATCCTCTCGCGTTTCGCTATGAATATGAGAGCCGGATAAGGCGGGAGTGGGAGCGCGGGGAAAAGACTCCGTTGGTTTTGATTTTCGACGATAGGGCGGGCGGATTCAATGGACTGCCCTCGGATGTTCTCGCTTCTGCTCATCTGCTTGAGTTTGGGCTGGAGGACCTGTTTTCAAACCTCGATCCCGACGTGCTTCGGGAGCTCGGCCCCGATACGTGGACGACCTTGAGCCACCAGGCTGCCAAACACCCCGGTAAGAAATTCCGGGCGAGCGAGACCGAGGAGCTCTCGATGAAGGTAGGTTATCGGCTGGTGCCGGAGTTGATCGATTCACCGGTCGAATTGATCCGGCGGCTGATCGATCTGCACCGTGGCGGTCTCGAACTGCCTGAACGGCTCTGTTTGCGCCTGGAGCGTGAGTTGTGTGGGCAGGCACCGTTCGCGCATTGGCCGGTTCGGGATCTCGCCGGTAATCCTGGGCTCTTCTGGCAGTTTCTCCAGGAGCGATGGACCCGATTCATCCGTAGCAAAGTCGATGATGGCGATCCTGCAGAAGTAAAGGAGATGTCGATTCAGAGCGTCCCGGACCTTCCGTTCGATGATCCCGCCCTGAAGATTTACATCGATACCCTGTTTACCGACGGATTGCTGGATCGGGTTGATGTCGGAGGGATCCAACCGGGCTCGGGGCAGTGGTGGATGGTGGGCGTTTCCGTCCCGGACACACCACCGGCGCCCGATCCTGAGCGTGTGACTAAGCTCTTGGACGAAATACCCAGCGAGGATGGAAACCATAGGGATTGGATTCGGTTTGGAATAAACTACAGCCGACTGGCGGGCGAAGTATTCCGGTCGGGCGAGACCGAGTTGATCGATGCTTTCTGGAGCAACCTTTGGCCCGAAGTGGACCGCAGGTTTTCACGATGGTTGGAAACCGGGTACACGAGTTTGCACAGCCTGCCGGCGTCGCCCCCGGCAATGGTTCGCCATGTGCCGAAACAGATGGGCAGGTGGCTCAAAGACGGTGGGAAGGTTGCGCTGATTGTCCTGGATGGATTGTCGCTGGCGGGATGGTTTACCGTCCGGCAGCACCTGTTAGCGGAATTGTCGGAAAAGGTCAGGGTTGAGGATTCGGCAGCGTTCGCCTGGTTGCCGACGTTAACCCCCGTATGTCGTCAGGCTCTGTATTCCGGGTTGCGCCCCGGTTGTTCCCGGAATCCATTAAGCGGACCGATCTCGACGCTTCGCGATGGAAGGAATTTTGGGTATCGCAGGCTTCTCTCCTGCCTCGACGGATTCACCACCAGCTCGTAAAGGGGGCGACCGCGGAGTTGAATGAACTCCCAGACCTCCAGGCTGGCGGAATCAACGCTTTCGGCCTTACCGTGAGCCAACCCGATGAGATTATGCACGGGGCGACCCTCGGGTGGCCCGGATGGCATCAGCAGTTGGAACTGTGGATGCGGACCGGGTTTTTAAGCCAATTGGTTGACCGATTATTGGCGGGCGGGTTTACCGTCTGCCTTTCCGCCGACCATGGAAACCTGGAATCGATCGGTATAGCGGCGATTCAGGATGGAGTTCTGGCGGAAAGGAAGGGCCAGCGTGTACGCGTGTATCCGAATACCACACTCCGCAACCGTGCCCATGAAAGTACGGGCGAGGCGGGCAAGGTGTGGGACTCGGCCTTGCTGCCCGAGGGATTCTTTCCCTTGTTTGCGGCCGGTCGTGGCGCCTTCGTCACGAAAGGGGATAAAGTGGTCGCTCACGGAGGGGCCAGCCTGGATGAATTGCTCGTCCCGTGGGTCACTATTCGAAAAGGCGATCTATAATGCACCGGACCAAGATCACGTTTAATCGGACGATCCGTGCTTCCTGGCTTTGTGAGGCTTTGCGCCTCAAGGCCGACGGCCTCGAGGATGCTGAAGCCACAAGCAGATTGAAAGAATTGATGGCCGCCGATGTGTCCGGCGAGGAATCGCTTCGCAAGTCACTCCGTTATCTCCGTCGTATTTGGATGAATCCGCATGAGGACCTGATTCCACTGAAGGACGAAGGCCTTGGTCTGTACCGGAAAAATCCATCCCCTGACACAGCAACGACTCTGTCCTTCTTCATGCTCATAGCGACTTACCCATTCGTTCGGGAAGTTGGGGAGGTTTGTGGACGGCTCTATCGCCTTCAGGGCTCGGTCAAATCCGAGCAGATCAAGCGCAAGATAGCCGCTATGTATGGGGAGCGTGAACCTGTCTTCCGCTCAGCCCGATACGCCATCTCACTCCTGGCAGATTTTGGATTACTCAAAACAACATCGCGGAAGGGCACTTACGATGCCGGAAAAACCGAGATCAAGAATCCCGGGGTCGCCGCATTCGCCATTGAGGCCTTTATGCGATCATTATCCAAAGAGGCTGGAATCCGCCGATCCGAGCTGGAAAACCACCCCGGCTTTTTCGCCTTCAATCCCCACACCCTAACCGAATTGGCCTTGCTCGATCAACGTTTCTCAGTCTCAAGGGAGTCAATCAGCACGGAGGTCATTTCGCTTGTATGAAGGGAAGTGTGAAAGGCTTTACGAAACGCTGTACCGAGGCGTACGAGGCATTGAACTCCGCCGCCTTCAACTAGATTTTGTGGATCCTCGCCGCCGCTGTACTGCCTCACTGATGAATGCCCACGTCGAATCGTGCAATCTTTAGCCTTTTGCTTCGTACGCGATCTGTTCGCCGCGTTGCCGGTAGGCTTCTTGGAGGCGGTCTTTGGAGGAAGTAAAAAGGTCCTCGTTATCCAGGCCGGTTTCCCGCATGAGGCGGGCGTCGGCCTGGGTGCCGGTTTCGACCGAGCCGTCGGTGAGGATGTGCCGGATTTTGGCGAAGCGGGGGCGGGCGTAATGAGCGACGAGAATCGTGCGGTGGCAGGTGAGAGGATCTTTTTCGGCACACATGATCGCGACTCGTAGCTTTTTTGCCCCTTCTTCGAGACGGTGGAGACCCTGCTTGAAGGAGGTGGTCTCGGCGACGCGGGAATATACGACTTTTCCGTCGATATAGCATTCCGGTTCCGCCCGCCGGGCGCCGAGTTCCCGGCCGAGGAAGACGTAACGGATTTCGTGTTTCCGGAGCGCGGATTCCAGGTTTTCGCGCTTGTACTGGGGGTTGAACCGGCTGTAGGGCGACGAGCGGACGTCGGCGATAGCCTCCTGTGCATTTTGAGCAATTCGACGAAGTCTTCGATGGGGTGAGTTGAGTGGCCGATGGTGCAGAGGACTGGATTCTGTATGCTCACTGAGCCAATCGAACTTTCAGGATGTTGCCGAGTCCACTGAAACCCAGTCGGTTGTCAAAGAGAGGAAATCGGAATAGGGCAGTGAGTGGGCGTCCAGGTGGACCTCTTCGCACAAAGGCGGCAGTTCCTCAAGAAAACGCTGATACCTCTTGGTCAGAAAACGCGCTCCAGGAGTTTGATCATTGCCGGAGGCCGAACGGAGCCAGTTGCGTACAACTTTGATGACGCGTTCTACATCATCCCCGTACGCTTGAATGTCCTGGCCGGCAATATCGGAGATGAATTTCTAGTAACGATAGGGTTCGCGGTCAAGAATCAGGCAATGCTTGGAGCGGAATCGTTGTTCACCGAGATAGCGTGCGCCGAGAAAAAGACCGAGTTCGAACGGCATGTTGAAGCGGGGCAGGGAATTATAGTGATCCAGTTCCGTCCGCGATAGGTCGTGAATCCCGCAACCGCATGATGCGATGATATCGAGGAGTTTTTCGAAACGAACTCTGCCCGAATCATTGCATTCGAGGCTGGCTCGTGGCCGAAAACCGCAATAAATTGTTGTAAAGAGGAGGGCGTGGAAAATCGGCTGATATTCCTCATCAAAGGGGCAGTTGATGAAGATATCGGATTTTCTTTGCCGTACTCGGCCAGGCATCAGTCACGGGTTCGGTGGGGTGGGGAAACTCTGATGGTTACCGGATGCTGGCTGGTGGAGGCACGTTTGAGACTCTTGACGCGGGGCGATCCTGGCCCTGTCTTCGTTGCGTGATGTGCTCCCGGTTTGCTGCGTCGGTGAGTCTTGACGGGGACAGTTTTCGGGCCGGGTTGTTCTGTTGCAGAACGAGCCGAGCGCGAACGGATGACCTTCCTAACCGCAGCCCTTATCGTCTTGCGGTTCGTGCTCGGCGAGACAGCCGGTTCCCTGATTGTCGGTGCTTTGGCCATTACAACCCTATCGTAAGGATCCCTAAACAATTGTCCAGATTATGGAAATGAATTTCAAGCATATGACTCTTGATTGGTGCCTTGCATCGTGCGGATGCGTGAAAACAGGGAATAGCGCCCCCAGAGACACGCTCCGGGGACGCATCCGTTCGCTTACGGTTTCGACCGCCGGTGACGTTCGACGGAAACCGTCTTCGGGCCCGGTTTGCCCGGTCCGTAGCACTGGTCGCCGGGGGTGGAGCGCAAGTGGCGTCGGACCGGCACGGTCTTCGGTGCGCTCCGCGTCGGTCCGCCGCAGTGTTTGCCTTTTGCCATACAACTCACCTGCTTACCTGGCAGACCCTTCCCCCGGAGAGAATCGACGACATGCGGGGGAAGGGCACGAAGGCGAGACGAGTGGAGCAGTTGGCCAACACGTTTGCTTCGGCCCTCCTGATGCCCGAGGCCGCGGTTCGGGATGCCTGGGCGAAGCGGTCGGAGTTTTCCGATACGGTCGATTGGTTCGACCGGACGGCGACCCTGTTCCAGGTAAGTGGACAGGCTTTGTACTACCGTTTGAAGAATCTGGATATCGATACAAGTGAGGTGCTGGAGGGGCAACTGTCAGGGCTTGGGTATCGGGAACAGGCAGTGGAGGAACCGCCGTACCCCCGGCGTTTTATGGAACTCCTGCATTCCGCCCTGGAGCAGGGGAAGATTTCGGCGCGCCGGCTGGCGCGCAGCCTGGAGTGTTCCCTGGACGAACTCGCCGAACTGTTCCGGCGTAACGGGATGTTCGCTCCGTTTGAACTGTGATGGTGGAGGAAAGTGAGTGTGTATGAAGGGTGACCGGACATATCGAGACGGAGCGAAAGGGAAATCGTCCAAGCCTGCGGTTCCTGTGGAACCGACGAGGCTGTGGCCTCGAAAGGGGAGGCGTTAGCCCTGCTGTCGGCTTTGGTAGTGGCTGGTGCGGGCATCATCCTGAACCCTTCCTCGTCATCACTACCGGAGATACTCCGATCCGATTGGGTCATGAAGGATCCGGTATCCAAGTTGCCGGTAGCCTGCGGATCGCTTCCGGTACATGCTGGCTGTGAGGGCGAGTTGCTTGTCGAGGTAATCGTAAATCGTAACCGTCTCCTTCCCTTCATGTTTTCGGTGCAAACGACCGACATATTGAATGAGACGTCCCTTGAAGGAGACCGGCATGGCCAGAAAGAGGGTGTCCAGCATGGGGAGATCGAATCCCTCGCCGAGGAGGGACGCCGTGGCGAAGAGGCAGGCGGGTTTTCGCGATTTAATTGCAGAAGTAAAGCGATCGAACTCGGCCGCACGTTGTTTCGGAATCAGCGAGCCCTCAACTGAGACCAGACAAAATCTTTCCTGTGTATCCAGGTTTTCCACTTCTTTTTTTAGCGTTGCCAGGTGCTCCTTCCGGTCAGAGAGGACAATCGGTTTTCTCCCTTCGTTCAGAGCTTTTTCGATGTCTCCTGCGATCAATCCGTTCCGCTCGGGCGAGCGAATCAATGCCTGCCAGATCAGATGCAAGGGCAACACCTGTTGGTTTGGCGCGGTCGGTGGTCTAAATGGCGTGTTGCGAATGATGACCTGTTTCGTCAGAGATGTTTCCGAATCCTCCGCGATTGCATGGCGAATCGGACCGCATTGTTGGTACAGGAGGCGTTCCAGTCCGTCTTTTCTTTTTGGTGTGGCGGTGAGTCCGGTTATGTGACGGCTTTCGCACTCCTTCATCAGGGCTTCCAGCGTGACCGCCGGAATATGATGGCATTCGTCCACAATCACCGAACCGTAATTGCGAAAGAACGCCTTCGGGTTTTCCGTTTTGGCAAGACTCTGGAGCATGACGACATCGATCTTTCCGGTGAGTTTCTTCCTGGTTCCGCGCCATTGACCGATCTGATTGTCCTTCGCAGAGAGAAACTCGTTCAGTCGTTTCAACCATTGTTCCAGGAGTGTTTGGCGGCTGACAAGGATTAGAGAAGTGGTTTTTCTCGACCCAATTAGGGCGCATGCTATCACGGTTTTTCCGGCTCCGGGGGGAGCCACGAGCACTCCCCAGTCGTGATCCCGCAATGCCTTTAACGCCTGTGTTTGGGGATGGGTTAGACGCCCGGTGAATTTTAGCTGAATCCGATTGGCCCGCAGGCGTCGGTCCTCAGTTTCGATGCGGGAACCGCATTGGGCGAACAATTCCGTGACGTCCTCCAGGCAGCCTCGGGGCAACACGATCCGGTCCTCATTAATTGCACCGGAGAAGATGCAGCGTGGAATGTTGTAGGTCGGGAATCGCTGTCGTTGCTTCTCGAAGAATATCGGATTGGGGATCGTAGCCAGACCTTTCAATCTGGCGAGGAAACCATCGGGCAAGTTCGTCGTGGGGATGATCACGGCATCGCTCAGATAAACTTTCCAATCGGGCAGCACCGGAAGGCTCAGGGGGTCGTCCCGGCTTGATTCCAGGATCAGCTCTTCCCTTTCAATCGTCGGTGTTTCGTCGGTAATTGCTTCACCAACGTGTTGTTCCAGCAGGTTCCGTACATCTTCGCCGGAGAAACGGGGGATCTCGGAGAGAATCTTCCATTGGTCGGGAAAGGGGGCGAGGGACTCGTCCACGTATTCGGTGAATCCCTGAGTCCGGCGATCCTTTTGAAGCGGCAACGCGATCAGGTTTCCGAATCCGCTTTTGGGGAGAGTGTCCTGGTTCGGGAAAAAGCGGTCGTAAGTGTCGAGACGAATGTGCGGATTGTCGCGTGCAGCCCTGGCCAGAATAAGACTGCCCAGGGCTCGCGCATGAGAACCCTTTACCGGTTCGGAGAAGAAGACCCAGGCATGGGCGCCGTTGCCCGACCGGGAGATTTCCGCGAGACAGGAAACACCCAGGGAAGCAGCGGCGTCTCGATAGGCGACGACGTCGCTTTGCCAACCGTCGCCGTCGAAGTCCGCCGCTAAGAAGACGCAGCGGTCGTCCTGACGGAGCGCGTAGGTCCCGATCACCTGTTGTCCGCGCAAATGCGATTCGATGACATCGGCGGAAAGGGGGACGAAGTTTTTTGGCCCGTATTTGGCGTAGTTCTCCGTCGGCTTCAATCGGCGGCCGTTTCCCCAAACCGCTCGGCAGACGGGCGAGTAGCCTTTGCGGCCCGTTTGCTCATTCACCCAGAGGCGAGGGTAAACATCCCTTCGCGCCACGAACATCCTCTGGAACAGGGCGACCTTTTCTCCGGGCGTTTCCGGATACTTTCGATCATCCAGCGACGGAAGCGTTCCTTCCCGGAGCGCGGCGTGTTTGATCTTCCGCAGATCGTCCAAGAGTGCTCGGCGTTCGGCCTCCAAATCAGCCAGCCGCTCCTGAATGGATTCGAGACGGGAAGCGGCCGTATTGGACTGGACCTCCTTTGGCTCCATATCCGGATCATTTTCCACAGCGGGACCTTGAAATCAAATCATGGTTGTTTCCCGGAATTGGCAGGGGAGACGGTGGGGTAGGATTCTGCTACTGATATAAAATCGCTTCATATTCGTGATCTGCCGGAAGAGACTCTTGCGGGTTTGAAACGGCGGGCGGAACGCCATCACCGGTTGGTGCAGAAGGAGGTGCGCCTGTTTCTGGAGGAGTTTTCACGCTTGTCCGCATATTGGACGAGGGAGAGTCCGTGAGCCGCAGCCTCAGAGATCTTGATCCGCTTCCTTGGGTTTGATAGCTGTGATCTGGCGTAACTCTCCTACTTACAGTAGGTTGCCTACTAGAGGCAAGGCGCTGCCTTGAAATTGCCCTGTGAAAACAAA
>SLTG01000016.1 GCA_007130045.1 Opitutales bacterium
ATCGCCGACGCCATCGCGGACAAGATGGGCAAATTGAAAAACAACCGGCGTGCGGTCGCTGAAACGATCGAAAACAACATCCGCAAGAAGATCATCAAGGAACACCTGAACGACCCGGCCTATTTCGGCAAGATGTCGGATCTCCTCGATGAAATCATCAGCCAACGCAAAGCGGGCGCGCTGGAATACGAGGCTTACCTGAAGACGCTGGAGGAACTGGTTCGAAAAGTGAGCGCCGGCCACGCCCCGGAAACCCCTCCCGAGTTGGATACCCCGGGCAAGCGGGCGCTTTACAACAATCTCAGGGTCACCGGCGAGGCGGCGGCCTATGCGGGCGAAGCCCGACCGACCGATTTGGCGCTGCGGGTTCACCAGGCCGTGATGGGATCCCGACCCGCCGACTGGCGAGGAGTGACCACTCGCGAGGAGGTGATCAAGCAAGCGCTCTACGATGAACTCGGGGATGTGGACGAGGTGGAGCGCATTTTCGGTATCATCAAGCAGCAACCGGAGTATTGACGATGGCGGAGACGATTCGACTCGGCGAGATTTCGGCGGACGTGCGGCGGAAGAACATCAAGAACGTTCACCTGAGCGTTTATCCGCCGGCCGGCAAAGTCCGTATTTCCGCGCCCTCGCACATGTCGTTGGCCACCATTCGCGTGTTCGCGATCAACAAACTCGGCTGGATCAAGAACCAGCAGCGCCAACTCCAGGAACAGGAACGCGAGCCGCCCCGGGAGTATCTGGAAAAGGAGAGTCACTTTGTCTGGGGCAAGCGATATCTCCTCCGGGTGGTCGAGGAACGGCAATCCCCGGGCGTCGAGCCGGGACCGGAAAAGCTGACCCTCCGGGTGCGGCCGGGGTGGGACGCCGTGCGCAGCCAAAGCCTGCTGGAAGAATGGTACCGGGGCCAAGTCCGCGCCCACGCCGTGCCATTGATTGCCAAGTGGGAAAAGGTGATGGGCGTGACCGTGCGGCGGCTCTTCGTCCAGCGCATGAAAACCCGCTGGGGAAGCTGCACGCCCGGCCGCGGTTATATCCGCCTAAACACCGAACTCGCCAAGAAACCCCGGGACTGCCTCGAATACCTCGTCGTGCACGAGATGGTTCACCTGTTGGAACCGACGCACAACGAACGATTCCTGGCCCTAATGGACCAGTATCTCCCCCAGTGGCCCGCGCTGAGAGAAAAGCTAAACCGGCTTCCTGTCAAACACGAAGATTGGAGCTATTGAGGCACGAGCTGAAGGTATAGATTCGAAGCGACTCGGTTGAAGGCCGGGAGAGAATATGATCACACGGATGCATGAGTGACGTATCGCCGATCAAATATCCGGAGATTTATCTTGATCGGCCGCCCAGATCGAATTGCAGGAAGGCACGGAAAAGCGGCGTGATGCGCACGGCTTTATCGCGATAGCCGTCCTCTTCCTGTTCGGTTTCCACCAAGCTCCAGTCCTCCAAAGGTACAAAAATTCGTCCGGGGGCCAGTTTGGCGACCGTCCAGTAGGGATGGTCGCCCAATTCTCGTCCGACTTCGTCTCGAACGCCGGGAAGGAGCGTTTCCTCGGTCAGACGATCGACCGCGAGCCATTCCTTCGCCAGCCTTGAGAGCCGGTACAGGGTGTAAGCGAAGCACTGCTGGATGGCGTGGGCTTCAGGCCCGGATTGCACCCGGTAGGAAAGGTTGAACTTCCGGAAATAACTCATAAAGAGCGTCGCGAAAAGCTCCCCTCCCGCATCATCGGCCAGCAATGGTATCGTCTTCTTCTTGACGCGGTAACGGCCTTTCCACCGTCCGGTCAGACCGGCGACCTGGCAGACGACGCGGGCGATGTGCAAGAGAAAGAGGTCGTGTTCGTTGACCACCTTGCAAATCGCGTGGAGCTGTTCTTGCTCCTTTGGGTCCAGGAACGATTCGATCATTTCCCCGACGAACGCGCGAGGGAGATTTCCAGCGCTGGTGAGGGTCACGCTCTCTTTTTCGGCCAAGGCAAGGAGAAAGGCGCGAGCCCCTCGGAAAAACGGGGAGCTTTCCCTCTGTTCGAGCGAAAGATTGTGATTCAATTGAATCGCCGATCCCGGTTCGTCCCAGTTCGAGTAGATAAGACGCGTGACCTGCTCCGGCGAAAGCCCGCCCATTTCCGGGTCCGGGGCCGCGTTGCCGCGGGCCGTTTCCTCAGCCAGCATGCGGTTGACGGCAGCCAGGAACGCGTAATCGGACTTATCATCAATTGGTGAAACCATGATGGTTGGATTCTGTAACGGCGATACGAGAGCCGTCAACATCGGCTCCGGCCAGACGGTGGCCCGAAAAACACGTCCCGCCCTTTGTCGCTTAACATTTCAACTGGCTGTTGACCATCGTCTCTCGATTCTTCTGATGCGAAGATAAGCGTCGATTAGCGGTTCAAAAGATTCTTCTCAAGCACGAATAATCCGAAACGCTTAATAACTGTAAGTCAGTCCCGCCCGCGCGACGCCCGTTGTCCTGTCGCCGCGCAGGTTGAGCTCGCGGTCCGGGACGGCGCTGATATCGAAACCGCCGGATAGCGTGAGCACGCCTGCGGACTCGGGCAGAACATTCAAAGGCGCCCCAACCGTCACGCCGGTCTGGAAAAAGCCGAAATGATGCTCCCTGTCGGGCGTCAGGTACTGGCCATCCGCGCCGAAACCGAATATCAGCGGCACATGAAGGCTCATGTTGCCCGGCAGTCCGGCGAGTTGTCCGCCCGGGCGAAGGCCGGTCTCCAGGTACCAGGGGTTCGGACCTCCGCGGTTCCGGGTCGCTTTGGTGACGCGGAGCGAAGGGTTCAGGGCGAAGCCCTCCGCTTCCGGCCACCAGTGGGCGTCGTTGTAGGTGACGCGGGCATCCAGTTCGTGGATGTCCGCGAAGGCGTCGGAGGGCGATGTGTAGTAATTGAATCGAATGGACGCCGTTACGTTTTCGGCTACTCCGAACCGGAAACCGGAATAAAAATCCGCCTCGAACCAATCGCGCAAACGCTCGTCGCGACCCGTCCGGGTTTCTCCCCTGGCGACACTCCCCGGCTGGATGGAATTCCAGTTGCCGGCGAACCAGGTCACGTCCTTCAAAATTCCCGGTCCGGAGCGCGTTACCGGAACGTCCAACTCGAGCCAGGGTTGCAGGGAGACGCGGTCGGAGTAGATCAAGCCCCGCGAGACGTACATCGACACCACGTCGGTCCCGGCATACAGGGACAATCGCCTTTCGCCCGGGGTTTCGGGCGGAAACTCGATGTCGTGCGGCGGCGTCGCCGAATCGACTGGCGTTCCTGCGTGATTGTAGTCCTGATACGAAACGTCGTCGGCGTGCAGTGTAAAAGGTGCAACGAGCCAACCCGTGAACACCGTCAAGAAAATCCAGGAAAAGTATCCCGGAATGAGACAAAGGCCGTTGCGGGAACGAACGAGTTCTGTACATGCCTTCATGGACCGCGACCCTAGCGAGCGTTCCATGATCGCGTCAACCCCGGCAGCGCCGGGTCACACCAGCGAATGGTCACGAGGCGAATCAAGCTGAAGAAGAATGGACAAAAAATCGTACGCCTATAACACGAACCCCACGGAGCGGTCGGTGATCGCGTCGATTTCGTCCCGTAAAGCTTCGGACTCCAGGAGCGAATAGACCCAATTCTCCGGCATTTCTTTGGACCGGGCGGCCCCGAGCAAAAGACCGAGAACGGCATTTCGGTGCACGTTGTCACCGCCGGCGTTGGTGCTTGCCAGGAGAGCCCGACCTCGTTACGCGTGCCGCCACTTTTTTATTCAGGAGGGACTGATATCCATCTCCGAAAGCGGCGCTTCAAGCGAAGGAGAATTCGGATTGCCGGGAATCCTCCCGGTTGGCGCTTTGTTTGCGCGAGGCGCGTTTGGCCTTCTTCCGGGCTGCGGCGGCGCGGTGAAGGCCCGGGGATTGCTCCCATTCGGCGATCAGCCGTTCGAGGTCGCGACGTTCCTCGCGGTGCGCCCGCAATGTCGCTTCCAGATCGGAACGGATACGTACCTCGAGGTTCTCCCGGTCCTTGCGGCGTGAGAAGTTCCAGGCCGGGTCTCGCCGCGCCTGGCGGAGGCGGGCGCGCAGCGTGCGGAGGGATTCCTGAAAACGGTCCCGGACCTTGTCGATCAGGGAAATGCCGGTCATTTCGGTGAGCCGGTCCTCCTCCACCTCGCAGATCGCCAGGAGTGTGTCGAGCCGTTCGAGGTCGGCATTCTGATAGGCTTCCTGTGCCTCGTGCCAGAGCGCCGTCTTCCGCGCATCGACCGCGTCGCAATGATCGGGGTGGAGCCTGCGTGCCAGCAGCCGAAAACGCTCCTTGACCCGGGCCGACAGGCTCCGGTTCTCGGCGCTGGCCGGGCCGGCCGGATGGCAGGTATCCGGTCCCGAAGAATCGTCGGCCCGGTCCCTGCAGTACTGTTCGTACATGCCCTCGACCTCGTCATCATCGAGACCGAAAACGTTCCGGAAAAAATCCTTGAACGAATCCTCTTCGGACGCCTCCCGTTCTCCGGCCGGGTCGTCCCCATCGGACGCGCCCTCGTCCGGTTCCTCCCGTTCCGCCTGCTCGCGGCGGTCCATTACCCGGCGGTAGGCCGCCCGGTAGGTGCCGCCCCGGAAATGAAATTCGAACTCAACTTCCTCGACCAGGTCGGCCTTCTGCCACACCCGGGACTCCTCAAGCCGCACTTCTGCGACCAGCTTGCCGAACAGGTGGTCGTACCAGCGTTCGAACCCGGGCCGGTCCTCTTCTTGGAAACGCTTCCATTTCGCCTCCTCTTTTTCCAATTTGCGCTTCACCTGGCGGCACCCGGCCAACGCCTCGCGGCGCAAGGGCTCCTGATCGAGGGGAACCAGCGCGCGGCAGGTGTTCCGGGAGGCGGATGTTCGCCCTATGGACCGCCGCCGGGCGTGTCTTGACGTTTTTCTTTTCCGCGTCGGCATCGAATCCGTTCTCAGGGTGAATCCGCTTCCTGACAACTCAAAACATCCGCATCCCGTCCGCTCGAAAATCCGCCGTTGCCGGCAGACAGGATTGACCTCTCGCGGCTCGACGAGGAAAGGGAGAAACAGGTCCGCGTGGAAGCCGAGCAGTCGATAAGGACTGAACGCAGCCTGAACGAACAGATCGTCAACAGCCTGCCGGGAATCTTCTATATCTTCGACGAAGAGGGCCGACTCCTCCGCTGGAACGAGAATCTGGAAAAGGAGACCGGCTACACGTCCGAGGAGATGCGGAAGTTGCATCCGCTTGAGATGGCTGTCGTGGAGCGACGTTTTGCTGCCCGAAGCGGGCCTGATTTACGGAGTCGCCCGCGACATAACCGACGAAAAACAGACCCGCGATGCCCTGAGGGAAAGCGAAGCCCGCTTTGAAGCGTTCATGGAAGACAATCCCGCCGTGGCCTGGATGAAAGACGAAGCCGGCCGCTACGTTTATGTGAACCAGACCCTGCGGAAGGTTTACGGAGTGGATCGAGCCGAGGTGCTGGGCAAAACCGACCGGGAACTCCTGCCTGAACCCGTCGCCGCTGAACTCCGCACGAACGATCAGGCCGTGCTCGAAAAGGATACCCCGGCCGGATACACGGAAACAATTCCTGACAGCGAGGGGCGAATCCGTTCCTGGAGAATCTGGAAGTTTCCATTCGAAGACGTAACCGGCCACCATTATGTCGGAGGTCTGGCATTTGACATTACCGAACGTATTAAAGCCGAGGAGGCGGTGCGCCAGTCGGAGGAAAGTTACCGAAGCCTGGTGGAAGGGGCGCGCGACGCGATTTTTTCTATTTCGCGCGACGGTTCCTTTACCTCTTTGAACGCCGCGGCTGAAACTTTGACGGGCAGGAAAAACCAAGAGTTGCTCGGGGGGGCGTTCGCACGGATCTTGCATCCGGAAGACCAGCCGAAAGCGGTAGAGGCCTTTCAGCAGGTTTTGAACGGTGCGGTGCCGCCCACCCTTGAACTGCGGATCATGACCAAAGAGAGTTACTGCATTCCCCTGGAGCTGACCGTCACGCCGCAGCGCCTGGGCAATGACGTTATCGGTGTCCTGGGGATTGCACGGGATATCCGGGAGCGGCGCCACCTTGAGGAGCAACTCCGCCAGAGCCAGAAACTCGATTCCATCGGCCAATTGGCAGCCGGCATCGCCCACGACTTCAACAATATACTTACCGTTCAACAAGGGCACGCCTCGTTGTTGCTGATGAATGAAGACCTGCCTCCCGCCTGCGCGGAATCAATCCGGGAGATGGGCGATGCCGTTGATCGCGCGGCGGCTCTCACCCGTCAGTTGCTCCTGTTCAGCCGCAAACAAACACTCCAGCCAAAGTTGCTCAACCTCAATGAGGTCGTCGCCAATCTCGCAAAGATGCTCGGCCGGATTCTTGGTGAAGACATCGAACTGCACATCGGGGGAGATGGCCGCTTGCCCTCGCTGAAGGCGGATCCCGGCATGATCGAACAGGTGATTATGAATCTGGCGGTCAATGCCCGCGACGCCATGCCCGAAGGCGGACATCTCGATATTTCGACATCGGCAGTGCGGCTTGACGAGTCCGCCCCGCGCGACAATCCCGAGGCCCGTCCCGGAACCTTCGTTTGCCTTCGAATTTCGGATACGGGAACGGGAATTTCTCCCGACGCTCTGGACCGCATCTTCGAACCCTTCTTTACGACCAAAGACGTGGGCAAAGGCACGGGGCTGGGTCTGCCCACCGTTCACGGTATCGTCCGGCAACATGAAGGCTGGATTGAAGTTGAAAGCCGTGAAGGCGCCGGAGCGAATTTTGCGATCTTCCTGCCGGCCTGCGTCGAGGATGCCGGGGCGGAAGCCGAGGCCATCTCGACGGGAACTGTCCGTGGAGGGTCGGAAACGATTCTGGTGGTTGAGGACGAAAAGCCCCAGCGCGACATGGTGAGAATCATCCTGGAGCAATACGGTTACACCGTGCTGGTGGCCGACAACGGCGTCCACGCTTTCGACGTGTGGAAACGGAGCGCAGCCAACATCGATCTGTTGCTCTCGGATCTTGTTTTGCCGGAAGGTATCAACGGACTGCAACTGGCGGAAAAATTGCACCAGGATAAGCCGGAATTACTGGTTGTCCTGAGCAGCGGTTACAGTCCGGATCTTGCCAAAGTGAATGTGTCGATCACGGACGGGGCCCGTTTTTTGCAAAACCCGTATTCACCTCACATGCTCGCGCAAACCGTGCGCGAAATGTTAGACCACACCTAATTGCGCCGATTCCCGGAGCGAAAATTGGGTCCACAATCCGTTTCGCCTTAATCCCACGCGTCAGGCTCGGTCTACGGCGCCTCCGCCGCCCTCCGCTTCGGCGCAGTGAGCACAACAGTAGATACTGTTTTTTACCTCGACGCCGTGCCCGACGATCGGGACGCCGCAATGGGGACAATTCGGAGCAAGAACGCTGATCGCGCACTCGAAACTGTCAAAGGTGTGCCGCTGCCCGTCCATCTCAATGACGAACGCCTTGTCGTAGTCGTTTCCACATTTTTCGCACTGTGCCATGATCAATTCCTCCTTTCGGTGATGTGAGTTCGATGAGCGGAAGGATATCCCATTTGCCGGGTTAAGACAAGTGAATCCGGAAAGTATTCCCCCGCATACCGGCGTTGATCATCGTCCGTTTCGACATGAAGCTTTACACTGGAGATTCGCGGTGTGAGGCTGAAGCGAATGGACGAGAACCGGGATCAGCGTGGCGTCGAAAGAAGGCCCGGCGAGCCGATGTTGGATGACAGCGATCTCGCGGACCTGGTGGAAGGAATCCGTTTGTTTAACGATGGGAAATTCTGGCACGCACACGAGGCATGGGAGGAGGTCTGGCGGCGGAAGGCGGGTGAATGGGATGCCTTTTTCAAGGGAATAATCCAGGCGGCCGCTGCGTTTCACAAGATGGGCGAAGGCTCGTTGAAGGGCACGCGGATCCATCTCGACCGGTCGATCACCAAACTGAGGCCGTGTGCTCCGGAATTTCTAGGAATCAAAATTGCGGCGCTCCTCCGTGATCTGGAGCGCTGCCGGGACGAAATCGAACGAGGAAGGTTTCCCGTTCGCGCGGTACCTGTCCTGCGGAGGGTTCATTAAGCCGTGTCGGCGCAAGGTGGATTGGCTAATCTAATCCAGCGGCGGATTCGTGGAACCATGGGTCGTCGCTGACTGTTCGGTATTGTTCGGCTCAACCAGGAGTATGCCGGTTGACTCAACCGTTGGAGGAACCACCAGAAAGTAGGGCCAATAAGAGCCTTTTTCCGGAGCGGCGTCCACGGGGACGCCGGGGTCAAGGGACGCGCGCTGCTCGATGCCGTAGGGTGTGGGCGGAGAAGAATCGTCGAACACAACCCGAAGTTTCGCATCCGAATGCAGCTCGACCTCCGACACCATCAGATCGGCCCTCAGCGCACCGCATACAAACCATTCCACACGTGCGTACGCTTCCGAATAATGCCCTCGGGGAATGACTACTCCAGTGCATCGACCCCGTCCAGGCGCAGGCGGAGGAATCCCGAGCCGGCCACAGGAATACGAACCTTTAATCGCTCGGGAGAATCTTCCACGACATAAGCGCCATCGACGGGGTCCCACGTCCCCGTCGAAAGACCTTCGGAATAGTCGATGATCAGATCGAGGCCGTCGATGGCGAAGGCGTCGGGATTGCGGGTTACTTCAAACACCAGGAAATGTTCGGCCCCGACGGAATCGAGTTCCGGAAGCGGCATCCCGGCGCTGGCATCCACACGCGGGTCCAGGCCCAGGACGAACTTCAATGCGTTGATAATCCCGTCGCCGGCCGGGTTGGCGGAAAACCCCGCGTCGTCTCCGGACAAGTCAGGATATTCGCTGATCCAGGCGCTGTAGACTTCCGGGCCATCGACCCCCTCAAAAGTCGCGGTGATGGAGAGTTCGCCGTAAGGCGTGAGGGTGACCGGGTTTTCGGTGGAATCCAGATCCCCGCTCCAGCCGAGAAACTCTCCCCCTTCCAGGGGGACCGCTGTCAACTGAACAGGCTCTCCGGTTACGTAGTCGTCGGGATCCGTAACGACGGTTCCTCCGCCCACGATCGTGAAATCGATTTCGAAGTCCGAGGGTCCGCGCCAATCCACGAACAGGTCCAGATCCCGTGTTTCACCGCCGGTGTTTACAGCGGTCAGATAAAAGGTGTTCTCGAAATTTCGATACGAGGAAAAGAAGTTGCGTTCGAAACTCCAGTCGGCAGCACCGTCGCTTTCACCGAAGTTGTTGCCCTCCCCGTGCAGATAGGGCAACAGTTGGTGCGGCCCCACGTAAAGTTCGATGCCGGGATCGTGCTGGGCAACGCTGCGCCAGCGTACGGCCTCGGCCGGGAATTCAATCCTCCAGGTGCGAATCTCGCCCGGGGCGAGTTCGGTTTTGACCCGGCCCCCGACTCCGCCCAAAGCGGAAATCAGGCCGAATCGCTCCTGAATCGTCGCGGCTCCGATTTCGGATTCGACTGAAAAGACGGCGTCCGTGCTCGCGCGAAATCCGATGTAGTAGGATTTACCCAGCTGCAGCTCATCGCCCTTGATCGTGTACGTCCCGGAATCGCTGATACGGCGGTAATTGTGACGATTGCTCTGCCAAGCCCCGTCACTGGTCCAATCCCTCGGATTGGAGTAGGAAACCCTCGTATTGACCCCGGTATCGTCCCACAACCCGGGAGGCGCCGAGTCACGAATGTACATAACCACGTTGCCGGAACTCTCGCTGAAGGTAATCGTCCAGTCGTCCGGAGTGTCGTTAATACCTTCAGGCAGATCGACCCGGTAGTAACGCCAGTCGTTGGCCGCCAGGATTTGATCCTCGTAGGAACCGCCGTTCAGAGCCAGATCCTGAACCACCTGTTCCGCATGGTGCGAGAGACGCAAGCGGTAGCGTGCATTGGTGTCACTGGCGGCATAGACCTTGAAAAACCAGAGGCCCGGATCCAGAACAGCGGATTCCCGGACATCGAAAGGCACCCAGGCGCCGCGCTCGGTCTGATCGGTCCCGGTCATTCGATGAAGGGTCGTAACTCCCGAGCCGTTTCCGGCCTCGGGATGACTGGCGCTCGGAAGGTGACCCGGACGCAGGTACAAATCGGTATCCCCGCTCAGGTTGTCGAGAATCGTACGCAACAGAGCGCCGTTATCTTCGGGAACCTCGATCGCGAAAAGATGGAAATCCCCGCTGTCCAGATTGACGCCCTGGTCCCCGAACAGCGGATCCCCAAAGCGCGTGTAGCCCGTATCCGCAAAGGTCGCGCCGTCGAGACCCGGCGTATCGGTCGCCTCTCCGACCGGCGGCATCTCCCAAACTTCCCTTTGCAGGGACGAGAGGACCACGGGTTCGCTGATGAGGGTGTAGTTGGTTGCGCTTACTCCGCGCACCTCGACATACCAGTCACCGGATTCCAGGTACGGCGGCACCACCAGCATCGCGCCCCGGTGCCAGTTGGTCTGGCCGGGCGCGAAGTTTCCTTCCGGCGCATTCCCCGGCCGCACGCGCATTTCGGCCTGGCCCTCGCTCTCAGGCAACCGCAAACGCCAAGCGAGCACCTCCTCTTCATCGACGGGAAGGCTTTCCTCGTAGTACATCACGTTGTCACTTACGGGAACCGTGTAAAAATCACTTTGCCCTTCGACAAGCTGCCCCGAAGCGCTGTTGCTCGGATCGGAAGGATCCAGGGTGAACGCCAACTCCGCAGCCTGGATCGTGGTGAGCCGGAGTGTGTAACCGCCGGTTCCATAGCCGGGATCCGCGCCGTGCGCGATCGTCAGCGCATAGGTTCCGGGCCCGGGATTCCCCCGGGTCATAATATCGTAGGAACGCTCCAGGACCCCGCGTCCGGCGTACTGCCCGTAAACGGGGCGGCCGGAATGATTGACGAAGTAACGGGCCGCCCCCGGCAAGCTTCCCTCGCCGAGGTGCATGTGCGGCGTGCCGGTGCGATCCACCATGTGAAGCTCGAACGCATCGACCCCTTCCGGCAACTCAAAGCGGTAATAGTTGACCTCTCCCGAGCGATACGTGACGTCGGCCTCACTCACCTGGCCCACGGCCGGAAGTGTCCCCAGGTCCGTCACGGTCGCGGGCCCTTTGCTCAAGAGCGTGTAGGACACATCGCCGGTTCCGATCCGGTCATCGTCCGCCGGTTCCTGTCCGGCGCCCGCGACCAGCAAATAGTAGCGGCCGGGGATAATATGATCCTGGTCATGGCGCGGCCACAGGACAAAACGTTGATTCCCGGGCACGGCCAGGCGGACCTGCGGTTCATTGAGCGAGCCCGTCCCCTGCCAGTTGGAGGGATCGTGGGCAAACCCGCTCGTCGTGCGCGAATACGGCACGAAGACACTGCGAATAAACAACAACGCTTCGTGCCCCTCGGGAACCTCGAGTTCCACTTCCCAGCTCTCGGTGCCCTCTTCGATATCGACGGCGTAGTACGCAACGTCGCGCGGACTCAAGGTGCCGGAAACTTCACCGCCGTCATAATCCAACACCCTGATCTCGTAGCTCATACCGGCGTTTTCCGGACCGACCGCTTTACTGCTCCAACTGAAACTGACCGGAGCGTTACCCGAAAGGCGGTTTCGAAAACCGACGTAGTACTCGCCCGGCTGGAGAGGCTGCCCCATCGGGATCGACATCAGTATTTGCTCATGTTCCTGAGCGCCATCGGCCGAGTACGGGCGACCGGTCCAATCGCGCCGGAGATTGCCGCTGGCAACCATGTGGCGACCGCTGGCCCACGATGTCAGCCCCCCGGACGTTCCGACCTGATCGTTCAGATTCTCGGGCAGCTCGTCACGGCGCACCACCATGGCCGGCGGTTCATCGCCCGACCAGTCGGTAACCCGCAGTTCCCATCCGTGAACAGCCTCGCCATCAATCTGCTCCGGCACATCGACGCGATAAAAAGTCCATTCCTGCGGCCCGAGATCCTGGACCGTGTCGGTGAAACCATCGATGTCGAATTCGACCGCGCCCGCGGCGGTGATCCGCAAGGTATAAGCGCCGGCATCATAGCCTGGAGTGAAGGAGGTGCCCGATCCGTGCGCAACGGCCAGCGTGTAGATTCCCGCTTCCGGGCCCGCTAATGTAATCAAATCATGGTTGCGCCAGACATCCGACGTCCGGCCGCTGTAGTTCCCGTACCAATTCGCCGTGGCCGGGGGAAGCACGTCCTCGATCAGGTTCATCCGGGGATTGCCTTCCCGGTCTTCAAGACGCAACTCAAGCGCAAGCACGCCCTCGGGAACCTCGAACTGGTAATAGTTCTGTTGCCCGGACCCATAACTTCCGGATTCCAGGGTGTCTCCGGCGACAGGCAGGAGTCCCAGATCCTGAACATCGGCTTCTCCATGGCTGATCAATTCGTAATCGACCGGCCCTTCACCGATTCGATTGGAGGCCTCCGGATCCTGTCCTTCGCCGACCACCATCAAGTAATACGTACCCCCTGCGATATACGCGTCCCCGCTGACCGGCCACATAACGAAATGCTCGTCGCCCGGCTTGTCCAAACGCAGTTGGGTAGTCCCGGGATTCGCCGCCGAACCGCTGCTTCTCTCGGAATTCGGAAGGAATTCCCTTCGCGCGTAGATCTGAGCCTCGTGCCCCTCTTCCGGCAACTTCAACTCGAACTGCCAACTCCGATAGGTTTCATCCGGGATTTCCACGGCGTAGTAGGCAACCTGTCGAGGCTCCAACACTCCCTCGACGCTGCTGCCGTCGCCGTCAAAAGCAAGGGGTCTGGTCTCGTAGTGGTAGCCGGAGTCTTCCGCACCGACCGCGTTGCTGGTCCAAGTGAAGCTGGTCGGCGTGTTAATGTGGCGACTCTGAAAGCCCACGTAGTAGGTTCCCGCCTCCAGGGGCTGCCCCATCGGAAGCGACAGCACATACGACTCGTTGGCTTGGCCGCCGTCGGCCGAAACCGACCGGTCGGTCCAATCTCCGGAATCAATGGCCACAAAATTGCCGCTGCCCCAGGTGAAGCTGTTGGCGACGTTAAGTCCGCCGCCGGAGGTTTGGTCCGGCAAAGCATCCCGCCGCACGACAATCCAAGGCCGGAACTCTTCCCACTCGGTCACGCGGATCTCCCAGCCGAGAATGTCCTCGGGGACTTCGACCTCGTAATAGACCCACTCGCCTTCCGGCAAATTGTCAACCGTGTCGGAAAATCCGTCAACGTCCGCGACCGCCGGTTCGATTCCCCGAATCACCAGTCGATAGCTTCCCTCCGAGGTACCGGATTGCTCCGTGATCGACAGGGTATAATAACCGGCGTCCGGACTGGTCAGATACAGGAAATCCGTTGCAAAGTTTTGAAAAATCCTGGCGTTGTACTGACCGTACAGGTTCTGGGGGAAACCCACGTTGGGCGACCTTAGCCCGATGGCCGGAGGAACGAAATCCTCACGCAGACGGAGAACCGGATTGCCCGTTTTGTCTTCGAGCCGGATTTCGACGCCGACCAGTCCGTCGGGCAGTTGAAAACGGTAGTAGTTGATCCCGACTCCCGGATAGCTTTCGCCGTCGAGAACGATTTCATCGCCTTCGGTGATCGGCCCGAGGTCGTTCACCGGCGCCTCCCCTACGGAGCGAAGGGTGTAGTCGATGGATCCGGTCCCGATCCGGTTATTGGCCGGAGGATTCCGGCCTTCACTGACGACCATGAGGTAATACCGGCCCGGCTCGAGGGCATCAGCGCTGCTGCTCTGCGGCCAAAGATCGAAGCGCTCGTCACCGTCGGTGTTCATGCGAACCTGCAACCCCTCGACGGTGGATTGCCGGAAACTGTTGACCAAAGGCCTGGCAGGATTCGCGTACGGGAGTGCCGTCGTCGAGGTGTTGGGCAGAAAGTCCTTGCGAATAAACAGTTGCCCCTCGTGGTCCTCCGGCAGATCCAGGTGCACGCGCCAGCTGGATGCTCCTGCGGGAATGTCCACATAGTAGTAGTCCACCGCCCGCGGCTCAAGCGTGCCGGTGACCGACTGGTTATCAAAACCCAGTTCGGCGACCTCGTAGGCCATCCCGGAACCTTCCAGCCCGATCAAACGGCTGCTCCACGTGAAATCCGCGGTGTTGCTCGAACTATTATTGCGGAAGCCGACATAATAAGTCCCCGGCTCCAGGGGCTGTCCCATGCCGACCGCGGTAACGGCGGATTCCGAGAAGGTTCCCGTCGCCGACTGCGAACGTCCCGTCCAATCCTGCGAGCGGGTTAGACGGGCGTGCGACGCCCACGTCTCGCCGCGGCCGAACGTTGAGGTTGTGGTAAAGGTGCCGTCCGGCAGCGTGTCGCGCTGGATGGCCGTAACGGGCATGGTTTCATCGTCATTGGTCACCCGCAGCTCCCAGCCGAGGATTTCCTGCCCGTTTAACGTTTCCGGAATCTCGATACGATAGTAGTCCCACTCCGTGGGGCGCAACTCCGTGACCACCTGATCCTCCGTACCGTCCGGATCGCGCTCCGGCGCGGACAAGCTGCTCGAATGAAGCGTGAACTCGCCGAGCGCGTCCTCGTCGGCATAGATGCCGATGTACCAGGCGTCGGCCTCGTGCGCCGGACTTTGCAGGAAGCCTTGTACGCTCTCGTCGAAATTGTGATCGGTGGTGGAGGACGAACCGTCGGTGCGGCTGTTCCGGCTCCCGGGAAGGTTGTTACGCCTTATCGCAATCCGCGTGCCGGGAACTTCATTTTCCAACTCAAGCAGCCAACCCAGTCCGGCCACCTGGTCCTCGCTGTCCAGCATCTGGAAATAGCGCCACCCCGTTCGGCCGGGATCGTCGTTCAATGTGGAGCTTTCGTAATCGATCGTCGTGACGATCGGCTCACGGTTCTGCAACTCAAAGCTGCTCGGCTCCTCGCCGTAAACGGTGATGAAATACGTTCCATCGCTCAGGAGCGGCGGCACTAGAGTGAAGGAGTTGTCAACGCCGCCTTCCACCTCGGAGTACGCGTGGTTGAAACGGTCGCTGGGGATTTCTCCGAGACGCGCGGCGACGAACGCGTCTCCGGTATCGGGCGAAGCGCTCACCTCCCAGCCGAGAATATTGCTCGGTACCGTCAGGCGGAAGGTGTGGAACCAGGAGCCGCCTCCCCCGTAAGCCTGGGGCAACCCGCCAAAGGCGGTATCCGTCACCGGCTGCCAGCGGGAATCCACATAAATCTCCTCCCCCGGCTCGCCGCGAACGGCGAGGTAGTAGGTGCTTCCCCCGCCGGGACTGATTTCGCCCGGCACAAACAGCGCCTGACCTTCCCGCCGGAAATCGTAGGCCGCGTTCCACAGATCCCAGTTTCCGTTGTTGCCCGGGACCGGAACCGCATTCTCGCGCAAGTCGAATTCACCCATCCAAGTATCGCTGCCGCCTTCATCGGCCCTCAACCAGACCCGCCACGCCAGCGCCTCCTGCGGCACCGTGGTGCGGAGAAAAACAACGCCTTCGCCGGGGATTTCGGTTTCGGTGCCGCTGGCATCGTCCTCGGCCAGCACGCCGAGATCGGTCACCGGAACATCTCCGGCTACCAACGTCCAGTCCGAACCGGCATCCGCCGCAACGGTCAGGTGCCAGGTCGTCGATGATACGCCGGAAGTCCCCAGCGCCTGGACGATGCCGCCGCCCGTTTCCGTCAGTCCGCTCTCGTAAAGGTTGTTGGTCGAAGGCGTCGCCGTCCCCTGTTGCCGGATGAACAGCTCGGCCTGGCCCGAATCAACGTTCAGCGCCTTTCGCCATGCGCCCAGAGCTGTGTCGCGGGTTGTAATGGTAAAATAATGATACCCGCCGCCGTCGCCGGACACGGTGTGTGCGTTGGCCTGATCCCCGTCATCCCATTCCAGGGACAGCACCGAGGGAACCTCATCCGCCTGCAAGGTGTAATCAACGGAATCGGTGTCGGTATTCCGCACGCCGATATACCAAGTGCCGCCGGAAAGCTCCGCGGACGAACGTACAATCGTCGATGAATAGCCCGACCCGCTGAACGAAAGGCCCTGAAGGCTCGACGCCGTCGGATTCTGTCCCTCCCGCAGATAAAGACCGAGCGGAACCGCGTCGCTGTGAACGACAAGCCGGAGACCTTCCGCCCCGGCGGGCACCTCGATCGGGTGGTATTGCCACTCGCCTCCGGCAACGGTGCCGCTTTCAGACAACGGCAGTGCCGTTGCCATGGACACCGGAAGTACGGCGAATAATCCGTATAAAATCGATCGGCCGAAATTCCGCCGCAAGGAAGGGTTTGTCGCTTTTATGATAATCCTTTTTTCGTGTGTTCGTAATTCAGTGGCGGACCGTTCGGGATTCCGATCCACGGAAAGGGTCTTCCCGGTCACATGGAAACGAGGGAACTTCTCCAGATCAGGATGATGCCCGGCTCCCCTCAGCTAATGGGGGTTCGGCGGCATGAAAGCATGCTCCGAATGGAGGAGCGATGCCTTCGGCCGGGGCGGGACAATAACTGACAAGAAAAATCCATATTTTGCTGAGATTAGAAACTCAAAAAACGACGTCAAACTTTTTATTACCTCTGTCTAATCCCAGCCCGGCGCCACCAGCCAATAACCGCGCCGATGGAATCATGGAATGGGAACCTGCGGAAGTTTTCGTACGGACATATCGGATACAATTACCAACATATTGGCGCCCGCGCAAAATTGAGGTGAATGTAATCGACGACTCGCGTCAAGGCAGCGGCGTCCTCGATCGAAAATGAATTTGCAGCGTCCCTGAAAGAAATGACCGCTCTTAGCGCGGAACGGTTTGACCCGGGTGGCAGGGTGCTCTGTGTGCGTGGTCAGGCTACCTTGGCACTGTCGAGGAGGGACCTTACTTTGGTGACAAATTCCACTGGACGAAAGGGCTTTGCGATAAAGTCAGCGTTGCCGGTGAGATCCCGTTCCGGATCGAGCTGTCCGTCGGCGCATCCCGACATATAAAGAATGCCGATGTGCAGCGTCCTGTCGCGGCATTGCTGGCCGAGCTCCCTGCCGTTCATGTTAGGCATAACTATGTCGGTAACGATCAGGTCGATTTCGTCGGAATGTTCGCGGAAGTAGTCATGGGCTTTTCGCCCGTCCGCTGCCGGAATGACCTTGTAGCCTTCAGCCTTAAGTATATCCACGATCAGGGAGCAGATCATTTCGCTGTCTTCAGCCAGAAGGACGGTTTTTGTAGAACAGAGGGACTCTGTGGCGGCCGAACTCATTTTAGTTTAGAATTATGATATTGGAGAAGCGCGCTCGAATCCGGTCGTTGCTAAAACAAAGATGGATCGCGGCCTTTTCATGTTCGGCAGTTGATCTGCTGGATCTCAAGTCGGCAACGTATAATTGGCTTCTGAACAAGGTTTTATCAGGATTTTACGTTTCGGAAGCAATCCGCCCGCAGCCGTTCCGGTGGCCGAGAAGTTCGTCAAGTCCCCTCCTGGCGCGGAGCTTCGGCGATTCCCGTCAACCGCGATTCGACCGGCGAGCGGCTGCAGGACTTGCGGAATGCCGAGGCTTGCCTTCAAAGCCTTCGGCGGCTCCGACATCGCGGAAGACGCTCTTGCGGTCGCGGCCCCGGTTGATCACATGATAGAAATCTCCTGGTTATTCGATCCTGAGTTTCTAATAAAATCCTTCCCTCAATCGTTTCCTATTTGAATATGCAGACTATTGCACCTGATTGCGAAACTCGGGAAAGGCGGGCGCTATTCAACTTTGGCTCAAGCTCGAAGTTGCGTTATGAAATGGAGCGGCGTGCTTCGCGAAGAAGCCAAGCGGAACAGCGAGGCGCTCAGAAATCGAACAATCCACAACGAACCGGTGACTAACCCATTATGAAGTATTTCCTCCTCCTTGTCCTCGTTCTCCTCGCGACGCTCGCCCAAACCGCCTCGCCCCAACCGGCGTCGCCGGAATGGGCGGAGGTGGATCGCGCGATCCGCGCCCAACTCCCCCGCACGGCGATCGAGCACCTCGACGCGATCATCGCCCGGGCGCTCGAGGAGGAAGCCTATGCCGAGACTGTTCGCGCGGTCGCAACGCGCGTCGCGATCGAGGGGCAGATCGAAGGACGCCGCGCGGAGGAAAGGATCACCCGGCTGGAAGCCCGGATGCGGGAATTGCCCGACGGCGTCCAACCCGTCCTGCACGCCATTCTGGGTCATTGGTACTGGGACTACTTCCAGCAGAACCGCTGGCGCTTCATGGACCGCACCCGGACCGCCGAACCGCCCGGAGAGGACTTCACGACTTGGGATCTTCCCCGCATCCTCGCCGAAATCGACGCCCACTTCACGGCCGCGCTGGACAACCGGGAGGCCCTTCGGTCGATTCCCGTTTCCGACTTCGACGGCCTCCTCAACAAGGGGACCGTGCCCGACACCTACCGGCCGACCCTGTTCGATTTCCTCGCCCATGAAGCGATCTCGTTCTACGCCGCCGGCGAACAGGCCGCCGTCCAGGTCGAGGACCCGTTTATACTCCAGGCTGGCAGCCCGATCTTTTCGCCGATCGACGCCTTCCTCGAATGGGATCCCGAATCCCCCCACGCCGACTCCGTCACTTACAAGGCGATCCGGCTTTATCAGGATTTGCTGGCTTTTCATAACAGCGAGGAAAACCAGGTCGCCCGGATCGACGTCGACCTCGCGCGCCTCCGTTTCGGGTACAACACAGCCGTCGGCCCGGAAAAGAATGAACGCTACATGGCCGCGCTCAGCCGGTTCGTTGACGAACACCGCGACCACGAGATCTCCGCTCGCGCCCTGTTTCATTGGGCGGGCGTCCTGATGGAGGAAGAGGATTACCTCGAAGCCCACCGCCTCGCCGGCCGTGGCGTCGAGGCATTCCCCGCCAGCATCGGCGGGGTCTGGTGCGCGAACCTCATTGAGCGAATCGAAGCGAAATCGGTTCAGATCCAGACGGAGCGTGTTTGGAACAATCCCGCGCCCGATATTCGCGTTACCTACCGGAATATCGACGAGGTTCACTTTCGCGCCGTGCCCTATGACTACCTCGGTACGGCGCGATGGCACTGGAATCCGGCCTCTTTCGCCCGGGAGATTCGAAGCGAACTGCTCGCCGCGGAGCCGGCTCACGCATGGAGCGCCGATCTTCCCGCAACCGACGACTACCGCGAGCGCGTCGAAACTCTTACGGCGTCCGACGGTCTGGAACCCGGTTTTTATTTCATCCTCGCCAGCCCCGATCGCCGCTTCACCGACCGCGACAATCAGGTCAGCGTGGTTCCGGTATGGGTCAGCGACCTGGCGATGATCATACGGACCAGCCACAGGGAGAGGGGTCTTGGGGGGCTCGTCATCGCCGCGGACTCCGGCGAGCCGATCGCCGGGGCGACGGTGCATTCCTGGATCCGCGACGAAGAGGGACGGGCCCGCAAACACGAATCCACCGAGACCGACGAAATGGGACTTTTCCGTTTCGACGGGGCTCCTCGCCGAAGCGTATTGATGGCGGAACACAACGGCCACCGCGTCGCGACCGTGCGGGACTACTCCGGGCACGGGGGAGCCGGCCGGGAGCAGGCGAGCGAACAGACGGTGTTTTTTACCGACCGGGCTCTGTATCGTCCCGGCCAGACCATTCATTACAAGGGCGTCGGTCTGCGTGTCGACAGGGAAAGGGGTGACTACCGCGTTTTAGAGGGTCGGTCCGTCACCGTCGCACTGCGTGATCGAAACGGCGACGAAGTCGCCCGCCGCACCCACCGCACCAATGACTACGGGTCCATCAGCGGCAGTTTCACCGCCCCTGACGGGCGTCTGACCGGCGCCATGACGATTCAGGTGGTTGCGGGTCCGGCAGGGTCGACTTCGGTCCGGGTCGAGGAATACCAACGCCCCCGGTTCCGGGTCGAACTCGAAGCGCCCGACGAGTCCGCCCGGCTCGACGAGGAAGTGACGCTCACCGGCAAAGCCACGTCTTACACGGGCGCCGCGGTCGGCAATGGCACGGTCCGCTGGCGGGTCGTGCGCGAGGTGCGCTTCCCGCCGTGGTGCTGGTGGGGCCCGTGGCGCTGGGGGCCCGGAGGACAGGAGTCCCAGGCGATCGCCCACGGGACCGCCGTCACCGAACGCGACGGCTCCTTTACCGTCACTTTCACCGCCCGTCCCGACCCGACCGTACCCGAAGCCGACGAGCCGACGTTCGTTTACCGCGTCCATGCGGATATCACCGATACCGCCGGCGAAACGCGGTCGGCCTCACGAACGGTCCGTGCGGGCTACACCGCCCTCCAGGCCGAACTCACGGCGGCCGAATGGCAGGTGCCGGACGAACCGGTCGCGTTGACGATTAAAACCACCTCCCTCGACGGCGATCCCGAACCGGCCGAGGGAACGGTCACGGTGCATTCGCTCCGTCAGCCGGACCGCCCCGTGCGCGGGGCGCTGGAGCCTGTATTTCCATGGTGGCGTTTTTCGGGGGCCGGCGCAGCGGTCACCGAACCCGAATTCGATCCCGCCAACCCCGACACATGGGAGTTGGACGAGGAGATCGCCGAACTCTCGTTCCGCACCGATCCCACCGGGGAAACGGTGCTCGACGTCGACCTTCCAGCCGGCATTTACCGCGCGACACTGGCGACAACCGACCGCTTCGGAAAGTCCGTCAGCGCGCGCCGAACGATCAAAGTCATCGATCCCGCCGCAGACGAATTCCCGATCCGCGTCACGTCTTGTTTCTCAGCACCGAAGTGGTCCCTCGAACCCGGCGAATCGTTTATCGCCCTTTGGGGAACCGGATACGAAACCGGCCGGGCTTTCGTGGAAATCGAACAAGGGGTCGAAACGCTTCTCCAGTACTGGACCGAAACCGGAACCACCCAGGCGGGCATCGAATGCGACGTCACCGAAGAAATGCGCGGCGGCTTCACGGTGCGGATCACCCATGTCCGGGAAAACCGCGCCTACATCCATGAAAAAACGGTCGATGTTCCGTGGACCAACAAACAGCTCTCGGTCCGCTGGGAACGGTTCCGCTCCAACCTGGAACCCGGACAGCACGAAACCTGGACCGCCGTGATCGAGGGGCCGGACGCCGAAAAAGCCGCGGCTGAAATGGTGGCCGCTCTCTATGACGCTTCCCTCGACCAGTACCTGCCGCACGACTGGGCGCGCCTATCGCACCTGTTTCGCCGCGAATACTCGTCCGTCCGGTCGCATTTCCAAAACAACGCCGAGCGATTCAATGCCATTTACGGTTCCTGGCAGAGACGCCACAGATCCGCCCGGCTCGCTTACCGTCATTTCCCGAGGGAGATTGTTGGACGGGCCGCGATAATGGATTACCAGGGGTACGGAGACTCGTACGTCGTAAGACGACCCCCTGAAGGCAGGGACGCGGCGCCCATGCGCGCGATGGCGGAGATGGAGGCGGCCGATTCTCTCCTGTTGCTCGAAGCCGCCGAATCCGAATCCCCGCCGGACGGCCCGCGTACCCCCGATCTCGATACGGTGTCGCTGCGTGAGAACCTCAACGAAACCGCGTTTTTCTTTCCGCACCTGACCACCGACGAAAACGGCGCCGTGCGCATGGAGTTCACGATGCCCGAAGCGCTGACCGAATGGCGGTTCCTGGGGTTCGCCCACGACCCCGAACTGCGCAGCGGCTTTCTCGAAGACAAGACGGTCACTTCCAAGGAACTGATGGTCGAGCCCCTGGCACCGCGTTTTGTCCGCGAGGGCGACGTGATCGAGTTTCCGGTCATGGTGAGCAACCAGTCCGCCGCCCGCCAGACCGGACGGGTGCGGCTGAGTCTCCTGGACGCGCGCACCCTCGATCCGCGCGACGCCGAGCTTGAGAACATCGACAACGAACTGGAATTCGATATCCCCGCCAAGGAGTCGCGCACCTTCTTCTGGCGGATCCGCGTACCCGACGGCAGCGGATTCCTGGTGTACCGTGCCGCCGCCGCCACGCGGCGGCTCAGCGACGGGGAGGAGGGGTACCTTCCGGTATTGAGCCGGCGGATACTGGTAACCGAATCCCTGCCGCTGCCGATCCGAGGACAGCAGACAAAAACCTTCAGCTTCGACAAGCTCCTGGCCTCCGGTGATTCGGATACGCTCATGAGCGAGATCCTGACCGTCCAGATGACTTCGCAACCGGCCTGGTACGCGGTCATGGCGCTTCCGTACCTCATGGAGTTTCCCCACGAGTGCAGCGAGCAGGTCTTCAATCGCCTCTACGCGAACGCGCTCGCGCGTCACATTGCCAATTCCGACCCGCGGATACGCCGCATCTTCAACCTCTGGCGGAACACGCCCGCGCTCGACAGTCCCCTCGAAAAAAACGAGGACCTGAAATCGGTGATGCTCGAGGAGACCCCCTGGCTCCGGCAGGCCCGAAGCGAAAGCGAAGCGCGCCGGCAGGTGGGGATCCTCTTCGATGACAACCGCCTCGACGACGAAATCTCCCGCGCCCTCAGCCGCCTGGCCGAGGCCCAGCGCGCGGACGGCTTTTGGCCGTGGTTCTCGGATGGCCGGCCCAACGAGTTCATCACCCTGTACATTACGACCGGATTCGCTCGTCTTCGGCACCTCGGCGCCGATATTGACTTGTCGCTCGCCGAAAGGGCGGTCGGCGCCCTCGACGGACGCATGAAGGAGCGCTACGAACGGATCCGCGAAAACGGCGACACCGGCAGGAACAACCTCACCCCGTATATCGCGTTTTACCTCTACGGGCGCAGCTTCTTTCTCCAGAGCCACCCGATCGACCGCAGCCACCGGGAAGCGATCGACTTCTGGCGCGCCCAGGCCCGCGAATACTGGATCCGCCTCGGGCGCCAATCCCAGGGCCACGTCGCCCTCGGGCTGCACCGCTTCGGCGACCGGGAAACACCCGTCGCCATCATGAACTCGATTCACGAAAACGCCGTGTTCGACGAGGAGATGGGAATGCTCTGGCGCGACCTCGAACGCAACTGGTGGTGGTACCGCGCGCCGATTGAAACCCAGGCGCTCATGATCGAGGCCTTCGACGAAATCATGGGCGATGCCGAGGCGGTGGAAGAGGCGAAGGTGTGGCTTTTGAAGCAAAAACAGACGCGGGATTGGAAAACGACAAAAGCCACCGCCGACGCCGTTTATGCGATCCTCTTGCGCGGCGCCGATGTCCTCGGCTCGGATGCCGTCGTCGAAGTCGCGCTCGCGGGCGAGACCGTGGATCCCGGTGACATCGAGCCGGGGACCGGGTTCTACGAAGCGCGCTTTGTCCGAGGCGAGATTCGTCCCGAAATGGGCGACATCACCGTCACCAAGACCGACGAAGGCGTGAGTTGGGGCAGCGTTCACTGGCAGTACCTGGAAGACATCGGCAAGATCACCCCGCACGAGGAAACGCCCCTGCAATTACGCAAACGGCTTTTCGTGAAGGAGACGACCGCCCGCGGCCAGGAGTTGAGTCCGGTCGAGGGACCGCTCAGTGTGGGCGATGAGCTCGTCGTGCGGGTCGAACTTCGGGTGGACCGCGAAATGGAGTACGTGCACCTGAAGGATCAGCGCGGCAGCGGGTCCGAACCGGTCAACGTGCTCAGCGGTCACCGCTACCAGGACGGTCTCCGCTACTACGAAAGCACCCGCGACACCGCCAGCCACTTCTTCATCGAGTACCTGCCCAGGGGTGTCTATGTTTTTGAATACAGCACCCACATCCGCCACCGCGGCACCTACCAGAGCGGGATAGCCACGATCCAATGCATGTACGCCCCCGAATTCAACAGCCACTCGGAAAGCTTTGAAATCCGGGTGAATTAGCCCAACGCGATTGGTTCGGCAGAATTGTTTCAGGCTCGGTAAATCGGCGCATGTCACCCACCGTCATGAGTTGCCAGACTCTGGAAATCCCATTCGTGCATACAGCTCGGTAGGAGCTTCGAGGGCTTTCATGAGACTTTGCATGTGTTTTACCATGCGCTCTTCGATCTTTAGGTCATCAAGCGGGGTTTTTTGCTTTGGATCCTTTTGCAGATCAAAAAGCATGTGCTTCTTCGGCTGGTGTTTGGCCGGCGGCTTGCCGCTTGCCGGTATCTTCAGCACCGGAACGCCCTTGGTGAATGAAAATCCATCTACTAATTCGGCCCGCCTCAAAGATTCGATCTCCAAAAAGCCGGCTTTCTTAGTCGGCATCAATGTGTATTCGAAATAGGGCTTATCCAGGGGATAGCGCATGTAAACGTAACGCCCGTCCGTGACGTTGATCCGATCTCCGTGGTAACCGAAAATCGCCGCATCCCGCACGGGTGCGTCCTCTTCAATTACCGACCGGAGTGCTTGGCCGGTCATATCCCTTGCAAGCGGGACTTCGAAATAGTCCAGCAGCGTGGGGCCGAGGTCAATAGCGGGTTGAACGAGTGCCGATCTTCGCTCCCCAGCCGTTTTGCCGCGTGGATCATACATGAAAAAAGGTGTGTGAGCGACCTCCTCATACAAAGGCATCCAGTTTTTCGCCCAGCAACCATGCTCGCCAAGACTGTATCCATGATCCGCCCAAACGATCAGCATTGTATCTCCCCATAAACCGTAGCGGTCCATGGCATCGAGAACCGCACCAAGGCTGGCGTCACACTGACTGGTCAATGCAGCGTAGTTGCGTCTTGCCTCATCCACTTCCTCAGGTGTCTCATTTACTGAATCGTAAGGGGGCCAATCAAACAAAGGTCCGGAATAATCGGACGGATAAAGATCTTTGAATTTTTGATCTGCCACAAAGGGCTCATGCGGATCAAAGAATTCAAGTTGTAAGAACCAGCGGTCGGAAGCATGATTTCGGACAATGAAATCCAGGCCGGCATTGAGCAGTTGCGTCTGCGGTATGTCACTCTCGCACTTGATATGTTGCCGGTTGACCCAATCCGCGCGTCGCGGCGTGGCATTGATATTCCACGGGATGGGCGGATCCTCCACCTGACCGATGTGCGGATCGCCTTCCTGCCCGCGGATAAACTGCCAGGAATGATACCTGCCGTGGTAGGTAGCCCCGCCGTCCTGCCAATAATGATCGTGGTCGCTCGCCAGATGCGTGTAGACGCCCGCATCTCCGAGCATACGCATTACCGAGTCATCAAAGGGCTCCAGCGGTCCCCACGATCGATGCAGAAAATTGGGGCGTCCGGTGTGCAAGTCCCGCCTTGCAGGCATGCACGGCATCGAGCAAACGTAACTGTGGTCGAAAGTCACCCCTTGCCGCGCCAATCGACTGAAATTCGGCGCATGCACTCGTGCCTCCGGACTGTACGGCGGCAACAGGTGTCGATTCAAAGAATCAAACATCAGCATTATCGCTTTCATATCAATATCTATCGGGTCTTCGTGGATTTCAGGGGTAATAGGGGTTGACACGGACGTCAACGGCAATGTGTCCGGAGATGCAAGTGGAGCAGGGCATTTCAATTTCGATTCGTGAAAACTTACGGTCGTTGAAGTTGCGAAAACGTTTATTAATTCGCACGGATTTCGTCGTGTTAGGCTGGGATGAACTCTGAATGAAATTTCAAGGAAATCTTCTGTCCGCGTCCGGGCGACGCGGCTTGGGGCGATTCGACGGAGCAAACCGTCTTGACCAAACATTCACTCAATGAAACACTACTCCTCCACTGGAACTCCACACGGCGATTCTAACAAAATTTGGGACATCCCCTGATCTTTTGAAATAATTCAAAAGGAATGGTGATCCACAGAAAAATTCAGGCTTAGGAAAAAATCGAATCAGCCATGTTATGTGCTTCATCAGAAGTAAAACCCGATATGTTGGAAAAGAATTGTGAAAGCAACAAAATATTTACCCAGAACAAGTTGGAAAATAAATGATTATGAGTATTAGAATGATTAAAGTAGGCTTTATCGGTAGTGGGGAGGTAGCGAATAATCATTACGATGCGGTGAGACAATGTGACAGGGCTCAATTAGTGGCCGTAAATGATGTAGATGCGGATTTGGGAAGAAAGAAAGCTTCCGACTGGGGTGTTGATTTCCGGTCCAGTGAAAGATTAATTCATTCTTCGGATATTGATGTTATATTTGTTCTTACTCCCATGGCGACGCATTTTAAATGCGCAAAGAAGGCCCTTGAACAAGGAAAACATGTCTTGATCGAGAAACCGGTAAGCCTACAGATAGATGAAATTCAACAATTGGATCAACTAAGTGAGAAGACGGGAAAAGTGTGTATGCCTGGACACAGTTATTTGTATTTGCCCGAATTAAGTAGAATGCAAAAAGCTATTTCTGAAGAGGCGATCGGTAGATTGCATTATATGTTCATGAGTGAAACGTATTTAATGGCAGATGAGAAGGTGAAGAAATATAATGGGCCTTCGACGGAAGTCATCTGCCACCATGCATATGTGATGATTGCTTTGATGGGGATTCCAAGAAAAATTCATTCCTTTGGAACATGTTTCAGAAAAGAACAATTTCCTTCATCGGATGAACAGGTTGTCGTCAATGCAGAATTTGAGAACGGTGCTCTTGCTCAACTTTTTCTTTCATGGGCAGGCTTCGATGAAACAAGTGATCCTTTGACATGGAAGCTTAAGGTTTTGGGGGCCAATGGGGGGATGCATTTCTCCAGAAGAGATATGGTCAAAGGATCACAGCATGTGCAACGAAATCAGATTTTATATGATGAAGCGTTTGAGCGGGAAGTTGATTATTTGATTAAGAAATGTATTCTACAGAAAAGGAAGCCACTTTCGACTATGAAAAATGCAGCTGCAACTATGCAAATTGTAAATGCAATACATTCATCCATCAGGAATGAACGTGTGGAATGGATAGAATAATGAATCCAGACTAAAACGAATGGCACTCGGATAAGGCGCTTGATCGATAGCATCGGCGTTTCCGCAGATGAGGCCCGAACCAAGAACCGATCTTCAACCACAGATTTCACAGATGGGCACAGATAAGAAACCTCCGCCTTTGAATCTGTGTTATCCGTGCAATCCGTGGTCAAAAATTCCGTGATAGACCAGAGCCCGCAGCATAGGAGAATAGGAGAATATTCTTAACCGAGTATTATTCAAACTAAAACAAAATAGTAAGCGATATAGATTCCCGGCATGTAATCGAACCGTCGGAGGAAATAGCAATTATGAGCGATTTAAAAATTACGAATATTGAAGCAATCCCACTATCCTACCGCTATACAGAGGATGAAATTTGGGAATGTCCAGGATGGGTAAAGCTGCAAAGAAATACCGTTTTAGTTCGAATTTGGACGGATAAAGGCATTCAAGGCATTGGCGAAATTGGCGAAAGTTCTTCTATTCCGCAATCAGTTGTCAGCATTGTCGAAGAGCAGTTTAAGAAATTGCTTATTGGAGAGGATCCTTTCGATATCGAGAAAATATGGAAGAAATTGTACACGAGATCCAGAGGATGGGGACAAGGCGGCCTCGCTGTTCAAATCATTAGTGGACTGGAGATTGCCTTGTGGGACATCATAGGAAAATCCCTCAAGAAGCCTGTCTATGAATTATTAGGTGGTATTTGTAGAGATAAGATCAGGATTTATGCAAGTGCTGGAATGAGTAGCACGCTGGATGAACTTATTGCGGAAATGCAGGGCTATAAGGACGAAGGCTATACTGCGATGAAGATGAGGATAGGCGCAGATATTGAAGGAGATATTGAAGTCGTAAGCGCAGCTCGAAAAGCTCTAGGTAAAGAGGTGGATTTAATGGTTGATGCGGGAATGTGTTATGTTGATCGACCTTGGGATTTTAACACTGCATATAGAGTAGCGAAAAAGCTGGAAAAGGTAGAGTTATTATGGCTGGAAGAGCCGTTTGTGGCGGAAAATATTGACGACTATGCTAGATTGTCACAACTTACGGATATCCCTATTGCCGCAGGGGAAAATCATCAGACGAAATACGGGTTTAAAGAGTTAATGGTCAGGCAAGCAGTGGATATCATTCAACCGGATGCTACCAGAAGTGGTGGGATACTGGAAAGTAAGAAGATCATGGCCATGGCAGACGCCTTCAATTTGCAATGTGCGCCTCATATTTTTACCTCAGGTGTATCTCTAATGGCCAATTTACATTTGATTGTGTCGACACCGAATGTTCTGATTATGGAATATGATCGAACGGTGAACCCTCTCCGAGACGGATTGCTGATTGAGCCGTTAAAATACGAGAACGGATATGTTTATCTACCAGAAGTCAAGGCAGGATTAGGGGTGAACATTACCGATGAAATCCTTGAAAAATTCAGATTTATACCAGGAGAGGTCAATAAAAAGCCGGCATTTTCATTAGACCAAGAAAATTTAAGATGAAAATAATTTGCCCCAGAAGAGACCTTGAGCGAAAGAGATTGTTGTGAGTTGACGGATTATGAAGATAGATGCCCATCAACATTTTTGGAATGTGGATAATCTTGAATATCCTGTTTTAAATAAGAATAGACCGCATATCTACCGCAATATTGAACCGCCTGAACTAGCGCCCTTGCTTCAAAAGATGGGGATGAATAAAACAGTCGTTGTTCAAGCAATGGACGTTTGTGAAGAAACGGAGTATATGTTGGAACTTGCCGGAAAGTACGAGTGGATTGCGGGAGTCGTAGGTTGGGTCCCTCTGCATAAACCAGACGAGGCTAACATTCACTTAAGGAAATTTTCTGAAAATCCCAAGTTTAAAGGTGTGCGGCATTTGATTATGACGGAATCTGATCCGGAATGGATGATTCAGGGTAACGTAATGGAGGGACTGAGGGTTCTAGGTTCATATCAGCTTTCATTCGATATACCTGCAGTGTTTCCTAATCACTTGGTGCACATTCCCGTAGTAGCGAAAAATGTCCCTCATTTAAGAATTGTTATTGATCATCTTGCCAAACCGCCAATCCGGGAGAAGCAGATGGAGCCTTGGGCCAGTCAATTGAAAGAAGCCGCTTCACATCCGAATGTGTATGCGAAGATTTCGGGGTTAAATACCGCAGCGGATTGGGATACCTGGGCAGCCGAAGATATAAAACCGTATATTGATGTGGCATTTGATGTATTTGGATCTGAACGGTTGATGTACGGAAGTGATTGGCCGATTTGCAACCTTTCGGATGATTATGAACGCGTTTGGGTGGAAACAAACAAGGCGTTGCAAGGACGGTCTCAAGAGGAACGGGATTATGTTTTTGGGAGAACTGCACAGCAATTTTATGGGTTATAATCACACACGTATGGATTATGACAATAAAGGCTTTGATGATATACGCGACCGCTTGAGCGCTCGCGAAACAACCGGTTGTCCCCGGGATCCCGCCGCCGCATGCCGTCGAGACTGTTCTGTAGGTCACTCGGTCTGTTTGACCCCGCTCAAGGCCCACCTGAAGCCGGACTTGACATCGCCAGCGCGAATTGGCACACCATTGTTCATGAGAGCATATTTTCAGACCGGTTCCGGTGAGTGTCTGCCCGCAGACCCTGAAAAGCGATTTCCTACCTGTGAGCATATCATCCTCCGCAATCCCAGTTGGCGAAACGCCGATATTGGTGTTGTGATCGTAGTGCCATAGATCGGCATTCGAAACCTCAACTACTTACCGGTCCGTTTGGCAAACATAACTTATGGCAACACTACAACCACATGGAATGATGGTCAACTTGCTCCATCGCCCCTCAAATGCGCGTATAACCACGCCCAAGCCACAGTTTTCCTGGATTGTCCGAGATACTCTTCCCGGAAGCCATTCTATTGGATCACAGATTCTTGTGGCATCTTCACCGCAAAAACTCCTCTTGAACGATGCCGACCTCTGGGATTCAGGAGCCCCGGATTTCAACAAAGTCTGGCAGATTGATAATCGCTCGACCATGGTAGCCTACGAGGGACGGCCGCTTGAGGAAAGCCGGAATTACTACTGGAAAGTCCGGACATGGAACCGCCCGGGTGACGCCGGGCCATGGTCCGAAATACAGATGTTTCGCACAGCAGATTTTGCGGATAACCGCCAAACGGACTGCCCGAGCCTTACCACCTCCGACATCGAACCCATGGAAATCGTTCAAATATCGGCGGGACAATGGTTTATGGATTTCGGTAGAGCCGCGTTCGGGACGATTGTTATAAAAGTAGAATCGAACCGGGACCAGGAGGTCGAAGTTCACTTGGGCGAGGTCCTTGAAAGGCCCCACCACATCCATCGAAATCCCGGCGGCAGCAGGCGCTACTGCAGGATCCCGTTGAAGGTTAAACGTGGAACGTTTGATTACTTATTGGAGATCCCCCCTGATCCTCGCAACACCCTTGATTTTGCGATTCACATGCCCGATGAATTATTCGAAGTGTACCCATTCCGTTACTGCGAGATCAGCGGCATCAACGTCGAGCTGCGGCGTGAAGACATCCGTCAGCGCATCGTATTTTATCCATTCGATGACAATGCGTCCCATTTTCGATCGTCATGCAATGTTCTGAATGATGTATGGGAGCTTTGCAAATATAGCATCAAGGCAACTAGTTTTTGCGGTTATTATGTTGATGGAGACAGGGAACGCATACCGTATGAGGCAGACGCGTACATAAATCAGCTATGCCATTATACCACGGATCGCGAATACGCCATGGCCCGGCGAACCCACGAACACCTCATGCTAAATCCCACTTGGCCAACAGAATGGATCATCGACTCCGTGCTGATTGCCTGGAATGATTACCTCTACACCGGGGACACGACGTCGCTGGCCGGTTTTTACGAGGACCTGAAGGCGAAAACATTGATCGATTTGGAAGATGATCGCGGTTTCATTGCGGTTGAAAGGATGACTGATGATGTCCTGCGTAAGATTCACTATAAAGGGGAATCCATGGACTTATATAACCGTTCCATAACCAATATTGTCGATTGGCCGCAAAGTGAGCGGGACGAATATGAGTTCTTTCCTGTGAATTCGGTGATCAACGCTCTCCATTACAGGGCTCTCCTGCTTTTTGCGAGAATCGCTAGAATCCTTGGTAAATCGGATGATGCCCAACACTTTCAGGAGCGAGCGACAATTCTGCGCTCAAACTATCGCGCAACACTCATAAATCCAGATTCCGGATTGGTAGTGGATGGAGAAGGCAGTGATCACTGCTCTCTTCACGCCAATATGTTTGCGATGGCTTCGGATCTAATTCCCGATGAGAACAAGCCGGCGGTTTGTGAATTCATTAAATCAAAGGGAATGGCATGCAGCGTATATGGTGCTCAGTTTCTCATGGAGGCACTCTATAATGCGGGTTGCGATGACTATGCACTTTCGTTGCTGTCATCCACGGGTGAACGCTCCTGGGGACATATGGTTTATGATGTGGGGACCACGATCACATTGGAAGCCTGGGACGATCGTTTGAAGCCGAATCAAGACTGGAATCACGCCTGGGGTGCCGTTCCGGCCAATGTCATTCCCAGAAACCTGATGGGAATCCAGCCACTTAAGCCCGGGTTTGAAGAGATACTTATTTTCCCTCAACCAGGGAGCTTGCAATGGGCTGAATTAACGACACCATCCATTCGCGGACCCATCAAAGCACGTTTTTCCAATCACCCTGGTGAAGGATTTCATATGGAAATCGAAACGCCGTCAAACACGACTACAAGAGTGCAGATCCCGCGGAGCATTTGCAGGAAGAACCGCATTATTCTTGACGGCAAAGCCATCCGGGGTATAAAAGAAAACGGGTATGTTCGATTGGACAACATTGGCAGCGGGCGACACGCAGTTACGGCTAGCTAAAATGGGGGCCTCTTCGAATGAATTCGTGGGTTCGAAGGGAGGACCGGAAAGACAAGCTTAAGACTGTCTCGAGCAAGCTCCATGCGGATTATGATGTAACAGTCGGCGCGGTAACGGAGCGAACTTGAAGCTGCCTTCATTTTGCTCAAACTTTCTCGGAGAGAATGTGCCTGTTTTCGCTTGAGCCGTGAGTTGAGCACGTTTGACGTGCCGATGAAGCCGGACTTGACTTCGCCAGCCCGATTTGGCACACCTTGCACATGAGAGCACCTTTCAAGACCGCATCCGGTGAGCGTTTGCCCGCACTCCCGGAAAAGCGATTTGCTATCGGTTTAACGGTTTGTTCGCCGGACCGGATCGTGTCATTCGTTTCCGAAGCATGAAAACGGTTATCTTGGAAAAACCAGGCAGGTTCGTCCTGACTGACACCGACTCCCCCACGGCTCCCGGTCCCGGCGAAGTTCTGACCAAGGTTCGCCGTATCGGTATCTGCGGAACGGACATTCATGCTTTTCGCGGCGACCAGCCTTTCTTTGAATATCCCAGGATCCTCGGGCACGAACTGGCGGTTGATGTCGTCGAGCCGGGCCCGGAGGTCGGCAACCTGAAGACAGGGGATCTGTGCGCGGTCGAGCCCTACCTGAACTGCGGCAACTGCATCGCCTGCCGGGCGGGGAAGAGCAACTGCTGCACGCGACTTCTGGTACCCGGCGTCCATGTCGACGGCGGCATGCGCGAATTCATGCTCCTGCCGGCAAACAAACTGCACCTTTCCGGCAGGCTCTCCGCGGACCAGCTCGCCTTGGTGGAGCCGCTTGGGATCGGATTTCACGCGGTCGGACGGGCCAATCCGCAACCGGGCGAAAGCGTTCTGATCATCGGGGCCGGTCCCATCGGACTCGGGGTCGTGGCGTTCGCCTTGCTCCGGTGCTGCCGTGTCCTCGTGACGGACGTCCGAGCCGAACGGCTGGCGTTTTGCCGCGAACACTTTCCGGAAATCCACACGATCCAGGCCGGAGAGAACGCGCTGTCGGGGATCCAGAATGCCTGTAACGGGGAATTGCCGTCCATCGTGTTTGATGCGACCGGAAACCGCCGGTCGATGGAGAACGCGGTTTCATTGACCGCCTCGGGCGGCCGTTTGGTGTTCGTCGGACTCGTGCTCGGAGAGATTTCGTTTAACGACCCGGAATTCCACCGGAAGGAATTGACGCTGCTGGCCAGTCGCAACGCACGCGGCAACGAGTACCCGGCAATTATCACCCATATCGAAAAAGGCGAAGTCGACACCGCGCCGTGGGTCACCCACCGTGCATCCATGAGTTCTCTTCCGGATATTTTTGCGGATTGGGTCGCGCCTGAAAGCCGGATCATCAAGGGCATGCTGGAAGTGTGATTGGGATTGCCTGATATTGGTTCATTGGTATAAATGCCGCACTGATGATGAAATATCGTAAGCTAGGCCATTCAGAAATCGAAGTTTCCGCGGTTGCCCTGGGCGGATGGGCGTTGGCTACGGATTTAACGTGGGGCGAACAGGACGAAAAGGATTCGCTTGCAACGATTGACGCCGCGCGAGACGAAGGCATTAATTTCATCGATACGGCCGAAGGCTACTGCAAAGGCAGGTCCGAGGAAGTGATCGGCCGGGCCTTGAAAGGCCGCAGGGAGGAATTCGTCCTCGGCACCAAAGTCGGTCCGAAAAAGCTCGCCGCGGCCGATCTGACGCGCGCTTGCGAGGGAAGCCTGCGCCGTTTGCAGACCGACACGATCGACTTCTACCAGGTGCATTGGCCCAACTGGGACATTCCTCTGGAGGACACGGTGGGCGCGCTCGACGCCCTTCGCGAACAGGGGAAAATCCGTGCTTTCGGCGTCTGCAATTTCGGGTCGCGCGACCTTGGGGATCTCTTGAAAACCGGCGCCGACTGTGTGTCGAACCAACTCCCATACAGCCTCCTCGCCCGGGCGATCGAATACGAAATCCAGCCGCTGTGCGCGGATCGTGGGATCGGTATTCTCTGTTATTCGCCGTTGGCCCAGGGGTTGCTGACCGGAAAGTTCCGTTCGGCGGACGAGGTGCCGGAAGGGCGGGCGCGCACGCGTCATTTTTCGGGAAAGCGCCCGGAAACCCGCCACGGGGAACCCGGGTGCGAGGACGCGGTGTTCCGGGCGGTTGAAGACATTCGCCGGATATGCGAACAGCTCGGGCGTCCAATGGAGGAGGTCGCCCTGGCATGGTTGCTGCACCGGAAAGGAGTGACGAACGTGCTCGCCGGCGCGCGAAACCCCGAACAGATTCGAAAGAACGCACACGCGGCGAGGCTTGTCATTGAAAAGGACACCATCGAAGCGTTGACGGCCGCTACGGACGAAGTAAAAAAGGCACTCGGTTCGAACCCGGACCTCTGGGTCGGCGAACAAAACGCAAGAATGCGATGAACTCTAAAGTGGTCATCCTGATCTCCAACGACGACCTTCGACCGGCAGCCAACTGAAATTGCGAAAGAGCGCAGGTGGCAATGAAAAGTGAATTTGCGCCGTCTTTGATAAGAATCGTGTCGCGGTCAAGCGCGCATGCCACCGACCCGGACAAAGGGCACGAAGTTTGCTGTGGCCACATCGTGTCTCAAGCATACCATTTATGTTGACTTTAACCAGGTGAGCGTTGATGAGGTGAGAAAACTCATGGGCATCGATGCAACCGGAAGGGTGGCAAGACAAACCAAGTTTTAAATATTTTAAACCTATCAGAATATGAAGCTCAGACCCAATTGTAAATATGCCATGCTGGTCCCCACCAGCATCGGGGCCAGAATTACGCCTGTAAACGGCCAGCCTGTTCACAGCAGCGACCTGTTTAAGCTGCAGGCAACCAGCGCTGAGACCAACGTGGCCAGTATATCTTCTTTCCTGGGCTTCCCGGTAAAAGTGCTTACCAACTTTGTGAAAGGCAGCCCAATTGCCGCATATATAAAGGCCAACCTCAGGTCGCGCAATATGGAATACGAAGGCCCGGAGGTCGATCAGGGAGACCCTTGGGGCTATCGCCATCAGTTTAATATTGCTGATAGTGGCTTCGGCTTACGTGGTCCACGTGTACACAACGACCGCGCTGGAGAAGTGGGGCGTACCCTGAATGTGAAAGATTTTGATCTTGATCGCATTTTCGGGGAGGAAGGGGTGCAGGTGATGCACCTGTCAGGTTTGATCGGCGCGCTGTCTGAAGATACGGGCAACTTTTGCCTCGAGCTGGCAAGGGCCGCCAAAAAACAGGGAACGCGGATCTCGTTCGATCTAAACTACAGGGCTTCATTCTGGAAGGGTCGTGAAAAAGAGTTGCTGAAGATTTTTACCGAAATCGCATCGGCGTCCGATATCCTGATCGGCAATGAAGAGGATTTTCAGCTTTGCCTGGGTGTCAAAGGGCCGGAAGCGGGCGGGAAAGATGTTGCAGCGCAGATCGATGGCTTTAAAGCCATGATTGAAAGCGTCAAAGAGGCATTTCCCGATGCATCGGTATTTGCCACCACCTTGCGTGAAGTAGTCAGCGTAAACGAACACCTGTGGGGCGCCATAATGCTGGCTGGTAATCATTGGGAAGTGGTCAGGCCCAACCCTATCAGAGTGCTTGACCGTATTGGTGGAGGTGATGGATTTGTGGGCGGAATGCTCTATGGAATCCTTAAGGGTTGGTCGCCCGAAAAATGGGTGCAGTTTGGCTGGGCGTCAGGTGCTCTGGCAACCACCTTCGAAACCGACTATGCCCAGCCCGCTGATGAGGAGATGGTCTGGAACATATGGCAGGGAAATGCGAGGGTGAAAAGATAGTGATGGGCAATTGTCGAAGTAGAATGTTTATCGGGTGTTGAATGACGGGTTGAGGCGGTTTGTGGGTCTTTTGAAAATGTGAAATCTGAATTTCGAATATAAATGCTGTATTACGCTTATGGTTCCGAAACCGCCGATTTGAGTTCGGAAGATATTAAAACCGCTGTATTTGAGGCCTTCGGCAGAATGGGTGACCGGGAAAAAGTTCTGGCCATTCCCCCTGATTTCACCCGCTATCATTCCCGGGCAGGTTATCTTACCACACTGGCCTATGCTTACTACGGCAAGGCCCTTACGGACATTCTGCCGGCACTGGGAACCCATGCCCCCATGAGCGAGAAGGAAATCGGGAAAATGTTTCCCGGGGTGCCGGTATCTTTGTTCAGAGAACATAGATGGCGCAGCGATATCGTGACTCTGGGTGAGGTGCCTGCCGGTTTTGTGAAAGAAGTGTCGGAAAATCGTGTGGAATATACGTGGCCGGCCCAGGTAAACAAGATGCTCGTGCATGGTAATTACGATCTTATTCTTTCTCCAGGACAGGTGGTGCCGCACGAGGTGATCGGAATGGCCAACTACAACAAAAATATTTTTGTGGGCACGGGCGGAGTCGAAGGGATCAACAAGAGTCATTTTCTGGGGGCTGCTTACGGGATCGAGCGTATTCTGGGCAGGTCTGATACACCCGTGCGTAAGGTCTTGAACTACGCCTCCGAGCGGTTTGCGAAGGATATGCCCATAGTATATATGCTCACGGTGGTGGCAAAAGATGAGGAAGGCAAGCTAAAGGTGCGAGGCCTGTTTATCGGTGACGACCATGAATGTTATTACCGGGCGGCCGAACTTTCGTTGAAAGTGAACTTTATCATGCTTCCCAAGCCACTGAGAAAGGTAGTGGTTTATCTCGATCCGGAAGAGTTCAAGAGTACGTGGCTCGGAAACAAAAGCGTCTATCGTACACGCATGGCTATTGCCGATAAAGGTGAGTTGGTGGTGCTGGCCCCGGGACTGAAAGAGTTTGGCGAAGACAGGCAGATCGACCATTTGATCAGGAAATACGGTTATCTTACCACACCTGAAATCCTGAAACTCACACGGGAGAATTCGGATCTGCAGGAAAACCTAAGTGCTGCAGCACACCTGATCCAAGGCTCTGCCGAAGACCGGTTCACCATCACGTATTGTCCGGGCAACATCACAGAAAAGGAGATCCGCTCCGTCAACTTTAACTATGCACCCCTGGAAGCAATGGCAAAAAAGTACGATCCCGGAAAGCTGAAAGACGGGTTTAATATACTGCCTGACGGAGAGGAAGTTTTTTACATTTCAAATCCCGCCTTGGGGCTGTGGGCCTGCAAGGAAAGGTTTGAAGTGTGAGGTTGAAAGCGGTGAGGCGGTTCGATTGAGCGAATTGACGCGAACGCTTTTGAGATCGTACGGAAGAATGTCGCCAAGCTTGAGGGTCTATTTCGGGGCAAGATATTCCGGTTTTTTCAGGAAACAGTAGTTTGTGTGCGTGAGCGCCTCCGCGTAGCCTTTCGCCCTCATTTTCCCGGCACTCTACCGCGGAACTCGGGTTAATGCTCGATCCCTTTTTGTGCGGGGACGTTGGCTTCGAAGGCATGTTTGATTTTCTTCATTTCAGTGACGGTGTCCGCGAGGGCGAGGAGGGCTTCCGGCGCGTCGCGGCCGGTAATGACCACGTGGACGTGCCGAGGGCGTTCGCGCAGGGAAGAGAGCACGTCTTCCGAGTCGATCCACTTCCAGTTCACCGGGTAGGTGATCTCGTCGAGTACGACCAGGTCGTATTCGCCGCCCGCGATCGCCTCGCGAGCTTCCGCCCAGCCCTCCGCCGCGAGTTCGCGGCTGCGGTCAAGGTCACGGCTCATCCAGGAAAACCCGTCACCGAGCCCCTGGTGCGGAATCTCCAGTTTTTCCAGGCTGACGTGTTCGCCGAACCTGGTGTCCGGGCGCTTGACAAACTGGAATAGCCGCGTGCGCATCCCGCGTCCAGCCGCCCGCACGAGCAACCCAAGGGCCGCCGTCGTTTTTCCTTTCCCGTCGCCCGTGTTCACAATCACCAGCCCGCGCCGCTTGCCGGTCGCCCGCGGCGAGGGCTGTTCGGCAGGAGGTGTCGAGCTGTCTTTCCTGTTCTTCATTCGCGGTTTAAATTTCCAAATTGCTGAGATTGATTTTCAGTTTTCAATAATTACTCTCAGGAAACAATCCGAAAGGTCCGAATGCAAACAATCAGAAATTACGGAGCGCATAGTGCCGACAGGGCAGGGACCGACATACCCCACCATGCATGCGTATGGCAGGCCGTTTTCAACCGACCTGTCACGGGCCGGGACCGCGATTTTTCGGCGACGCCGATGCTAGCTTTTCGGAAATACGCATCCTTGCTGGGCGCCGCAGTGCTGATTCCTCTCGCCATCACCTTTGCCGGTGCCACAGAATGCCGCGCCGCCGAACCCCCGGAACCCCGGCGGATCGTGTCGATCAATCTCGCCGCCGACGAACTGGTGCTTCAACTGGCCGAAGCCGGTAACATCGCGGCGCTTTCGCACCTCGCGTCCGACCCCCGGCTTTCCCGGCTCGCGGACCGGGCCGCAGCCTTTCCTTCGACCTCCACGGCGGTCGAGGAAATTCTCATGCTCGAACCGGACATCGTATTCGGCAGCCAATACACCCCCCGCATCACCGCGGAGCTGCTCGAACGGCTCGGGATCGAGTTCGTGGCACTGCCGGTCGCGACGAACATCGACGAATGCCGGGAACTCGTGTTGAGCGTTGCGGAGATCCTCGGCGTTCAAAAGCGGGGAGAGGCGCTTGTCGCCGACATGGATCGACGCTTTGCGGAACTCCAGCAAAGGGTCGCGGAGCGGTCGATCCGACCGACCGCCCTGTCGTACCTGCAGGGCGGATACACGCAGGGCGCCGAAAGCCTCCTCCACCACATCATGGAGGCGGCCGGATTGCGCAATCACGCCGAATCGCTCGGAATCCGCGGGGAAGCATCCCTTCCACTGGAAAAACTCATTCTATCGCCGCCGGATTTCCTGATACTGCTGCCTTTCCATGACGACGATCCCACACTGGGAAATATGCTCGTGCGCCACCGCGCCCTCCGGCAGCTTTCAGGACGAATGTACAGGATCGAAATTCCGCTGGCCTGGACGATTAACGGAAACAACCTGACCGTCGATACGGCGGAATACCTGTTCGAACAGACCGACGCGATCCTCCGCGAACGGGAAGGGGAGGAGCAGTGACGGTGCCAAAAGAGAATCGGGATTCACGCCGGGGCAGTGTGAGCGTCCCGCTGGGTTTAAGCGTCCTTGTAGTGTTTAGCGCCGTCCTGTCCCTGTCGATCGGGGCCGTCTGGCTTTCTCCGGCTGAGGTGCTCCGCTGGTTTTTCACGCCGGGCGAACCGATGGGAGTGGCGGTCCGTGAACTCCGTCTGCCGCGCACCGTCCTTGCGCTGCTGGTCGGGGGAGGCCTTGGAATCGCCGGGGCCGCGCTCCAGGGGTACACGCGCAACCCCCTCGCCGATTCCGGGTTGCTGGGGATAAACGGCGGGGCCGCTCTGGGAGCGGTACTTGTCCTTTACACGGGTCTGCTCCGCGGGGCGGCGTTCACTCTTGCCATTCCGCTCGGCGGACTCGCCGGCGCGGCCGCCGCCACCTTCCTCATCGCCTGGCTTGCGGGAAAGGTGCGCAGCATCCAGACCCTGATTCTCGCCGGGGTCGCCGTTTCCGCGCTGACCGCGGCCCTGACTTCGCTCGTGCTGAATTTTTCCCCGAACCCGTTCGCCACCCAGGAAATCGTTTTCTGGCTGCTCGGTTCGGTCGCCGACCGGAGTTGGGAACACATTGGGTTCGCCGGGCCGTTTATCGCGGTCGGAGCGGCGGTGATCCTCGCCTGCGGCCGCGGTCTCCAGGCCCTCACGCTCGGCGAAGACACCGCGGCGAGTCTCGGGATCTCGCTCGGCAGGCTGCGCCTGGGGATCATCGCCGGCTGCGCGCTTGTCGTCGGACCCGCCACCGCCGCCGCCGGCGCGATTGGGTTCGTCGGCCTCGTCGTGCCCCACATCCTCCGACCGCTGGTCAGGTACGATCCCGCGAAGCTGCTGGTCGCGTCCGCTTTGGGTGGCGCGCTGCTCCTCCTTTGGGCCGACATCCTTGTGCGGCTTATTCCCGTCGAACAGGAACTCAAACTCGGGGTTCTCACCGCGCTCCTCGGCGCGCCGTTTTTCCTCTGGCTGATCTTCCGCCTCCGCCGCCTGTATCCGTAAATGGCTATAAACTCAGAATTCCAGAACGGCCGGTTCCCGCAATTGAGAAAACTGATTCTGCCGTCAATGATTCCGCCAAATTGAGTTATTCCCGTAATGGATTCCAATAAACAGACCTGCTCCCACCTCTTCGATGCCCGCGGCATAAACGTCTGTCTCGGCGGGCGCCGGGTCGTGCACGAGGTGGACCTCGCCCTTCGGTCCGGAGAACTGTTCGGGATTGTCGGCGCGAACGGGTCAGGTAAATCGACCCTGCTGCGAGGCGTGCTCGGATTCGTTCCCTGCGAAAGCGGGGAGGTGCGCTTTCGGGGAGAAGACTTCAGTTCGTACTCGGGGCGCGAGCGCGCCCGCGAAATCGGCTATCTGCCCCAGGACGCCGAATGCGGGTGGCCGATTGCCGCCGAACGAGTGGTCATGCTCGGACGCCTTCCCTTCCTCGCCCCGTGGGGCGGGCCGGCTGAAGAGGATGTCCGTTCGGTTGCCTCGGCGATGGCCTCGGTGGACGTCGCCGGGCTGGCCCGGCGCCCTGTCACCCAACTCTCCGGCGGCGAACGTCTGCGCGTGCTTCTGGCCCGTGCCCTCGCGGGTAATCCGGCGCTGCTCTTCGCCGACGAGCCCTCGAGCGGACTCGATCCTTACCACCAGTTGCAGTTGATGGAACTGTTTCGCGGTCACGTTCACGCAAACGGCGCAACGGTCGTGGTGGTCCTCCACAATCTCGCGCTCGCCTCCCGTTTCTGCGACCGGCTGCTCCTTCTCAACGAAGGCCGCACCGTTGCCTGCGGCCCTCCCGGAGAAGTCCTTCAGCCCGGCCACCTCCAATCCGCCTACGGCATCGAAGCCAAGATCCTGGAATCCGGCGGCCAACGCGCCGTCATCCCCTGGCGGCGGGTGGAGAAATGAATGCTCGCGCAATTGCCGTCCCACAGCTCGACACGGAGGCCCGACATTATCCGGAATAACCCGCCAACCGATTGAGATCGCGGTACAGTTCGTAATCGAAGCGTCTGAAGAACTGGCTCCAGCGCTCCCGCGGCATTTTCTGTTCGGCGGGGGAGGGTTGAAGCGGGTTCTTTCGGTAGCCTGCAACCGAATCAGGACAGGCTCTTAAACGGCCGGCGCCCGCATGAGGGGATTCGAGAACGTTCGGATTTAGGCGCCGTGTCGAGCGTCGTTCAGGGTGCCGATCATCCCGCAAAGAACCCCAGGACTCCGTGCAGATCTCCACGGCCAACCTTTTCGAATCCCTCCCGGTATAATTGGCATTGTTATCCTGAGTTCAGCAGTTTAACTGCTGAACTCAGGATGAGTGAAGGTGTGGTTCATATACCGTGGTGGGGGATCGGGCTGAGTCTGTTGCCGGTGCTGGCCGTCGGTTGGGTGTTTCAGCGATGGAACGGCGGGGGAGGTCTCCTCGGCTATGCCACCTTCCGCATGCTCGTTCAGTTGATAGCGGTTGGCTTCGTCCTGGTCTTTGTTTTCGAAAACGAAAGCGCCTGGCTGGGTCTTGCTATCCTGGTTATGGTGCTCGGGGTCTCTTCGTGGATCGCCATGCGGCCCCTCGCCAGGAAAGGGGCGGGGCAGTACGGCCTCATCCTGTTCTCGCTATCCGTCAGTGGCATTGCGGTCCTCGCGCTGGTTCTCTGGGGCGTCATCGGCCTCGACCCGTTCTACCAGCCCCGCTATTTCATTCCCCTCACCGGAATGATCTTTGCCAACGCCATGAACGCGATTAGCCTGGCGGGCGAGCGATTCGCAAAGGATCGTGAATCCGCCGATTACCGCGCCGCACGCAACGCCGCTTTCAACGCCGCCATGATTCCCCAGATAAACACGTTTCTCGCCGTCGGCCTGGTAGCCCTTCCCGGCATGATGACCGGCCAAATCCTCTCCGGCATCTCCCCCCTGGAAGCCGTCCGCTACCAGATCGTCGTCATGAACATGATCCTCGGCAGCGCCGGGCTCGCCGTCGCGATTTACCTCCGCGGCCAGAGACGCAACGAGGCGAAACCCCGGTCCTGAACCGTAGCGTTTGCCCTCGTCAAGACCAGGCGCCCCGTCATTCGTCGATGAATCGGTTTCCAGCCTTTCCGCGTTGTGCTTCCGGGAATGTATCGAGCCGAAGGCGCCGTCATTGCCTGACGCTTCCTTTGGGATGATCCCGGCAACGGCCGAGAAGTAAGCTTCTCCCGGGAACCGGAAGCAGCCCGATCGAACGAGCCGGATGAGTCAGATTGTCACGGCAAGAAGGGTTTGACGAAATGAGAATTTCCTGATAACGGTCGTTTGTTCGCTAACGATTAAAGCTGAATCGGGATCGCGTGGATCCCGTGTGTTGACTGACGCCCGGTCGGGACGCCGATACGCCGGGCAACGTGAGATTAACCAATCTCTCGAACCATATATCGTTTACACAGACCAAGGAGGAAATTATGAAGAGGCACCACATGAGAATGACCGGTACCATTCTTCTGGTACTGAGCATGGGCGCGAGTCCATTGAGTATCGCCCAGCACGGAAATGAACACGAAGCCGAACACGGGGTCGTGAATTTTCCGATCTCCTGCAACGAGGAGGCGCAGAGGGAGTTCGAAACAGGCCTTGCGCACCTGCATCACATGATGTACGAACAGGCCCGGCCGCATTTCGAGGCCGCGGCCGAAGCGGACCCCGATTGCGCGATGGCGCACTGGGGGGTTGCGATGACGAGCTTTCAACCGCTCTGGCATCCGACTCCACCCGAAGGACTCGAGCGCGGGAAAGCCGCTGCGGCGAAAGCGCGTGAACTCGGGGCGCAGACGGAGCGCGAAGAGGCTTACATCGCCGCGGCGGAGGCGTTTTTCACCGAACCGGAACCGCCTATGGAGAGCCGCGCGAGGGACCACGAGGCACGGGTGCGCGCATGGATGGACGCCCAGCGTGAGATTCACGAGGCGTATCCCGAAGACGTGGATGCGGCGGCGTTTTACGCCCTGGCCGAAGTGTGTTTCGCCATGACGCAGTTCTCGCCGGACGAGGAGCGGGACTTTACCCGCGAAGAGCGGGCGGGCGCGATCCTCGAGGCTTACTTCGAGGACCACCCGGAGCACCCCGGTCTATTTCATTACCTCATCCACGCCTACGACAGCCCGAAATTGGCGGAAAGGGCACTGGAGGCGGCCCGGGGATACGATCAACTGGCGCCCAACACGCCTCACGCCCTGCACATGCCGAGCCACATCTTCGTTCGGCTTGGGTACTGGGAGGAGACTGCCGACTGGAACGAGCGTTCCGCCGCGGCGGCGCTGCGTCAGGCCGAGCACGATCCCCATGCCAGCGCGCATTACGTTCACGCCCTGGATTACATGATGTACGCCTACCTCCAGATGGGCGAAGAAGAGAAGGCGCGCGAGACGTTGCGAAGGGTCCAGGAGGTCGAAGAGATGTGGCCTGCGTCCTTTGCCGCCTACAACATCGCGGCGCCCCAGGCGCGCTATTACCTTGAAAAGCGGATGTGGGAGGAGGCCGCCGCGCTCGAATCCGGAAAGCCCGACGTCCTTTCGTGGGGCGATTTTCCTGTGGCCGAAGCAATATTTCACTACGCGCGCGGCCTCGGGGCGGCACGCTCCGGTGTCCTCGACCAGGCCGAAATCGAGCGCGATCAGATCATGGAACGGGTACAGACACTGCGCGATGCAGACGACGCCTACTGGGCGTACATGACCGAGGCTCTCGGCAAAGCCGTGGATGCCTGGATCCTCTACGAGCGTGGCGAGACCGATGAAGGCCTGGCCCGGATGGACGAAGCGGCGGATCTCGAAGATTCGATGGACAAGCACCCGACGACGCCCGGAGAGGTCTTTCCCGTTCGTGAGCTTTACGCGGAATTGCTCCTCAAGGAGGAGCGGGTGGAGGACGCCATTGAGGCATTCGAGGCTTCTCTGGAACGAACCCCCAACCGCCGCAACGCGCTTGACGGAATCGAACGGGCTCGTGCCTCGTTGGCGGCTGTGGGTGATTAAGACAAACGGGCGACGAAGAGCGATTGAGAAACCTGGGCCATCCGGTCGGTAGCCCTTCGGTATCCGGCAAAGCGGGAATTGAAATCGCCTGGGTTCGGGCCGGGGTCGCCTGCCGCAACGAAGAAGACCAATAACCTGGACTAGAAGGGAGACAGCAAGTCATGAGTGTTGAAAACGAGAAGCCTGAACGGGAATCCCCGAGCCGCGAAGAAATCGATGCGTGCTTTACGCGCATTGCGCCGGGATCGGGACCGCTGGATGGCCTGACATTCGAGGGAACAGCAAGCGAAGAGGGAAAACCCGAACCCGAGCCCCTGCACTTGGTGTTTCGGCAAGGTGCCCTGCTTGCCGTGGAATGCATGCGGTACGCATTTGGCGCCGGACCGTACACGGCCTCCACCACCGGAGACGGGGCCATCGAATTCACTTCGGAAATCCGGAGTCTCGAGCACGAGACGGAGAATCATCTCTGGAAGGGACGGGTCACGGACGGTGCGATAACCGGCACCATGGTCTGGACCAACCGTGAAGGAAAGAGCACGAAAATGTCGTTCGAGGCGCGCGCGAAGAAACCGGACGGATAATCGTCAAGACGGTAACAATGAAGTATTCGATCGACGAAGAGCTCTTGGAGACTGCCCGAAAGCTGGGCCCGACGATCAGCGAACACGCCGAGGAGGCAGAGCTCGAGAGGCGGCCGGCCAGGGCGGTTATGGATGCACTGACGAACGCCGGACTCCAGCGGATGTTTATTCCGAAGTCCCTGGGCGGGCTGGAAGTCGATCCGGTGACGTACGCGCGGATCGCCGAGGAAATCGCCGGCTTCGACAGCGTCGCGGGCTGGGCGTTGCAGGCGGGCAACCACATCGCCTGGTGGTGCGCCCGTATGCCGAACGAGGGGGTCGAGGAGGTGTACGGGAACGGCCCCGATCATTCGCCCGAGCGATTGGCGCGCGACATCGCGACGTATGTCGGCAACGTCGGCGAACCGTGCGGCCTTGTCGGATTGTCGGGCGGGGGCATGCTCTCGCTCGGCGCGGCGGCGCGGTCGAGGGATGTATCTGCCGTCGCCGCCTACGAGCCGATTGCGCTCGAAGTGATGGATCGAGACTTCGAGGCGCGGTTTGGCGAGCTCGTCGCACGGATGCATGAGGCGGTGGCAGATGAGCGTCCCGTCGATGCGACCCGGCTGTTTCTGGAATTCGTGGGCAACGACGCGGAAGTTGCCTCCCTCAACGAACCGGAGTCTCTGCAAATCGCCGCCCGGAACCTGGCGGTCGATCTCAAGGAATTCCGCCAGGCGACGGAGGCCGCCGCCCGGAACCCGACCGGCCCTGCCTCGCTCGAAAGCATTGCGGCGCCGGTTTTTCTGATGCACGGAACGCAGACCGCGCAGGAGTGGTTCACCGAGAGTGTACGGTACTATGCGGGCAAGATACCGGGCGCGGAGACCCGCGAGCTCGTCGGCAGCGGACACCTCGGCCCGGTCATGGAACCGGAACGCATCGCGGGCGAACTCGAGCGGTTTTTTGAGAAGACTCGGGAAGCGGCCTGAGCCGGGGCTGGATGCCGGCGCGAAAGGTCCGGCACCGAAAGCGGGTGCCCGGGATTATCGACGAATATATCATGAAGGGAAACGGGCTCTATATTCGGCTTCTCGGCACCTTGGAAGTGCGCTGCGGAAACCGGACGCTTCCGCTTCCGCGATCGAAAAAGACACGCGCCCTGTTGGGCTACCTCGTCGCCACGGAACGGCTGCATTCACGCCAGGTCCTGTGCGATCTTCTCTACGAAAGCTCGGCCGATCCGCGCTCGGGCTTGCGCTGGAGCTTGAGCAAACTCCGCTCCTTACTCGAAAACGACGGTGCGGCACGAGTCGTTGCCCTGAGGGACCGGACCGGCTTTGAACCCCACGGGGCGACGGTCGATCTCGCTGTCGTACGCAAACTGGCGGCTCCTGATCCGAAGAAGGCCGCAACCGAAAAGCTCGCGAAGGCGGCAGCTCTGTTCCGGGGCGAATTTCTGGAAGGGCTCGACTTACCCCCATGCTACGGATTTGAAACCTGGCGCACCACCGAGCGCGAAGCCGCGCACCGTTTGCACGAAACGATCCTGCGTGTCCTGATTGACCGGTTGCGCGACCAGCCGGAAAAGGCATTGCCTTATGCCCGCGACCGGCTGCTCGGCGATCCCCTGTCGGAGGAGGCCCATATCGATTTTGTCCGGGTCCTGGCCGCAATGGGGCGCAAGGAAGAGCCCCTGGAACAATACGAACGGTGCCGTCACATGCTGGAAACGGAATTCAACGCCCGTCCCTCGGCGGAAATGGAAGCGTTGCGTCGTTCCCTCTCCGGCGTAAGAGCCACCCCCGCGCCGCACGCCCGCAATAGAGCCCCCGATTCCTCCTCGCTTCCGCCTCTCGTCGGGCGCCGGAACGAGCGGGCTCTCCTGAAAAGATTCGTGCAGGCAGAAGCTGATTCCAGCACGCCGGGAGAGGTCTTGCTCCTGACGGGACCGCCGGGAATCGGGAAGACGCGGATGCTCCAGGAATTGGCCGTGCTGATCAATGCGGAGGGAGGCGCCGTTCTGGCGGGATGCGCCTTCGACGTCGAGCGGATACGACCGTACACGGCATGGATCGACGCGCTGCGCGAAATCGGCGCGGACAGGATACCGCAGGCGCTTCATGCCGAGCTGGCGCCGCTGCTTCCGGAATTGGCACCGGCTGGTAGAGGATCGACCGACAGAAACCGTCTCTTCGATGCCGTGTTTCGATTATTGGAACATCTCGCGGCTGAAGGACCTACGGTTTTTGTGCTGCTTGACGACCTCCACTGGTTCGACGAGGCCTCCGCCGCGCTTACGCATTATATCGCCCGAACCACGTCCAAAAGGAAGGTGCGGATTGCCTCCGCGGCTCGATCCGCGGAGTTGGAGGAGAACGAGGCGACACGACGCCTTGTCCATACGTTTTGTCGCGAGCATCGGCTCCGCCAACTCGACCTGGCGCCCTTGAACATGAGCGATACCGTCGACCTGGCGCAGAAAATCGACCGCAATCTCGATGCGGACCGCATCTTCGCCGAAAGCGGAGGCAATCCGCTTTTCGCCCTGGAGGTGGCGCGCGCGCTCAAACAGGGAAAGGACGCGCGTTCCGATACCCTGGATGGCCTGCTCGATGAACGGTTGGACAGGCTCGATCCGCATGCGCGGGAAATTGTTTCCCGGGTGGCGACGCTGGGCCGTGGCTGTACGGTCGATTTTCTTTCCCGACTGATCGATACCTCTCAACGCGAGCTTGTCGGCGCAATTGAGACCCTCGAGCGACACGAGCTTCTGCAGATGACGGCATCGGGAAGCTACGATTTCACTCACGACCTGGTCCGCCGCGCGGCTTACCGGAAAATTTCCCCGCCACGCCGCCGCCTCAACCACCTTGAGATCGCTCGCCGGATCGCCGGCACAGGCGACCTGGCCGAGGCGAGCGCCGGCGAAGTCGCCCACCATGCCGCCCTCGGCCGGGACCTGGAACTGGCCGCGCGGGCCTGTGTCGCCGGGGGACGGCACAGCCTGAGGGTTTGCGCCTATGAAGAAACGGCGACCCTGGCGGAGCGCGGCCTCGAGCACGTGGCCGAACTTTCGGCGTCGACGCGTATTCCCCTGCATTTGGAGCTTCTTGCCCTGTTCGTTCACCCGGACATGGCCCATTTTTGTCCTCCGGACCTCAAAGAGCGACTGCGCCAGGTGACCGGAGAGGCAAGGCAGGCCGGGCAGCAAGCTCTTGTGCGGCGGGGATTCCAGCTCCTCGGCTGGCTTTACTACCACAAGGGTGATTTCCAGGAGGCGTTGAAAGCCACCTCGGACGCACAGGAAGCGGGCCGTGAAGCCGATCCCGCCACGATCGTTCACGCCCTCGCGGCGTCCTCGCACTGCTTCTGCCTCCTGGAACGCAATCTGGATCGGGCTGAGGAACTGGCACGCGAGGCCCGGTCGCTGGCCGGGGAATTCAACGTGGAAATCGA
>SLTG01000010.1 GCA_007130045.1 Opitutales bacterium
CGGCCGCCGCCAGCGCGATCAGAATGATCGCCAACGTGACCTGCCAGCGGTTTTCTCTTTTCATGCTTTAATCCTTCCGACCGAAAAAGAGCTTTTTCCCAGCCCAGATATTGATGCAGGAGCGGCCGTTTCCGACGAGCCCCCGGCGTTCAGAACCCAAAATCCGCGTCTCCGCCCCCGCCCCCTCCTCCACCCAACCCAAATGAGCTTCGCCCCGGCACTTCTTTTTTTAATCAGCAACTTAAGAAACAGGAATCCGTGAATTAGGGGCAAGACCGGGTACCGATCCGCAGCGTGCATATGTTGGCTGACACCGTGTTGAACGGCAAGGCTTTTCGGTTGGGAAGCTTCCTGCCCTTCCGCGGGTGCTGATGACGGGATCCGTACCCGGTGACTGAGGGGGCCGCCTTCCCTTGATGCCTCTGTCAGAGGCGAGACCTGCCTGCGTTTCACCATAGCCTCATACCACCGGGCCATTGAACATACCGGATGACCGTTGGAGCTGCCCGGCTGACGCCTCGCCGGGGGGACCGGGTTGGGGTCAGCCCTTAAAATAAAACTTTACGTTCGGTGGTCGGAAACAATCAAAATGAGGAGGCAGTTAATTCTTAATTTAAGGGCTGACCCCAACGGATGAGCAAGGCCCGCGAGGCGCTGTTCCAAACCAGCAAAGCCACCGCTTTTCCCTCGAAGGTCACCACCCGACACAGCCGACGCGTCCGTGCATCCGGCGCTCCAAGCTCGTGATGCTCCCTGAGCAAACCCAGAAAGCCTTCCGTTTCATCCTCCCGCCACACCCTCACGCTCAAAGAACGCAGGGCATGAGGCGGCACGAGCTCCATTTTGTTTTGTCTCGATATATTCCCACCCTGATCATGGGCATCCTTGCCGGGCTGTTCAGCTCTTTCTTGAGTTTATTTTCTGTCAGGACTTTACGCAGATTGAATATTTAGCCCTGCGCACGACTGGAGTTGCGTTATTTTCCGCTTGCGGAGTCCATCCCTTTTCTGGATATTGACGAACCGCCGGGAAAAAAATCGTAACCTCCACACCGATCCCATGTTTAAGGCACCCCAGCTCTCCGCGTCCCGTTTGGGATTGACCGCGTGTCTCTTCTGCGGCTCGACCTTTGCGGCGATCGCCGCTTCGGCACAGTCGTTGGAGGATCGACTGGCGGCGGCTGTTTATGCCGACGACCCGGCGACCGTCCGCCAACTGGTGGACGAGGGCGCCCGTTTGGACGGTCCACCCGATGGCGGAGGCATCCCGGCATACATGCTCGCGCTGGTGCGTGGCGACGCCGATGTTGTGCGGGCGATGTTGGATGCAGGGGCGGATCCGAACATGGGCTTGGGCAGGCTTTCGGAGCCCCCGCTTGTATATGCCGCCGCCCGCGGCTATCTCGAAATCGTGGAAGAACTGATACTCAGGGGCGGGGAGGTCAATCACCGACTGCGTTCGGGCGGCAGCACCCCGCTGTTTACCGCGGCGATGCACGGACAGCTCGAAACGGTCAAGCTGCTGCTCGAGCACGGCGCGGATCCGACGTTGACCGACGACAATGGCGAAACCGCGCTCGAGTGGGCGCTGAATCGGAATTCGCATGTGGCCGAATATCTCCATGCGCTCACCGGCCCTTCGCCATTGATGCGAAAACGGGCCAATCTCGAAACAGCCATAACCGAGGGCGACAACACCCACGTGGAACGCCTGATCCAAGAGATCGGCCCGAACAGACTCGATTACGCGCGGTTGATACGTCTGGCTGCGACATCCGGCAACGCCGGGGCCTTGCGGTTGATCGGCCACAATGAACGGACCGTGAATTCCGCCGAAGATTCCGCCGAATTCACCCCTCTGCTTCTGGCGGCGATCCATGGCTGCGGGGATTCCGTTCGTTTTCTGCTCGCGCAGGGCGCCCGTGCGGAAGCGGCGAATATCATGGGATTCACTCCCCTTATGGCGGCAAGCGACCTCGGCCACATGGATGTCGTGGAGATTCTTATTGGTGCGGAAGCCAACGTGCAGGCGCGGGACCGGCGCGGGCAAACCCCATTGGGGCTGGCACTGCGACGGGGCCACGAGCACATCGCCAAACGCTTGGCCGCGGCCGGAGCCACGGACAAGGGCGCCACCCCGCCGCCATCGCCGGTCGCCGCCCCCGCCGGGCCGGACGCGCCCGCCGATATGGCCGATACAGCCGTGGCATTCGCCACGTTTTCCAACACGGACCTCTCGCATCACAACTCCGTGGCTGCCGCCGATCTTTCGACCCTTGTGCAAGGCCTGCTGATGGAACGGATCGACGCCTCATGGATTGAGCGCGAGTCGCTGCGGCATGCCGAAGGTGAAATCAACTTGTCACTCTTCGGGCTGCACGACCCGGCCCAAGCTCTCCAGTTCGGCCGTTGGGTCGGAGCGGACCTGCTCGTTACCGGCTCCCTCGGCCTCGACGAAGGCCGGGGAAGCACCCTGACGATCGAGGTCCTCGACATGCAAACCGCGGATGTTCTGGCAACCCGCCAACATACCTTTCAGCCGAATCCCGGTCTCGCGGTTCCGGTAAACGCGGCGGATGTGGATGAAGTGGCCGAACAGGCAGCTAAGGCACTCAAAGAAGCCGCGGCAAAACTCGCCGTGTACGGCGGGCGGACCACCGTGGCCCCGTTGTTTTTCCGGAACCTGTCGGCCAATTCCGATCGGATGGATTTCCTTGAATCCCGGATCATCTCCGGGTTCTCGTCCCGCGCCGGAGACAACCTTCGCGTCGTGACGTTTCCGCGGGCGGAGGATACCGTTGAAGAAGTCCGGCTGGCGATCTCCGGACTCACCGATGTTGGCGGGGATTGGCTCAACGCGGCCGACATTTATGTTTGGGGCACTTACCGGGAGGTTGACGCCGCCGGCCTGTCTTTTGAAGAGGTTCCGGTCGAGGTAACGCTTTTTGCATGGAACGGTGGCCGGGAGCCACTCGAACACAGCGCCGTGCTGACCTTGAATAATCTGGAAAAGGGCCTCGATGAACTCGCCGCCACAGTTTTCGCGCACGCCAGGCCGCTGCTCGAAGGGTCGCCACCCGTTGCCGAGGAAACGCGTTTTCAGATAGCCGAAAAACTTTTGCACAACGCACGCTCCGCCTCCCGTTCCTCGCTCCAGGGACACCGGGGTCTAACACTCGGACGACTGCGCGATTGGCGGCTGCGGGTCGCCCTATTGGAACTGGCTTCTTTTTTCGATCCGAACAATGCGGAAATCGCCCGCGAATTGCTCATCGAACGCTGGGATCAGGAAGTTCTCACACCCCGGCCGCTTGCCTATCATTCGGTGAGGGACTTCCGAACACGCTGGCGGCAGACCGAAGCCTGGACGGAGCATTTCGATAGATTCGGACTCCGGTCGCTGGAAAAATTACCCTCCGACTCGACCACCCGCATAAGTCGGGTCCGCTCCGTTTACAATTTCGAAAAAAGCGGCCGTCCGTTTCAGATCAACTTCTACGCGGGCGCGCCGCTGGTGTTGGCCAGGCAAATCGCAAGGGGCGATGCGGGGGCGCCTAGAGACATTCCGCAATTGACGCGCGCGCAATGGGTTTACAAATGGCAGCAGGAAGGCATGCGTCGTCTGCGGTGGCTCGCCGAAACAAACCCCGAATCATACGACATAAATTTGCTTCAAATCGGGCAATGGGCCGATAATCTCGTCGATCGTCACGACCGCGTGGCATTATGGGAGCTGGCATGGAAATTATCCACAGACCTCAAAATGAGCGAAAATAATTTTGTTCCGGTCGAGAGAAGAATGCGTAACGCGTTCTTTAACATAGGGGCGACCGATCGCTTTGAGGCACTCAAAGCAAAATTTCCCGGCCCGCAAGTTGTCGCAACCATAACCCAGAAACGTCACGAAGATTACGACGCGGCCCTGAGAAAGTATACCCATGATGTGCGTCAGCCCCGTCCACTCGTTGAAGGGAAAGTCCACGCCGGGGCAAGGGATGTGCGTTTCCCCGGCCGGACCATCCATTTCACCGTAACTGATCTGTTTTTCGCCAACGACACTCTGTGGATCGCCGCTTCCGGAGGGTTCGACTCAACGGACTTGCAAAGCATGCTGTGGCGTTTTTCCCCCGAATCAGGTGAAATCAGGCCCATTCCGCATGTCTCCCTCCCGCACCGCGATATTTTCACGCGTATTCTTGGTGTTAATGACTCGATCTGGATAGGGACCGACGGACACGGGATGTTGGGCTTCAATCCCGCAACCAACGAACACCGCTACCTGACCACCCAGGAGGGGCTTCCCACCGACCACGTGCTCACCCTCTCCACCGCCGGCGACCGGTTGCTTCATGTGGGGGGCGGCACAAGCGCCGGGCGGGTTGAGCACGGGCGTTTCGGCTGGCTTGACCTCAAGGCCGGCAAGTGGAGCATGATCCAACGCGAAACTCCGCGAATGCGGCGCATCTTGGCCTCAGCCTCCAGAGGCAACCGGGTTTTTGTCGTCGAGGCGGGGGGGCGCTTATGGATTTACCACCAAGACACCGGCGAATGGGAGAATATTTCCGACAACGTTCCGCGACGCCCGTACGGATCCACATACTATCATACCTTTGCAGATGAAGACGGCTACTGGTTCGTCGATCACAGACACCTTGTCTTTCTGGACCCGGAAGACAATTTTGAATCAACCGTGGTTTTCACCGCGCCAAATCGCATCACGGCCGTTCACCGGGACGGAAACCTCGTGTGGATCGCCGACTTTTCGGAGGAATTCACCGAACAGGAGGTCCAGGTCCTTGAGAGCAATATCTATCTGGTTGATTTATCCGCACGCACGACCACGGGCTTCATGCGCGTTCCCCGTCACGGTATGGTCCGCGCCATGGCGGGATCCGGAGACTCCCTGTGGGTTTCACTACGCAGGAACATGGTAAACACATCACCTTTGGTCGAACTCGACAAACAACCCCTTTTGGATAAACAGCGCACAATCCGGCTAAACCGAGAGGAATAAGACGCAAAACCCGCCACCGTTAAAGATGAGTCAGCGACCTTCGCTGGTCGGGAAGTGAGCGTCGAGCATTTGGATGGTGTCCGATTTTTCGAGAACGGCGCGTGGTGTCAGGCCCGGAGCATGAAGAGTTGCCAGAGCACGGCCGGATCGCGGTCGCACAGGTTGCTTCGTGGGAGATAGCGGCCTTTGGGCGTGCCCACAAGGCAGTAGATCAACGAATCGCCGCGGCGCATCTCTTTCCGGCATTTTGGGCAGAGCAGGGGATCGGCTTCCCAGACCTACGACCGGTGCGTATCCGTGCACGAACTGCACCCTTGTCACCTGGTCGCCCGCCACGGGAACTGTTACCTTATGGCGTGGAACGTGGAGAAAGATCGCGTAGCGACCTTCGCCCTGTCGCGGTTCAGGCGAGTCGCTCTCGAAGCAGGTGCCGGTCCCCGATCCTCACATGCGAGGGCGCGCTACCCGCACGACGGCAGGTAGCTCCGTTCTGTCGCTGATGGTAGCCGCCGCAAAGCTCGCGAACTTCTTCTTCAACCAAAGCACGAAGCGCCGTACGCGCTTGCTCGCGGATGTATTCGTGGAACTCGGAGGCGATTTGACCGGAATCTTCTTGTCC
>SLTG01000133.1 GCA_007130045.1 Opitutales bacterium
CACCGAGGTCGACGCCGATTATCGTTCTGAATTGTTTTCTTTGATGTTTTGTTTTCATAGAGGAAGACAAGATTACAGACCGCTGGCGCGGCCTCAAACCTTCTCATTCCATCTTCGCTGCCCGTCCAAAGGTAGGCGTCCACTTCGGCGGTTCCCAATTCGGTCGAGGAGGTCAGCTCGACGCTGTAGGTGCCATCGCCGTGGCCGGTAACGGAACTCAGGGTTCCGGCCGTCGTTTCAAAAAAGATATCTTCGCCCGGTTCGGACCAACTCAGCGTGATCATCGACGTCGATTCACCATCGGCAACGATCTTGTCGGGCTCGGCGACGATTTCGATTTCGTCATCAATCTCGTTCGCCACCGCGACGGTTGCGAATTCAATATCGGCACTCGTCAGTTCGACCACTACGCGGAAATAGCCCTCCTCGATGGTCGGGCTCGCGACCACTTCTTCCAGGTTTTCCGCGACGGATGTGCGCTGAATCTCGTCGAAGTCCGCCGGATCCCGCCGAAACGTCGTTCCATCTTCGGAATATTCCAGGTGATACGCCAGGTCCGACGCGTCCGTACGTTCCACATACTCCAGCAGGAATCCCAGCGTCTCATCAATGCTCGTTCCCAGCAGTTCATCTCCACTGACCGCGATAAACGGATCCAGGTCGAATGCATACTTCAACCCGTTGGCCACCCCGTCCTCCGCAGGCGCCGCGAATGGTCCGCTGATGTCAGGATCGGCCAACTGTTCGGCACTGAAATGTTCCTCTTGCCACTTCTCGAAGGTCACTTCCGCGGATACCAACGCAGCGTACTCCGACATTTTCATCGTATCGTCGATAAACGGGGCGTAGGACCTCGTCTGCCCGGCCGAAGGAATCGTCATGTCAAAGGTTTCGTAAACCCCGTAGGGGGCGCCCGCCTGCGGCGAATCTCCCGCCTGTGTTTCCGGAAACCAGAAGATCGCCCACTCGTTCCACACGTCGGCGATCCCCCCTGCGGCGGCGTGAGGAATCTCGTAGGCCCCGCCGATGTGCCCGTCCGAAGGCATCGCTCCGCGATAAACGATGACGTCGCCCGTGGGGAGTCCGGAGATGTCCCGCAGAAATATCTCCGAAACCCCGATCCCGGACCCCATAGACGGAAACGTATAGGTGCCGGGCATGAAGCCGTTTCCATCGGTATTCACTACGATCAGATACAAGGATCCCGCCGAAGCCGGATCGCCTAAGGAATCACCGAACTGACCGGTCTCGGTAAGCAACGTGACGGTGGAAACGCCGTCCTCGCCAATATCGGCCGAGCTTCGGTAAACATAGCCTTTCCCCGGCTCCAGGATCTCACCCGACGCGTCGGATAAAGACAGATCGTACCAGGAGCCTTCAAAATACTGATATATCACCACCGGCGCCGGATTAATTCCGCCGAACTCGTCAGGAAAGACAAACAATTGATCGCCGTCCTGTCCGAGCCCGGAATCTTCCAACGTCATGGCAAACGGAACTCCGAAACCGATGTCCTGAGTGAGCGGAGCATTTTCGTCCATCGCGGAAAGATCCACTCGCGGCGGAAGTGCGGAGCTCTGCCCCGTCATCTCGAAATTCGTGCTCTCACCCGATCTATCCCGGATTACGAACGCCTCGGTTTCATAAAGGACCACCTCATCGCCGGCGGCGGTCCCGTGAACCACATCATACCATTCGTCCTCCGCGGCATCGTATTCATAAACCGTCGAAGCGGCGACATTGATTCCCTTTGAAACCCGATCAAACAAGAGAACCAAAGTGCCGTTCGGGAGTTCATCCGCCAGGAGCTCGGCCAACGTCCAGCCGCGGCTCAGCGCAATTGTATCCCCGGGAGCTACGCCACCGAGACTGAGCCCGGCCTTCACGGTGACGCTGTTTCCGTCGGAGGCCACGACCCTTCCGCGCACCCCCGCGTAATCACCCGAAGTGACCGTAATCGCATGCGATCCGGAGAAATCTCCATCCAACACCTCCTCGAAAGTAATCGTCCGCCCGGAAACCTCGCCGACGCTCCCTTCGAAGTCCGGAGCCTTATGAAACGGCACCGCAGCCCATGTATCGGAAAAAGGCTCCACGGTGATGGTGACCGAAGAGTCCGCCTCAAGCATAGAGCCACCGCTAAAAATCAAGGCGGCAAGAGTAGCAATTCGTAGTTGGTAGTTCATCATTGGCCTCACATTCGTCGCATAGAAGTTTGGTCGTTTCGTGAAAATCGGAGTGATCGGCGGAGACCAACGATTCCCGGAAGAAAATCATTCCCGTCGTAGGCGTCCGATGTGCTCAGAAAGTGTGCTTGATCATTCATACGATTCTCCCGGGTGTGTTTGATAAAGAATGGCGTATGGCATTCGAGTTTAGCCTCTCTCTCATCCCTCCGGCAGGGCGACTTCCAACCGCAGGAAATGGCTGTCGTCTTCGACCGGTTCCTCCGCCGTGAGGCGGACGCGTTCGCGGTCGTCGGGGAGGGTTTCTATGATTTCTTTAGTGAAGGGGATGAAATCCCAGGCGTCGAGGTCGGGGGAGGCTTTGAGGGTCAGTTCGACGTCGGCGTCGGGGTCGCGGGTGAACTCGATGGCCGGGTAGCGTTGGCCGTTTTCTTCGACGAATACCAGACGAGGGAGGGCGTCGGAGGCTGGTTCCATCGGTTCAACGCCCAGGGCGTATTTGATGAGGTTGGGCACGGCATCGCCGGCGGGGGTGGCTTCGGGGCCGCTGATGTCTTCGTCGGCGCGCTCGGTCTCTGTGAAGTGCTCGCGCACCCAAGTCTCGAAGCCAGGGGCCTCAAAATGGGCCTCGACGGTGCGGTGGCCGGTGAGGGTTAGGGTCGCCGGGTTGTCCGTGCCGGAAAGATCGCCGCTCCAATTCAGGAACGTGTGGCCTTCGTCGGGGATCGCGGTGAGCGTGACCTGGTCGCCGTGGATGTAGGTTTCCCGGTCGGGATCGGCCGCAATCGTGCCGCCTTCGGCGATGAGGGTGAGCGTGTAGGGGATCGGCTCGAAATGGGCGGTCACGGCGACGTCGGCCTGCATTTCGATCGTGACCGGATTTTCGGTGGATTCGATGTCGCCGGTCCATTCAACGAACTCCCAGCCGGTGGAGGGGTTGGCGGTCAGGGTAACTTCGTCGCCCGGTTCATAGCGACTGCGGCTCGGGCTTCGGTTGATACTGCCTTCACCCACGGTGGCGAACTCCAGCTCGAATTCACGCCAATCCACTTCGAAAGTGTACGTGTGCTCCGTCGCACCCGTGTTGACGGCGGTCAGGTAGAAGTCGCGCTCGCGGCGGGGCGTGCTCAGGTTGCGGGTTTGTTCCGAGTCGGCGTCCCCGTTGCTGTTCCAGAAATTGGCGTTGCCGCCATCGAGATCGGGAAAAAAGTCCTCGCGGAGGAACACTTCGATTTCGGCGGAGTGGGTGGAGGTGTGTTTCCACCGGTGCGCCTCCTCCGGGGAAACGATACGCCAGGTGTACAGTTCGCCGGGGGCGAGCGTTACGGAGGCGGCGCCGCCCTCGGCGCTCAGGTCCGCGACCGGTCCGTAGGTGTCGCCGAGCGTGCCGGCGCCAACGTCGGAGCCGACCGAAAACGTCGCGTCGCTCTCCGCCCGGAAACCGAGATAATACGTTTTTCCGGGCCGCAAATGTCGCCCTTCGATAGTGTGGGTGCCGGAGGAAGTGAACCGCTGGTAGTTACCGGGGTCGAGATCATCGGCCCGCCAATCGCGCGGATTTTGGTTCTGACGGTTCGTACCGTAAGACGTGTTGTTGCGGTCCCACTGTCCCGGAGGACCCGAGTCCCGAACATACATCACCACGTCACCTTGCGTCTCGCTGAACTGCACCGTCCATTCGTCCGGCATGTCGGCGGGGTTCTCGGGGAACGTCACCTGGAAGTAACGCCAATCGCCCGCGGCGACCGTTTGGTCCTCGTGGGCGCCGCCGTCCGCGGCGAGCTCCCGGACCAAAGGATCGGCATGGTGCGAGATCCGCAGCCGGTAACGCGCGCTGCTGTTGCCTCCGGCCCGGACCTTGATGAACCACAATCCCGGATCGAGGGCGGATTCCTCGCGCACATCGAATGGCACCCAGTTGCCGTATTGGGTTTGATCCCGGTTGTCGAGCCGATGGAGATACAGGGTGTCGCCGCCCTGATGGCCGTGCTCCCGGTGATCTGTCGTCGGCAGATATCCAGGGCGAATATACAGGTCGGGATCGCCGCTGATGGATTCCAGCACCGTCCGTAGTAGTCCGCCGTTTTCCTCGGGTACCTCAATCGCGTAAAGATGAAAGTCGCGGTGGGAAAGATCGACCGAGCCGGTGTCGGAAATTGTGGCACCGGTGAAACCCGGCGCTTCGTCGCCGGCGACCGGCATCGGCCAGACTCCATCCTGGAGTGACGACAGCGTCACGGGCTCACTGATCAGTTCGAATTCCCCGGCCGTAATACCCCGCACTTCGACGAACCATTCGTCAGGTTCCAGGAGATGCGGAACCACGAGCATCGAGCCACGTCGAAACGACGTCTGTTCGGGATTAATCGAATCGGACGGAACGCTACCGCGTCGCACCCGCAATTCGCCTTGTCCAGCATGTTCAATTAACCGCAGGCGCCATCCTAGCACCTCTTCCTCGTCAAAGCTCTCACTGACTGGAAGAGAAAAGAAAGCACGCTGGTCTGCGGCAAGCTCCCGTGTTGCTGTATTGTCAGAAATGCCGAATGCCAGCGTTTCCGCGGCCATCCCGGTGACGTTAAGGGTATAACTTCCCTCTCCATAATCGGGGCCTCTTTCAGCGTGGCCGACGGCCAGGGTGTAAACACCGGGGTCCGGATTGGCCACAGTGATAATGTTACCATCTGTCCACGAAGGGCTGTGCCCGCTGTATTGGCCGTACCGGATCTGGTGGTTCCAATTGCTCAGCCGCCGTATCTGCGGCGCCAATCGACCCTCGTGCAAATTCATTCCAGGTTCACCGACTCGATCTTCCAGACGCAGCTCCAACGCCAACATGCCTTCGGGAACTTCGAAGCGGTAATAATCGATTTCGCCGGCCTCGTAGCTGTCCGCCCGATTTACGGCGCCCGCGACCGACAACGTTCCGAGATCGGTCACCGCAGCTTCGCCCTTTGACACCAACGTAAAGTCGATCGACCCGGTCCCGATACGGTTATCGGCGCTAGGCTCCCGGCCCTCGCCTACGACCATCAGATAGTACCTGCCGGGACGAATCGATTCTTCGTTGTTGCGTGGCCATTGCGCGAAGCGCTGCCCGCCGGGCTTTCGGAGCACCGTCTGACCGCGATTATTGGACGTTGACAATGGCGCAGACGGATCCGCACTACCTGCGCGGAGGGAAATTCGATTGTTCCTCGAATTCGGCAAATAATCCTTTCGAATATAAAGCGCCGCCTCATGCCCCTCGGGTACATCCAAGCGCACTTCCCAGCTTTCCTTATCCTCGGGAATATCCACATGATAATACGCCACCTCTCTGGGCTCCAGCATCCCACTGACGCTTCCGCCCTCGTAGTCGAGTTGTGCAACCTCGTAGCTGAACCCGGATCCCGGAACGCCCGCTGCCTTACTGCTCCAACTG
>SLTG01000107.1 GCA_007130045.1 Opitutales bacterium
CCTCCACGAAGCGACGGACCGAAGCCTCGAACCACCTTGACGTGCCGTTCACTTATCGAAACACTCACTCATCCACAGGAAATCCACCTGAAGATTTTAACAGGATTTGGGACACCCCCTGAAGTCATGGTAAACATAGTGACACTTATGGTGCGTCCCATTCGGGTCGTAGAAGTATTGGCTACCGGTAATCGTGGTGGGTTTCCCGGTCCGGATATTGCGTGCGTAGTCGTCGCAGGCATGGATGATGTTCGGTACAAGCGGTTCACCGTCATTGATACGGGCGGCTGTTGTACTTTCCGTCACCAGGTTTTCGGGAAACACACCCCACCATGCCGGCGCGTGGTCCGCCCCTCTTGGTAGAGGGGCTTGAGTATATGTGAGGCTGGCGCGTGGTCCCTCCCTCGTGGAGGAGGGGAATTGAGATGATGTGAGGTTTGTGCGTGGCCCCTCCGTTTTGGAAGAGGGGAATTGAGATGTGAGGTTTGCGTGTTCCCGGCTCGCCGGGACTCTCAAGAGGGGATTGATTGAGCTTTTGAAAGGGCGTGGAATCCGAAAACCTGGTGACGGGGAGTATATTACGTTCGATTTCACCGCAGCGCAATTTTCGAGGGCTACGTCAGTCGATGTGTCAGGAATTGGCGTAAACATGGGGCGGGATGAGACCGTTTTATGAAATCCGGAGGGGTGGAGACGTGAGGATTCAGGAAAGCGGGGGTTTTTTGAAGGACTTTTCATCGGGATGGGAAGAGGTCAGTGGCGAAATCGTGGCCCATCGAGTCGGGGATGTCAATTCGAATGGTTCGGATGTTCACCGGTCTTGGGGCGTGTTCCTTGAGGGTGGATTCTTTCCGGGGGAGCTTGAAAAACATCCTGGAGCGGCTCAAGGCGATCCGCCGCTAGTGTAGCCCACCGGAAATAATGAAACTTAACGGAAGTTTCTGACACGCCGCGTTCCGCCCTTGTGGCGTGCTTGCTTGCAAGCGCTCGGCCCGAGCAATCCGGAAAGCGTCTGCGATCCCCGGCATGCCGGGACAGGCAGAATACGCCACAGGGAGTCCGACGTCGCGAAGACAATCTCGCTTCACTCTGTGACATAAGTTACAGTCGGCTTGGCGGGCTACACTAGCGAATTCGTTTGATTGGGATCGAATTTGAAAAGAACAGCAAACCCGGCCAGGACCAAAAACGCATACTTGATCTTTTGGGGGTAAAGCCGTAGCCGTATTAGTGAAACGAAATTATTGAAACAAGTGACTACGATCAGGATTTTAGACGCATCCGGTGGACCGGAACTTGCGTCCAGGCAGTAAAATGGACGAGGACCACGACAACCCAATGGGAGATGAGCCCGTCGAGATCCCGATTACCGACGAATTGGACCTGCACACGTTTCGGCCCCGGGAAGTGAAGGATCTTGTTCCGTACTACCTGGAGGAGTGCCGGGACCGGGGGATTCATACGGTCCGCGTAATCCATGGCAAGGGCAGCGGCACGCTGCGGGAGATGGTACACGCCCTCCTGCGAAAGCTCGATTTCGTGCGCGGGTTTCACCTGGCCGATGAAGCCTCCGGCGGGTGGGGCGCCACCCGTGTGGAGCTGGCGCCCAAGAAGAGCAAGCCTCCGACCTGATCCGGTTCGAGTGGATCCCGGCAATGATCGCAGCCGGAGAAAGTCGGTGCCGGGAATCGGACTCTACCCCAAGAAGGGGCCGTGTTTCAGCAGGCAAAAGGACCGGCCGTCGCCTGGCATGATTCGGATCAGAGTGGTCTCGGTCGAGGCGCAATGGCCGCACCCGGCTAATCGGAAAGGTTCGGAACCTCAACTTCGGCGCCGTTTTTTTCCGCGGACAGGTAACCGGCGTAGATCGCGGCGATGCAATCGGCGGCCAGACGCGAGTCGCTCTGGATCGGTGTTCCATAGGCGGCGTTCCGATAGAACGCCTCCATCTCGTGCTGGTAACCCGTGAACCAGTCTTCGTCCGGGGAGGTCGGAGCCCATCCCTGTTTTGTCCCGATCTTTTCCACCACGTAAACGTCATCAAACTGGGACTCGACCGGATTGTAGGTCTGCATCGACGTATTCGGACTAATGTTACAAATCGTCCTGTGGTTGTTCGCGTTGACCTCCAGCCAGTTATGCACGCCTCCAAGAACAAGTTCGCTTGCGACGATATCGGCGATCGTTCCGTCTTCGAATACCACGTGAATCATCGCGAAGTCTTCGGTATCGGTGTAATTCGCCCGTATGTGACCGGCGTCGCGGAAGTCCGGCATTCGCGTAATGGCGTGGGTTCGGGCGCTGACAGTGGCCGGGCGGATCGGACGTCCGTCGCGTGCTTTGCCTTCGACGTGTTTCAGGTACAGCGCGGCCGTCAATGGATGGCAGGCTTTGCCCACCAATGAGCCGCCCCCGGAAAGCCTCCACTTTCCGTAGTCGGGGGAGTGGGAACCGGAGTGCGACTCCTCTCCGTGCATCCAGAGAATCTGGCCGCCGGTTTTCTCCAGGACTTCGCGTTCTTTCTGGATTGCCGGAGCGTAAACCCAGTTTTCAGCATAAAGGATTCCGCCCTTGCTCGATCGTTCGGCCTCGAGGATGCGCCGGATGCTCTCGGCGGCTCCGTCGAGCGCCTGCTGCCGGGGAAAGTCGTCCCCGTTGAATTTCCCGCTTCCATCGCCGAAGTAGCCTGTAAAAGGTTTTTCGACAATGACCCACTTGTCCCTCTTCAGGGCGCTGATGGCGACTGATTCGTGCGTCACGGGGGGCGAACAGACGTGAACGACATCGGACGCCTCGATGAGTGTTTCCAGGCCGTCAAAGGCGCGGAGCCCCCTTTCTTCGGCGAAGGCGACCCGGTTCTTCTCTATCGGTGAAAAAACCCCGGCTGTCTCGACCACGGTTCCATGTACCCGGCTGAGTGCGTCAAAATGAAACTTCGCGGCAAAACCCGAGCCGACAATCCCTGCACGTAATGTCTTCTTATTCATGAGGATTCTTGAATCTGACGGAAACGGGATCGTCGGAAAATTGCATCGTCCCGTAAAGGGAAAACCGAGTATCCCGCGCTGAATGGTCGGGATTCCCTGCCGGGAATCGTTTCGAAGGAGATTGTGCCGAACCCTTGGCGGAAACGGCCGGGCAGGTCGGCTCGAGGTTATGTTCGTGGCTCAGCGTGGTGTTGCGAACAGCACGCCAAACCCCTTGGAGGCGCCGTAAAGTGTCGAGAAAAAGAGGAGGAGACAAGCGTTGATTTCCAGGATCTCTTCACCGAACTCCAAAGTTGCGGCATTCACGGCGAACACGTCGTGCTCGAAGGGAAGCGAAAGGAGAAGGAACGATCCCGCCAGCAGGGCCAGGACGCCGGCCGGATGTCGAAGCCACTCCAGGAGCATTAATGTGAGGGTGCGCCAATGACCGAGGAAAAACACGATACCTGTGGCCCACATCGCCGACAACAAAAGGTTCCGCCCAAACCCGCTCCCGATCCAGATCAGCGCGGGATGAAGATTGTAGGTTTCAATATCCATTTCCCTGAGAAGAAACGAAAGGCACAACAAAAACCAACCTCCGAAGAAGATCTTCTCTCTCGGGTCGTAGCGTCCGAGGGCTCCGGCCAGAAAGATCAGCCCGCTGACGCCGATCAGGCCGGCCTGGCAATTTTCGATCAGTCCGTTTTCCTTCGTGGTAACCATCCCATCGAAATAGAGGGCTCCCCAGAAAATCGTATTGAGAACGAGGAAAAGTCCGATTGCGGCACCGCTTATGAAAGGCGTGATGTTCCGAGGGCGTGTTCCCGAATCGGCCGTGCCTCCATGATCCCAATTGTTATCACTCATCCTGTTCACACATCAGTGCAGGCAAGGGTACCGCATGTCAAGCGCGTGGAAGAGGCAGGATCGCGTTTACGTCCGGTTCGGGTCGGTAGAGAGGGTCGCCGTCAATCCGGTCGCGATATGATTGCGGTTTTGTCCTTTTCCCGGTTGTAGGCAAGCATGGAAAGCGCTGTTACCCGGGGAAACGGAGGTCGTCCGGCAAGGCCGGATGCTATGTCCATTCAGGCGGGTTCTGCAGTTCGGGCTTCAGGGTTCCGATGCAGGGAAGGTTGCGGTAGCGACCGGCGAAGTCGAGGCCGTATCCGACGACGAACCTGTCGGGTATGTCAAATCCGACGAAGTCCGCTTCGAAGGGGATCTCACGGCGGTCTTTTTTGTCCAGAAGCACGCAGGTGTGCAGCGACTTCGGATTCATGTGCTGGAAGATCCGGGTGATCGTGAAGAGGGTGCGACCGGTGTCGAGAATGTCGTCGATCAGCAGTACGTGTTGGTTTTCAATTTCCATCTCCACGCTGTAAATCATGTCGGGGCGTTCGGCGGGCCGGGTGTCTTCGCGGTAGCTCGCGACCCGAATGCAGTCCATCCGGATGGGTAGTTCGATGCGCCTGATCAGGTCCGCCGCGAAAAGGAGCGCTCCGTTGATGATCGGGATGACGGTGACATCCTGATTGTGGTAAAACCCTGTGATTTCGCGTCCGAGCTCCCTCGTTCTTCGGGCGATTCGTTTCTCGCTTATCAGGACTCTCTGGAGGTCTTCGAGCATGAAGGATCGGTGTTTCAGGAGTTTTCAATGCGGCTTCGCGCGGCGCGGAGCATTGTTTCGATCGGATGAGCGAGGCCGTTTTCACTTTCGAAATCCCCGGCCTTTTCCAGGAGAACGACGGCCCGCTTGAAGTCGGCTTCCTTGATGGCGAAGGCGCCGGCATGGAAATAAACTTCCTGGGCGAACGCCGCATCGAATTCATCGGGGCTTTCGTCGAGGGCTTCGAGAAGAACGGTGAAATCTCCGGCCGCCAGATCGTAGCGGCCGGCCATGCGGGGGAGGTTGTAAGCGTTTATCGCGCGAATCAGTCTGACGCGAGGATTCCCGGGCGCTCGATCCACGGCGGCATCCATTGTTTCGATACCCCGGTTCAGCCATCCGCGCTTCCTCCAAGGGGCGGCGTCGCGAGCTTTGAGCGTGTACGTGTTTCCCAGGTAGGCGCGGGCCAATTCGTTTTCCGGGTCCTCCTTCAAGAGATCCTCAAGGGCGGAGATCGCACGGTCGACTGAATCTCCCGCGCCCTCGATTGCGCGGTCGTGAAGTTCGATGACGCGCTCCGGAACCGTCGATACGGGTTCGCGGGTGTCGCCCGTTTCGGCAATTGTCGCGAACGGACCGCCGAGCAGGAGGAGACAAAAAACGAAGGAATAACCGGAGTTTCCGCGCATGTGACCCCAAGCTTAGACCGGAAACGACCGCGGAATCTATAAAAAACGCGGGAGATTGATACAGATCCGGGTTTACATTTCGGCGGGTCTGATTTCAACTTTTCTGATCCCTCGATTGAAATCAATGAGACCGGAACAGCTTATGAATGGATTCTTTTCTTTCAAAACCGTTGCCTTTGCTCTTGCAGGGGTAATTGCGGGAGGGTTGATGGCGGAGGAGCCTCCGGTTCGGCTGACCCTTGGCGAGGCGTTGAACAGGGTCGAATCCGAGAATCTACGGGTTCTGCTCAACCGGCAGTTTATTGAACAGGCCGTGCAACAGGCGGACCGCGAACGCTCGTTTCTTTTTCCGCAGGTGAATGTGGAGGCGTCGCAGACGCGGTCGAAGTTTTCCACGGTGGGTCAGGCATTCGGACCGTTGCCACAGAGCACGCGGAACCGGTTTCAGGCGGTCATCCGGGGCGAGGCGTCGCTGATCGATCCCGCTCTGATCGCGTCCTTCCAGGCTGCGCGGAAGGGCGTTGAGATTTCGGAGGAGGAGCACAGAGCGCTCGTGCAGGAGGTCCTTCAGACGACCGCGGGGGTTTACCTCGCGCACCAGCGGAATTTGAGGCGTTTCGACGTTATTGAATCCAATATCGAGCGGGCGGAGGTTCTGCTTGAACTTGCCCGCACGCAGCTTGATGCGGGTGTCGCGACTGAGATCGACGTCACGCGCGCCCTGGTGACGTTATCGGAGGAGCGGCAGTCGCGCCTGCAACAGGAAACGGTCGTATTCGAAAGCGCGCTCAACCTCAAACGCCTGCTCGATCTCGATTTGAGAAGGGATATCGAACTCGAGCACTTCAGGGCGCACCGGGAAGCGGATTCGGAGGAACCGGATGTCGAGGAGCGGGCGGTTCTTCGCGATCGGCCCGACTACCTGACCGCCGAGCGGCGTCTCGAGCAGAATAAACTCGAACAACGTGCGGCGGCCTGGGAGCGTTTTCCGACTCTGGTGGCTTTCGGTGATTACGGACGGGCGGCCGAAGTGGCGTTCGACGACGAAGATCAGGAAATTTGGAGCGCCGGAATCGCGGTCAGTGTTCCGATTTTCGAAGGGTTCAGGATTCGCTCGAACCGAATGCTGGCGAATTCGCGTCGCCGGGCGACGGAAATCGAGATTCGCGATCTCGAGCGGGAAATTTCGTCCGAGTTGCTATTCGCCTGGCAGGATTTGCGTTCGCGGCTGGCTCAGATCGAGGTCGCCGAGGAGAACGTGGCGCTTGCGGAAGACGAACTGCGTCTGGCACGGATTCGTTTCGAACAGGGAGTCGCCGACAATCGTGAAGTGATCGACGCATTGAATCGAGTATCCCAGGCTTCCGACAACCTGGTGGAGGCGTTTTTCGAATACAATCTCACCCGGCTCGAATACGCACGGGTCAGGGGCGACGTGCGGTTGTTGCTGGGCGACCAGGTGATGTAGGACCGGGCCTTCCTCCTCCTCCTCAAAACGGGCGCTCGAACGCTTCGGGCAGCAACGAAACGGCTCGAAAATCGACGGTTTGTCCGCGAACGTGAACCTTCAGCGAGGTTTCGGCACAATGGAGGAAAAGGCGTTTATGTCCTGTTCGGCGCGCAAACTCGCGGTTGGCGCGAAACCTGCCGTAGGTCTTGTCGCCGACAACCGGGAGTTTGCGTCGTGCGCATTGGACCCGGAGCTGATGGGTGCGCCCGGTTCCGGGAACGAGTTCGATGAGGCTGACTTCAGGGGCTCCATGGAAAATCCTTTTCAGGACGGCTTTGGCGGTCGCTTTTTTCCCGCCGCCGCTTCGGGTGCGCAGTTGCCCGTCTTTGCGGTCGATCGCAAGAGAATCCGTCCATTGCTGTCTTGGTGGTTGGAGGGCGCCGAAGACCAGGGCGAAGTAGGATTTTCGCACGTTCCCGCCGGCAAACGCGTCCTTGACCGCCGCGGCCACATCGGGATCCGTGGCGCAGAGAATGACGCCGGATGTCGCCGAATCCAGACGGTTCAGCAGCCAGACGCGGCGGGGTTCCTCGCGGCCCTCGTCGACCCACCGGTAGCATTCGTCATTCGTGTCGTAAAATGCGCGGAAAAGGGCTTTTCCGTGATCTCGCGACGAATTCGGATGCGAGAGAGTGTTCACCGGTTTCTCGAAGGCGAGAAGTCCGGACGGATCGGCCGCGAGCAGGCGAACTCCTTTGCCAAGCGGGAGGGAATCGATGCGCGGAGGCGTTGCGGGACGGGCGGTTTCGGTGGATATGGGCGATTTTTTCAATGTCCCTGTGGCGTGTTTCTTTGCTGGGTCGGCGCCGATTTGCGGCGTTGGATGCCGATCCGGATTTTACCGGTAGTGAAACGTAATGGTCATCGTCTGATCATCGCCCAGCACTTCGATCATTTCGTCGCTCCAATTACCGAATGGCGCCCGGGATTCAATTGCGTCCATGCAGATCAGCGTACCGGTGTCGCCGGCCGAGCTATCGATGTCAAGGATGGACACATTCCCGGCGGAGTCGAGCTCGAAACGTATTCGGACACGGCTGCCGGTATCCGAAATGCTGTAATGCGTCCGCGCCAGGCTGTGCCATTGGCGCTCGACCGCTTCCATCATTCGTTCGATGTAGGTACCGAATTCGCTCCGCCTTGCATCGATTGAGATTGTCCCCACGCGCGATGTGTTGCCCTCCCGTTCGGCGACCGGAGCCGAGTGCGTTCGCGGCAGAGTCGGCCGCGGTTCGGGAACGGGACGCTCGACCGATGCGTAGGCGCCGGAGTCGGCGCCTTCTTGCCGTTGTTCCTCGGGAACGTCGATGCCGACGATCCGCTCTGCATCGTCTCCCGGATCGTCTTCCGTTTCGTTTGACGCGATATGAACACCCGATTCGTCGGGGTCGGGCTCGTCGGTCTCGAATCCGGGAACGGGTCTGCGCTCGGGAATAGCCGGGAATCCGTCCGCGAAGACCTGCTCGTCCCGCTGCTCGAAAATGCCGGACGGCAACGCCGGGTCGGGATGACCCTCCACGATATTCTGTGATCGCAACTCTTCGCCTTCGACGCGCGGAGTGTCTTCAGGAGCTTCGTCTTCGGGCGCTTCTTCCTGGGCGGCCTGTTGGTCGCGCGATGCGAAATGCCGCGTGTCGTCGGGCGTATTGGACGGAACGTCCGGGTTTGTCGCCACGTACTCTTCGGGCGGGGGGTCGGGCGCGTCATCTTCGGGCGCGGCGAGCGTGACGTTGAGCCGATGGTTTGTTCGATCCTCGGCCTGTCCCGGAGGCGAAATCCGCTCCGGTAGAACCGCCAGGAGAAACCCGTGCACCGCGATCGCTCCGGCGAATCCGACGGCGAGTGACTTCCATTGGGAACCGGTCAGGAAAAACGGAGCGGCTCCCCGAAGAGGCGATGGTCGCGGCCCGACCCGTGCGGGTTTCGTCTGTATGCGTTTCCTCATTTCCCGCTTTGCACCGATGCCGGAACACCAAACGGCTCCAACGCCGCGGCCGTTTCCTCCATCGGCAACCCCATTATATTTGTGTAGGAACCGGTGTATGAAGCGATCAACCGTTCTCCCTCCTCCTGGATTCCGTAGGCGCCGGCCTTGTCCAGGGGATCGACTTTCTCGAAATAGGCGCGGACATCCTCCCAGGTCAGGGATCTAAACACGACTTCGCTTCGCACCGAACCACACCATTTGCGCGCCCGCTCTTTCCATGTAATGCAAAGGCCGGTAAGCACCGCGTGTTTGTTTCCGGACAGTTGTCCCAGCATAAATGAAGCTTCCTCGAGTGTTTTCGGTTTGTTGAAGACCCGGCGGTCGAGAAAAACCGAAGTGTCCGCTCCCAATACGACATTACCGGGGAATATAGCCGCAACCGCTTCGCTTTTCAAACGGGCGTTCTCAATCACCATATCCTCCGGCGACGAATCAAGGGAAGCAATCTCCTCGACTTCGGCGGGATGCACGCGGAAAGGCAGGCCGAGCCGTTCGAGAATTTCCCTGCGGCGTGGAGAAGCGGACGCGAGAATGATCTCAGGTGTCATAAGAGTGGGACTGGAAGTCGGTGCGGATGTTGCACGTGATGTTTAGCGGAGTTCGGGTGAATGTGTCGAGTTTCAAGGGGACCGGAAACCGACCGCGGGGTAAAGCCGTCGCTCGATCCATTGTTCGGGAAGGGAATGCCCGGTGACGCCTCGAAGGATCGGGGTTTGGGAAACCGGATTTGACATCTCGGGCGCCAATCGGTAAGCATAAGTTTATGGCATTCGAAGACTTTCAGAAATCCGTCGAAAACGACGAAGCTCCGGACGAGAATCTCGACCTTCCGCTGCAGGCGCTCTGGTGGGACGCCAAGGGTGGATGGGAGAAAGCCCATGAACTCTGCCAGCGGGCCGGAAGCAGGGAGGGCGACTGGGTTCACGCCTACCTTCACCGCAAGGAAGGCGATGAAGGCAATGCGTCGTACTGGTATTCGCGCGCCGGCAAGACCATGCCCGGCAGTTCGTTCGAAAGCGAGTGGCGAGCGATTGTCGAGGAGTTGTTGCGGTGAAGCCGGACGTCACCGGGGATCGGGCACGGCGTGTCGGGCCGATCGGATCCCGCCGTGAATCCGCGCTTCCGAAACACGCGGTTGGACCGCCGCACCAGGCCACTTTTCGCCCGCAAAAAAGAATTCCAAAGCCATGATCATTCCGAAAGCAGACCGCCTGAGTGAAGAACAGGTTCGTGAAGTGACCTCGATCGTCGAGGAATTCGGTTGCAGGGTTCAAACGATCGTCGGCACGCACCGATCGGTGTATGCGATTCTCGGGGATGAGCGCAGCGAGTTGCTTATCAGTCGCATCGAGGGACTTCCGTATATCGACCGTGTGGATACGATTCAGTCTCCGCACAAACTGATGGATGTTCGCTCCGATCTTTCCTCGCATCGGATTCGTATTGGCGGAGTCACGCTCGGAGAGGAGCTGCTTGTCATAGCCGGGCAGTGCACGATTGATCCGAAAGAACCGAATCTGTTTTACGAGACGGCCCACGCCGTAAAGGAGGCGGGGGCGCACGTCCTTCGCGGCGGCGTCTGGAAGCCGCGAACCACCCCGCACTCGTTCCAGGGGGATATTCATTCCCTGGACATCCTGCTCGAAGCCTCGAGCCGAACCGGCCTGCCGGTCAATACCGAGGTGATGGAGGAAGTCCACGTCAGGGCGGTCCTGGAAGCGGAGGTCGCAATGCTGCAGATCGGCACACGCAACGCCCTTAACTATTCGCTGTTGCGCAAGGTGGGTGAGTTGTCCGGCCCGAAGGAACGCCTGATTCTCCTGAAGCGCGGTCGCCACATGGCTCCGCCCGATGAGTTCATCGCCGCGGCCGAGTATTTGGCTGCGGCGGGGAATCCCAATGTCGTGCTTTGCCCGCGCGGGACAATGCCGGAGATGGAAGGGTTTCGGAGCCATCCGGACGAATCGATCACGCAGCTCCTCAAGGAGAAAACCTGGGCGCCGGTGGTCGTGGATCCGTCGCATTCGGTCGGAAAGTCGATTTACGTTCCCGCCTGCGCCCTGGCGGCGATCGTTTACGGGGCCGACGGCCTCTGTATTGAAGCGCACGTCGATCCGCTCAGGGGGATAGGGGACGATCCGAAACAAGCCGTTACGCCGGAAACCCTCAAGAAGATCATCGAAGACGCCCGTCGATTGTGGAGCATCCGGGAACGTTACGAGAGGGCGCCGGAAGCGACAGCACGGGAATCCGCGTGAACACTTATACGACGATTGAAAGGATGGAGGATGACATCCTTCGCTCGATGCGGATCCACCCGGAGCGATGGGTGATCGGGGGAGCGGCGGCGCTGATGGCGCTGTCCTTTGCCTGGAACTGGATCTCGCGGCCGGCGGATTACATTCCTCGCGACAGGGTGTGGACGTACGTGGAACGCCGGGCGCCGGAGTACGGACTCGATCCGCGGTTTGTTTTCGCGATCATCAAGGCGGAGAGCACGTTTAACGCGAACGCGCATAGCCAGGGTGCCCGCGGGATGATGCAGCTCCGGCGGCCCGCGTGGGAAACGGTGACGGACCGTCCCTTCCGCCATGCGTGGCGATGGAAGGTCAACGTTGATCAGGGCATGGCTTACCTGTCGTTCATCAGGACGTTTCTCGAAGAGCGCGACGCGTTCAGCTATCCACGTCTCGCGGCAGGCTACCGCTACGGCCCGTACGGCCTGGAACGAGAGGAATTTGATCTCTCCCGCATGCCAACGCCCCGAAACGAGGTTTACCAAGCAATCTTCGCGGGAGATCCGGCCCCGGTGAAGATCCCGTGAAACCGGGCTACAGCAGTTCGAGCTTGTTCTGGTAAAAGCGGACGACGTCGGTCGGGCTGCCGGTGAAGAGGAGGTAGTCGAGCATCCATTCGGGGGTGCGACCGCTTTCAACCATCTTCTCCACCTGCTCTCGAAGGGATTGCCAGTGGTCCTGACTGTAAAAAACCATCGGAGCGCGCGGACGGATTCCGAGTTTCAGGTTGCAGAGTTCGATTCCAATCTCCTCGAGCGTGCCGACGCCTCCGATATTGAAGATACAGAAATCGGCGACCTCGAACCACTTCTGACGATTGTGCCGGGAGGTTTCCTGAAAACTGTTGAAGAAATCGACGTTCAGCAGCTCTTCTTCGGCTTCGAGTTCCAGAAAGCAGGCTCCGCTCAGGCAGTCATGACGTCTGCCGACTTCCGTGGCGAACGCCATCGCTCCGCCCCCGCCCCCGGTCAGAATCGCCACCCTGTGCCCGAAGAATCGCACAAGGCTTGCGACGAGATCATCGATACGATTCTGGTCCTCCTGTCTCAGCGTTTCCCCCGAACCGTAGAACGCAAGGATGGTTGACGCTTGAAAATCGCGAATCGTTTCCTCGCAGACAAAGAATCCGCGGTTCTTCTTGTAGGTGTGGCGGAAAAGGTTGTCCAGCGGACGGCTGTACCAATAAACCTCAAGGCCCATTTCATGATAGGTCTCCAACTGTGCCTGCGCGCTCTCAGGGAGGTAGAAACCGTGCGTGCGGGAGGCGCTTTTGAAAATAAGGCGTTTCAGACTGAGGTTCTTGCTTCGAGCGAGAATTTCAATGTGTTCGGAAAGATTGGGAAACGTATTCATCACCAGGCTGTCCGCGCCTTCCCGGGAATTGCTGAGCGCCTGGGAAAGGGTCTGGAATCCCTGAAGTTTCGACTTCAGCGCCTGCCTGCGCGCGGTTTTGTTAGCGAGCGGGAGAACGATGCTTTCATTTGTTTCCCAGGGGCTTTGTCCGCGCAGGGTAATATTCGCCCGGGGGCGAACCGGCTTCGCGCTCTCCGTCGGGGAAGCCGCAAGCTTTTCGTAAACGACCGCGAGGTCGCGGTGCATCGCCTGGCGTCGGGCCTTGAGGGATTCGATCTCGGCATCTCCGGGTTTGGGCGCATGATAAATGTCGAGCGAAACCACGGGATTGACCACCGTCTGTTCGCTGGAATTGTAGATCTCCAGCATAACGTTGGTGCCGAAGGTTTTGACGGGGTCGAGCAGGACGGCGCCGGTGTGAACTCCGAAATGGTCGTCGCCGCGATGAAGCACCGCGTAGTGTTCGGGCAAATACATCGAGCAGCTCGTGAGCACGCCGGAGTAGGGCGGAATCGAAAGGTTTTCGACCGGCTCGCGCATCTGGATCTTGTCGAGGTACGAGCGGGGGCGGTCGCCCGAAATCAACGCGGCGAGCTCGCGTTCGGCGATTCGGGACGGGATCGAATAGGTCGCGCGATGGGGGGTGAAGTACACCTTGCCGAAACGGTCGATCGACACTGTATTCGGAAGTTTGATTCGATTGCGGTTCACGGCGTCCCAGATCTCGTTGGAGGTCAGTTTGTCTCCTTCCGGAGCGTAGAACAGGCGTCCCACCCGAACGCCCGGATTCAGGAGCCTCATGAAGCAGTCGTTTGTCGGAAAGCGCGGATCGATGACGAATGCTTCGCACGTTGCGTAGATCGACTTGCCGTGAATTTCGGGTTGGGAAAGCAGGACAACCTCCGTGCCGACCCGCGCGAGACGGCTGCGTTCGCTGAACCGGAGGCTCGGAAGGCGTTCGTTAAGGAAGAGTCTTTCCTGGCGGTTGGCGACAGAAAAGGAAACCACCAGCTCCAGGGTTTTGCGGTCCTTCCGTTTCTGGGAAACAATGACGCCGTCGCGGCTGATCCAGAAATGTTCCTGAGTTCTGGCGCCTTTGGATACCGTTGTCTTTCGTCGAGCGACGGTCATGAATAGTCGGCGGTCACCACAATTTACTGCGCGAAGAGCCGGGGCGCGCGGTCTCCGGCGTTGGGTGCCGGAGTGCCGCCGCCTTTCCGAGGAATTCAATCGTTGCGAGGGATTGCATGAAAACAGGACACGCAGCAACGGTCGGACTGTCAAGGAAAGGCGTGTCGCGGACAGGCGGACGGCATTTTTCGGGAGGATTGATTTGTCGGTTCAGGCAGGCGGGTCGTTCCACTTGCCGCGTTCTTTGATGAGGTCAATAAGGCGCTGGTCGGCTACTTCCTCGGGGACGTGGTACTGGACGCATTCCTTGCCGACGTAGAGATTGACCTTGCCGGGCGCGCCGCCGACGTAGCCGAAGTCGGCGTCCGCCATCTCGCCCGGGCCGTTGACGATGCAGCCCATGACGGCGATCTTGAGGCCTTTGAGGTGCCCGGTTTTGTTGCGTATCCTCTGAGTGGTTTCCTGGAGGTTGAAGAGCGTCCGTCCGCAACTCGGGCAGGCGACGAATTCGGTTTTTGTGATCCGGACGCCCGCGCCCTGGAGAATGTTGTAGGCGAGCCGGGTGCCGCGCACCAGGTCGTCTTCGGTTTCGAGACTGACGAGATCGCCGATACCGTCGCACAGAAGGCTGCCGGTCAGGATGCTGGCGTCGATCAGACGGTCGAGAAACGTTTCGCTGGCGCCGATGCGCATCGCGCGGGTGTTCTGTATCCAGATCGGCGAACGGAGCGACCAGGCGCGGAGGGTTTCCGCGAGGTAGCGATAGCTGCCCGGGCCGTGACAACCCGCGAGGGGCTTCGAGAGCGTGAAAATAAGCCGGTCCGAAGGCGCTTCCTGAAGCAGGCCGGCGAACGACGAGAACTCCGAAGGATCGATCTCCGCCGCAAGAAGGGTTCGGTTCCGTTCGCAGAGGTCGAGGAAGGACCGAAGCTCTTCCGGCTCGCTGCCCCGGAACTCCCGGTGAAGAATAACGGCGAGGTCGTCGGCGGCGGCGATCGATTCGAAAACGCCCGGAACCACGTTCGCCGGCACCGGAATAACCAGCGCGGCCACTTTTCCGCGAATCCACGCGATCATTGAATTGAGCGCCGGCACGGCGACATCGTCCACAGGCGGGCATTCGACGCCCTCGACGGGCGTCTCTTTCAGCTCGCCGCGGGCGTCTTCGATGTCGCTCAGAAAAGCGTCCGCGGCGCCCGGCGATCGCGGGAGGCGGGCGATGACCCGCGGCGGCCGGTCGGTTGCGACGGGGCATTGAACGCCGAGGGAAACCGGCGCGATGTCGCGGCGTTCGAAAGCGAACGGGTCGAGCGAGTCGGTCGCGCGGTTTTCAGGTGGAGGCGGAGCATCGCGCCACAACGCCATCGCCTTGGCGGCGATGGCGCGGGCGACCGGGATTTCATAGACGGAATCCTCGGTCAGGGAGACGCGGATCGTGTCTCCGAGCCCGTCGGCCAGCAAACTGCCGATTCCGATCGCGCTCTTGATCCGCCCGTCCTCTCCGTCGCCGGCCTCGGTCACGCCGAGGTGCAGGGGATAGTGCATGTCCTCTTGTTCCATTCGGTTGACCAGCAGCCGGTAGGCCTGGATCATGACCTTGGGGTTGCTGGCTTTCATGGAGAGGATGATGTCGTGGAAGCCGTGGGATTCGGCGATGCGGATGAACTCGAGGGCGGACTCGACCATGCCGAGGGGGGTGTCGCCGTAGCGGTTCATGATGCGGTCGGAAAGCGATCCGTGATTCGTGCCGATCCGCATCGAACGCCCGAGTTCCCCGCAGCGTTTGACGATCGGTGAAAACGCTTCGTAGAGGCGTTCGAGTTCCTCATTGTATTGAGAATCAGAATACTCACGAACCGCGAACTTTTTGCGGTCCGCGTAATTGCCGGGATTGATCCGGACTTTTTCGACGTATTTCGCCGCTTCCATGGCGGCGGCGGGAAGAAAGTGGATGTCCGCCACGAGGGGATTGGAGATCCCGCGAGCACGGAGGCGCTTGCTGATTTCCTCGAGGCATTTTGCGGCGGTGACGTTGGGGGCGGTCAGGCGGATGATCTCGCAGCCCGCCTCGGCCAGCGCCGCGGCCTCTTCGACGGAGGCATCGATGTCCTTCGTATCGCTGGTGGTCATCGACTGGATACGAATGGGATTCCCGCCTCCGACACCGACATTGCCGACCATCACTTCCCGTGCCGTACGCCGGTGGCTTCGGAAGCGGGACTCGCAGTAGGCGGGCGCGCCTTCGACGCGGATTGGAGGGTTAGTGTTCAAAGTCTCGGTTTTCAGGTTCGAGGGACGGAGGGCGCACGATTGGCGAAAAGGGCTCCATAACTGCTTGACGGCGGCGGATCGGGGCGACGCTAATTCTCTGCGTTGGTTGGAAACGGGTCGATGTAGTGCTCCCGGAATTCCCGTTCCTGTTGGCTGTCGTGCCACCATCGGTCGATATCGAAGAATGTGACGTAGAGCATTAGAAAGAGCAGCAACATCATGAAGACGCCCTGCGTCGCGGCGATAAAGTTCGGGGGGAGGTTCTTTCCGCGGATTTTGGCGACCGTCGCAAAGACGATGTGTCCTCCGTCGAGGACGGGGATCGGCAGGAGGTTGAGAATGGCAAGATTGACGTTGATCAGGACCATGACAAACAGCACGAGTCGAAAATCGGCCTGAGCCGCCCAATGGATGATCCTTGCGATCCCGGCCGGGCCGGACATGTGGCGCAGCCCGACGTCGGTTTGCGGGTTCACCAGGCTGCCCAGCATCTGGAAGACACGTTTGCGGGCGTGATCCACCTGTTCGATGGGATTGCGATAAACCAGGGTGCGCACTTCCTGGCGCTGGAATCCTATCATGAACCGGGTGTCGCCGTCGCGGGTGACGACCGCTTCCTGCGGCGTGAACCGCAAGGGCAGGATCTCGTCGTCCCGTTCAACGGTCAGGGTGACTTCGCGTCCGCCTTGTTCCTGGAGATACGTTTGAATCTGGCCCAGGGAATACACGGTGCGGCCGTCGATCTCGAGAATCCGGTCGCCGGGCCTCAGACCTGCTTCACCGGCGTGAAATCCATCGGTCAGGCTTTCGACGATGACCGGGTGGGCGCCCTGGATGCCGATAGTTCGCAGCCTGTCCCTTCCCTGGAGTATGGGATACACGTTGAAATCAAGCAACTCCCCGTCCCGTTCCGCCTGCACGAGCACCATGGGGTTGCCTTCCTCGTCGCGTCCCGAGCCCATGAGCACCGCGTGCTGGATGTCGGTAAAGGTTTCGACATCCCGTCCGTCCACGGCCCGGATGACGTCTCCGGGCTGGAGTCCCGCGCGTGCGGCGGGCGATTGGAATTCCTCGCCCGTGGGCACGCGCAACGTGGGGGAGACGTGGCCGACGGTGGTGGTTTGCTGTTCGACGGCGGCGGGGTAGCCGACACCCCAGAGGATGAGGGAGAGAAACAGGGCGAACAAGACGTTGAAGACGGCCCCCATGACCGAAACGATCACCTTGGACGAGTAGCTGATGGGAGGCAGCTTCTCCGCGTCGCTTTCGCCCTCGATGCCCTGCATGTCGGCGAGTTGGGGCAGGGCGACGTAGCCGCCGAGCGGCAGCCAGGAGACGCGGTATTCGATGCCGTCGCGGGTCCATGAGAAGATTTTCGGGCCGAAGCCGATCGAGAATCTCTCAACATGGAGTCCCCGCCGTCGGGCGGCAAGGAAGTGACCGAGTTCGTGGACAAAGATCGATGCCCCGAAAAAGACGATAATCAGAAATATCGACCAGAAACTCGAAAGGATAAGGGTTATGAAGTTTTCTTCCATGCTTTGTTTTCAATCAGTTCCGAGGCGGTTCGGCGAACGGCCTCCTCCAAACACAAGACATCGTCCAGAGTTTGGGGTTCGAAATTTTCAAGCCGTTCCAGTGCCCGGTCAATAACCTTGGGAATTTCGAGAAACGCAAGGGAGTTTGCCAGAAAGGCGTTAACGGCGATTTCGTTGGCCGTATTGAAAATCGCCGGGGCGATTCCTCCGGCTTCGAGCGCCTGGCGGGCGAGCGAGAGGCAGGGGTAGCGTTCTCCGGAGACCGGTTCGATGTCGAGGCGTTGGATTCGAGTGAAATCCAGGGATCGCTGAATACCCGGCACGCGCTTCGGGTACATCAGGGCGTATTGAATGGGAAAGGTCATCGACGGGGGAGAAAGCTGGGCGAGGATGGAGCCGTCGATCAGTTGGACCAGCGAGTGAATGATGCTTTGGCGGTGGAGCACGACATCGATCTGTCGGGGTTCGACGTCGAAAAGCCAGTACGCTTCGATCATTTCGAGCCCCTTGTTTGCCATGGTGGCGCTGTCCACCGTGATTTTCGGACCCATCGACCAGTTCGGGTGAGCGAGCGCATCCCGCGGGGTCACGCGGTTCAGGTCCTCCGGCGGCCAGTCGATAAAAGCGCCTCCGGAGGCGGTAAGAATGAGGCGTTCGACCTCTTCGGGTTGACGCCCTTCGAGACACTGGAAAAGGGCGTTGTGTTCGCTGTCGACCGGAAGGAGGCGGACGTGATGGCGCCGGGCCGCCTCGGTAACGAATTTCCCGGCCAGGACCAGGATCTCTTTGTTGGCCAGGGCGATTTGGCGGCCGGCATTGATCGCGGCCAGGGCCGGGCGAAGTGCGGCTGTCCCGGAGGTCGCGATCAGGACGATGTCCGCGTCGGGCAATGTGGCGAGTTCGGTGAGACCTTCCTCTCCGCAGGCCAGGCGGCATCCCGGAGGAAAGATTCCCCCGTTGCGGCTTTCGCGATAGGCGGACTCGTCCGCGAGAGCCGCGTGCGGGACGTTGAACTCCCGTGCAATGCCGGCGAGTTCTTCGCTCCGGGAGTTTCCCGCGATGCCGATCAGTTCGAGATCGTCCGAAGCGTGGCGGATCACATTGAGGGTGTTTTCTCCGATCGACCCGGTGGCGCCCAGCAATACGACTCTTTTCTTCGCGGACATACGGCTCACGAATAAATAAAGAGGATCAGCAGAACATAAGCAACCGGGGCGCTCAAGATCAAGCTGTCCGAAAGGTCGTAGGCGCCGCCGATGCCGGGAATCGACGTCCCTGAATCCTTCACCCCCGCGTGCCGTTTGAAAACGGATTCAAGCAGGTCGGAGGGAACCGAAACCGCGGCGATCGGAAGGATGAAGGCCGCGGCGGTGACCGGTGTCAGGGCGGCGGGAAGGGATTCGCTGAAGAGGGCGACGAACGCGGCGCCCAGGAGCATAGAGGACGCCATGCCACCGGCGACGCCTTCCCAGGTTTTTCCGGGGCTGAGTTCGGGGGCGAGCTTGTGTTTTCCAAACAGTGACCCGAACACGTAGGCGCCGATATCCGCGACCTTGACGACGACGATGACCCAGAGGGCGAGAAGGAGCCCCTTCTCCGGCGTTGCCGCCATGAGAAGAACCTGCACAAAGAAATGAAGGGGAAACGCCACCAGGGAAAGCCCCAACGCCGTTGTGGCAAGCGCCTGGACGCGCCGGGGCTGGGGGCGCGCCAGCGCGCAAAGGGCGACGAGGACGAGTCCGATCGCCAGGATGGACGCGCCCGCGGTGAGCGGGGCAATCCGGTCCGTTGACATCGAGAGAACGTAGGGTCCGAGAATAAGCGCCCCGCCGGCCGCCAGCCCGGGAATCCGCAGGGTCGGCGTGCCATCCCGATCAAGGAGCTTGTAGAGTTCGTACTGGCTGAACAATGCGAGCAGCAGGATCAGCAACACGCCCGCGTGCGCGCCGAACAGAAAGAGGATTCCTCCGAGTGCCGTCCAGAGGATGACGGTGCTGAATGTGCGGCGGATCACAATTGATTGGCGGTTTCCGGAACCTTCGTATGCACCTGTTCTCCCGTCCTGCCGAATCGCCGCTCTCGTTTCTTGAAGGTATCGATTGCTCTAAGAAACTCTTCGCGACTGAACTCGGGCCAAAGGACGGATGAAAAATAGATCTCCGAATACGCCGATTGAAGCAGCAGAAAATTGCTCAAACGGCTTTCTCCCGAGGTTCGAATGATCAAGTCGGGATCGGGAATGCCGTCCCCCGTGTAAAGGTGGCGGGCGAAGCTCTCCCATGTGCAGCTTTCGGGATTTTCCTTACCGTCGGCAACGGCCCTGCAGTAGCTCCGAACCGCGTCGAGCACTTCGGTGCGGGATCCGTAATTCAGGGCGATGACCAGAGTTCGGTCGGTGAAGGAGGCGGTCTCCTCCATAATGCCTTTGACCTGATCGGAGACGCGCTTCGGCAATTCGTCGATTCGGCCGATGCACCGGAGACGAAGTTTCTTCTCGATCAGGTAATGGCGTTCCTCTTGAAGGAAGTGGTAAAGCATCTCCATGAGGGCATCGACTTCGTCCTTTGGGCGCTGCCAGTTTTCCACGGAAAACGCGAAAAGCGTGAGGTAGCGAAGTTCGGTTTCGCCGGCGGCGCGGACGACCGCCCGGGCCGATTCGATACCCTGCCGGTGGCCCTCAATCCGGGGAAGCCCCTTCCGCCGCGCCCATCGCCCGTTTCCGTCCATAATAATGGCGATGTGTTCGGGCTGATTGCCTGCTGACGTGATTCTCATGGTTGAAAATGCGATTCTTAGTGAACGCATCTATCCGGGTCAATTGCTAAGAATCCGGTCCAGGTGCCTGCCACGGTCCACGGTGTCTATCCAGTTGACGGGGTGCCACTGTGGGTGCTAAGGTGGACGAAATGGCCAAGGTGCTGGAAAAAGGGCAAATCGAGGCGGCGCTGAAAGACCTGCCCGGATGGCGCCACGAGGAGGACGCTCTGGTTAAGACTTTCAAGCTCAAGGGCTTTTCCGGTGCGGTCGCGTTTATCGTGCGGGTGGGTTTTGAATGCCAAAAGGCGAATCATCATCCGGAATTGAGCAATATTTACAATAAAGTCACACTCAGATTTACGACCCACTCGGAAGGCGGGGTCGTCACCGAAAACGATGTGGCGATCGCCCGGACTATCGAGCGCATCCTTTAGGACCGGCCAATGAGAATCGGGTTGATAGGCGGCACGAGCGTAAACCGTTCCAGGTTGTTCGCGTCATGGGACGCCTGTCTCGAAACGACGGATTACGGCGAGGTGGCTTACCGGAAGAAAGGCTGCCTCGTCGCGCTGAACCGGCATGGACCCGAAGGCGGGACGCCGCCACACGCAATCAACTTTCGCGCGAACATACGTTTTTTCGAAAAGGCGGGGGTGGCGGAAATCATCTCGCTGAATTCAGTGGGCTCGCTCGATCTTGATTTGCCGCCGGGAACCCTGGTGTCCTGCAGCGACTACGTATCGTTTCGGCCGGCGACGTTCCGGGACAGGGAGGTTCGGCCGGTGGTGCCGGGAATATCCAACACCCTTCTTCCGGCGATCGCGAAGGCGTGTTCACACTCGATCGAGGGGGACAAGGTCTATGTGCAAACGTCCGGCCCCCGCTTTGAAACGCGGGCCGAAATCCGGATTATTCGAGGCTGGGGCGATGTTGTGGGTATGACTCTGGGAAGCGAGGCGGATCTTTGCGCGGAGACGGGAATCGGCGTGAATTCCGTGGCGATGGTGGACAATTTCGCAAACGGGCTGGCCGCCGAGTCGCTTTCCGTGGAGCTATTCGAGCGCCGGGTGCGGGAGAATCAAAACAAGGTCGATCAGCTCCTTGGCGTGATCGCGGAGCTCTACGGTTGAGCGTGCCGTGGACTTGATCGCCGGGGCGCCGCGTTGCGGCGCCAACAGGGGTTGCGCCGGGGCGTATGTACGGGAAGTCCGGTCGGCAAGGATCCCGAACGGCTCCGACTCGTTCCATTGGCTTGCAATTCCGGGCCGTGTAATCCATACTTTTTGGACAAATGAGCGATGCCATTCGAACCACGCCGGTAGGCGAATCCAGAGAAACCCTTTTGCGGCTGCGATCCAATATCAACCGATACATCAAGGGAAAGGATGACGTAATCGACCGGGTGATTGTCTGCATGCTGGCGTCCGGGCACCTATTGATCGAGGATTTGCCGGGTTTGGGAAAGACCACGCTGGCTTACTGCCTGGCGAAATCGATCGACGCGTCGTTTTCGCGAATTCAGTTCACCAGCGACCTGCTTCCCGCCGATGTGATCGGCGTTTCGGTTTACGAGGAGGCGACGCGCTCATTCAGCTTCAAAAAGGGGCCGGTGTTCGCGAATATCGTCCTGGCTGACGAAATCAACCGGACGACGCCGAAAACCCAGTCGAGCCTCCTGGAGGTGATGGACCGGGGAAAGGTTTCGGTCGACGGGGCCACGCATCCGGTCGGGAGTCCGTTCATGGTGTTCGCCACCCAGAATCCTGTCGATTACGGGGGCACTTTTCCTCTTCCTGAAAGCCAGTTGGACCGCTTCTTAATGAGAATCCAGATGGGGTATCCGGGCGAGGAGGAGGAGTTTGAGATCCTGAGAAATTCTTTATTGCGGTACGATGACATCGAAATGGATACGGTGGTGACGCACGAGCAAATCATCGATTTGCAGGCGTCGGTACAGGATATTTACGTGGAGGACAGCGTGCTGGAGTACATAATCAAGATCGTGACGGCCACGCGGACGGAAAGTGAGTTCAAAGCGGGCGCCAGCACCCGGGGTTGTTTGTCGTTGAAGGTCGCCGCGCAGGCGAGAGCGCTCTTTTGCGGCCGGGACTTTGTTCTGCCGGAGGACGTGCAGGAGATGGTTGAACCGGTATTGTGTCACCGCTTGCACCTGAGACGCCAGACGGTCGACCCAATGGAGGAGAGAAGGATTTCGCGGACGATCCTCAATTCGATTATCAATTCGATTCCCATACCGGTCTAGTTCGGGTCGATCACCGGTAGGGATTGTAAGTATTACGAGCAAGCAAATGGCCGATCGAACCAGCAGCATCTCCGCTTGGCGGGGACCGGGCGCGCCGGCGCCAGGCAGGCAGCGATTGATTGCCCGTGTTTTGGCGCTTATTATTCCCCCGCGCGGACAGAGTTTTCTTCCCACCGCGACCGGCTACGTGCTGATCGTCACCACCGTGGGGATCTGTATTGCCGCCTACAGTACCGGAAGCAACATCCTCTTTATTTCGGTTTCGCTAATCCTCTCCGGACTGCTCCTGAGCGGAGCGCTCTCGTGGGTGAATTTCAGCCGGGTTTGCTGGCGCATTCAGGCTGAGCCCCCATTCCGGGAGGGTGAAAAGGGCGCGGTCCTGATCGATCTCCGCAACGGGAAGAAAATTATTCCGACGTATTCGCTCTGGTTCAGGATTTCGGCGAGGAAAAGCCGGCAGCCGGGGCGGGTGTTCCTGGAGCACCGACTGGATCCGGGGAGTTCGGCGGTTTTGGAATGGATCTTCGAGCCTGCCGGAAGGGGTGTCGAGACGATCACCTTGAGTTCGGGGATCTCGGAGTATCCTTTCGGTTTTCTCCGAAAATCCGTTGGCCGGGCGGTTTCGCATCAGGTTGTAGTCTGGCCGCGGCGCATTGGATACGAAATGCAAGCATCCGGTCAGGCCGAGCAGTTTTCCCTGCTCGGAGATTCGTCGCGGCGCATCGGGCAGGGCGATGACCTGATCAACCTCAGGGACTACCGGCGGGGCGATTCGCAACGACTGATTCATTGGAAAGCGAGCGCGAAGGCGCAGCGGCTTCAGGTCCGGCAGTTCGCTGCCGAAAATCTTTCAACCTATTTCTTCTTTCTCCAGACATCACAGAGGATCTGGCGGGATACCGAACAGTTCGAGAGAATGTGCCGGTTCGCGATGACGCTGGCCGAGGATTTCTACCAATGGAACCGGATTTTGGGCGCCGCGATCAACGATCTGCCCGTGATTCATATCAAACGGTACGTTGACATAGCTTATTTCTTCGATCAATTGGCGATGATCGAGATGACGCCGACAGACCAGATACCGGCTACACCGTTGGAGAGTAACATTGTAACATTTGAACCATATGGCAGGAGCGGAGTCATTGCTTGCGCCGCAGGACAGAAGATTGCCACGGCTTAATCGAATTGAACTGCACCAGACCAACTTCTTTCTGGGGTTGTTCCTGGCGTTCATTTCCTTGTTCCCTGTGGTTTATCTAAGCATTCCCGTGCTCGGCTACTACGTATTCGCGCTGCTTGTGATGCTCGTCGCGGCCATTGTCCCCGAAGTTCGTCTCAGGATGCCGGTCCAACTGTGGACCGCGATTCCCCTGCTGATCTTTTTGGCGTTTCTTGCGGATTTCGTGCTGATCGCCGGGATTGACGGTGCGATGGAGGCGCTGACTCGCCTGATCATTCTACTGGTCTGTTACTGTGCGGTGGCCTTCCGAAACAGGCGGAAGGATCTCCAGTTGATTCTGCTTTGCCTTTTCCTGGTGATTATTGTCGGGGTGAACGTCGTATCGGTCCTGTTCATACTCCAGATCGGAGTGTTCGCGGCGATTTCCATGTTCCTCATGTTCAATATCAATCTCCTGGACAACAGCGACCGGGATGAAACGCCGGACATGATTTGGGAAGGGTTTTCCTGGCGGCATTACCTGGGGAGGTTGTGGGAATCCGCCAACATCCGGATTTTCGGCCTCACCGCCGCTCTGTTTGTTCTGATCATGTTGCTGTCGGCCGGAATATTTCTGCTGATTCCCCGCCTGGGGCTTGAGAATCGTTTGGGTTTTCTGGGAATCCGCAACACATCAAGCATATCCGGATTCAGCGAGGATATCGGGCTGTCGGACATAACGAACATTCTCCATGACACGCGGACCGCGCTTCGCATCGATCCCCCTTCACGCGATGCGATTCCGGCGGACCCCTATTGGAGAATGCTCGTGCTCGATCGTTACAGGCGGGGGCGTTTTTCGGTGTCCGACGGGTTGGCCTTTACAAGGGAACAGCTTTCCAATAATCGGTTTACGATCTCGGACCTGAGTTGGGTCGATGACGGCTCATCCGCGGCGACCGACGGGGAGTGGTTGTTCTACATGGAGCCCGGCGTATCCCGATGGCTTCCTCTTCCGGGGGATTTCGCTTCTTTGCGAACGAAATCCCGAAATCGCTTTTACAGTATCCCCGCGTTTCGGGTGATGGGACAACAAAACGTCAACTCGCAGTTTTTATTCTATGAAGTGACAGGTCTGGCGTTCATGGATCGGTTTCCCGACCGGTTGATCACGCTGGAGGAGTGGGAGCCGACGGACGAACGATTTTCTTCCCTGATTCCCGAATCGTTCGGAAATGGAAACCTGTACCGGGCGCTGACACTCGATCTTCCGATGAATGAGCTCGATCTCGAGTACCTTCAGGAAGTTGTTGAAGAGATAACCGGGGGGAGAACCTTGAGCGCGGAAGAGTTTGTCGTGCGCGCCAAAGCCTACCTTGCGGAGAATCACGGCTATTCGCTGACGAGCCGGGTTCCCAGAGATGCCAGGGGTAACTGGACTGACTGGAGTGAGAGGAGTGACAGGATTGTCCGTTGGCTGCGGTCCGGAAGCGACGGGCATTGCGAATATTTTGCCGGAGCGCTGCTGGTCTTGAGCCGGGCGGCCGGCCACCCGGCTCGGATTGCGACCGGGTTTCGGGGCGGAACATGGAACAGCTACGAGAATTACCTCATGGTGCGATATTCCGACGCTCACGCGTGGTGTGAGATATACGATGGAGACGGATACTGGTTTCGTGCCGATCCGACTCCGCACTCCGGAGAAGCGGAATGGGACGAGGCGGACGACATGTATTCTCGTTTCGGAATTTCGATGGACAGCAGTTGGAACGCTTACCTGGATAGCCTGAGGGTGCTCTGGTACCGGCGGATCGTCAGCTTTGACGATGACAGTCAGAGGGATTTGCTGTCCACCATAAGGGAGAATTTCGCCATTCTTCTCGAGGGTACGGCGGAGGGCTTCTCACAGGCGGGGGCTGCCGCGAAGAATTGGGTGCGAGGTCCCTGGGACGGAAGCCGGTTTCTCAATCTCGGTGCGGGAATCCTTATACTCGGCTTGTTTGTTTTCCTGATGCGCTGGCTGGGTTGGAGAGTATTTCCGTACCTCACCTTTTACCGGAAAGGCGTCAGGTTGGATCCGGTCCGCCGTCAGGCAGGGAAGCTCCTGCTCCGTTTGGACGTGATGGGTGGGGAGCGTGTCGAGCGATTGCCTGCGTCCATTGAAGAGGTTGGATCCGTCCGTCTTCAGCTTCAGACGCTGCGTTATGGTGCGCCCGAGACGCGGAAGTCGCCGGGGATGGCGTTTCGGCGCGCCCGGTCAGTGCTGAAGCGAATGCGCCGTGCCTGATGAATCGTTGCGCATTGGGCCGGGTGAAACCGATGAGGCGCCCTTGGCCCTTGACTATTACGGCGGGGCTTCGAACGGTTGGGTGTTTCATTGTTGTCGTATCAGGGCGTTTGTTGCTTTCTTGAAGAAATGAACCAGGCGGATCAGAACACGGGAATCAATGTCCGCGAGGCTACGCGCGATGACATTCCGGCGCTCATCGAGTTGAACACGCTGGCCTATCCGGAATGCTCGGAAGGGAATGTAATCTGGGGACGGAGTCATCTGCTGAGTCACCTGCGCATTTTTCCGCAGGGTCAATTGGTGGCGGAGATCGATGGCCGTGTTGTGGGCGGCGCTTCGTCGCTGATCGTTGACATGGGGCCGGAGCCGTTGCGGATGCACACCTGGGCCGGGGTTACGGACAGCGGGTATTTCACGACGCACAATTCGAAAGGCGACACGCTTTATGCCGCCGATATTTACGTTCACCCGGATTTCCGAAGACGCGGGGTGGCGACCGCTCTGTACGAGGCGCGACGGGAATTGTGCCGTCGTTTTAACCTGCGCCGAATTCTGGCCGGGGGACGCCTCTGGGGATACGATGAACACGCCGGCCGGTATTCTCCGGAGGAATACGCGGAACGTGTCTCGGAAGGCGATGTTTACGATCCTGTCCTGAGTTTCCAACTGAAAGAGGGCTTCGAATTGCGCGGCCTCTTGCCGAATTACGTCCGCGATCCTCGGAGCCGGAATTTCGGAACCCTCCTCGAATGGCTTAATCCCGATTACAGCGCGATGCCGAAAGGGCGTCGCAAGGTCCGCGTGGCCTGCGTGCAATACCAGATGCGCAAGCTTGAATCGTTCGATGATTTCGCCCGTCAAGTGACGTATTTCGTCGATATTGCGGCGGACTACAAGAGTGATTTTATCCTGTTGCCCGAGTTGTTGACCGTACAGTTGCTTTCACAGACCGGCACGCTGACGCCGCAGGAGGGGATGCGGCAATTGGCCAAGCTCACTCCCCAGTACAGGGAATTGATGCAAAGTCTGGCGACACGCTATGGCACGACGCTTATATCAGGAAGCCATCCGGTGGAGGAGGGAGGTCAGTTGCTCAATACCTGTTTTGTGTGCCTGCCCGACGGCAACGTGCTGTGTCAGCCCAAGCTTCACATCACCCCGAACGAGCGCAAATGGTGGAAGATTCACGGAGGGAAAACGCTGCAGGTGTTCAATACGCCGAAAGCGAAGATCGGAGTGTTGATCTGTTATGATATACAGTTCCCCGAAGCGGCGAGGTACCTGGCGGACGAGGGAGCGGAGCTTATCTTCGTCCCGTTTTGCACGGACAACCGCCAGGGGTACCTGCGTGTGCGATATTGCGCTCAGGCAAGGGCGATCGAAAATCAGGTTTACGTCGCTTTGGCGGGCAACGTTGGAAATCTTCCGGACGTCACCAACATGGACGTGCAGTACGCGCAGTCGGCGGTTCTCACGCCTTCGGATTTCGCGTTTGCGCGGGATGCGATCGCTTCGGAGGCCGATTACAACGAGGAGACGATTCTGGTCTGCGATGTGGACATCGACGATCTGTACGAGGCGCGGAGCCAAGGAACGGTTACCCCGTACCAGGACCGGAGAAGGGACCTGTTTCAATATACGTGCAAGTTCGAGCGCGCCGAACTGATCCGCCGGATGCAGGAAGAGGGACCTTTGGGGTAGGGAAGCCGGGATCCGAGCGATCCCCTCCACTTTCCTGTTGCCCCGGTCGCGAACCGGTTTCTATATCCTTTACATGATCGATCCAAAAGTCCTTCGCGACGATCCGCAACGGGTCCGCACAGCCATTCGCGACAAAGGTTCGGATTGCGACCTGGATGCCGTTGTGGAGGCGGACCGGGTTCGCCGGGCGGGTTTGCGGGAGGTGGAACGGTTGCGATCCCGGCAAAAGGCCGCGAACGGCGAGATGGCGGCGTTGGCAAAAGGTTCGCCTGAATTCAGGGAGAAGGTTGCGGAGATGAAACGGCTCTCCTCCGAAGTGAAGGAGAAAGAGGTTGCCCTTCGTGACGCCGAAGCCGTCTGGGATGCGGCGATTCTGACGGTGCCGAACCTTCCGCACGAAAGCGTGCCTGTGGCGCCGGACCCCTCGGGCAATCACGTTTTTTCGACGTGGGGAGAAGACCGCAAGGATTGTCCGTATGCGCGCCCTCATTACGAAATCCCCTGGCTGGAGGAACGGATCGATTTTCCGAGAGGGGTCAAAGTGACCGGCGCGGGATTTCCGATCTACCGCGGGGAAGGAGCGCGCATGGTGCGGGCGCTCGTCCAGTTCTTCCTCCGGGAGGCGATCGCGAAGGGATACGAGGAAATCCATCCGCCGCTGTTCGTCAACGAGGAAAGCGCAACGGCCACGGGGCAGTTGCCGGACAAGGAGGGGCAGATGTACCAAACGGTGGAGGGTTCGCTGTACGCCATCCCGACCGCGGAAGTCCCCGTGACCAATTTTTTCCGCGACGAGATTCTGCCGGAGGCGAGTCTTCCGCTCAAAATGGCCGCCTACACGCCTTGTTTCCGGCGGGAGGCGGGGAGCTACGGGAAGGACGTGCGGGGTCTCAACCGCCTTCACCAGTTCGACAAGGTGGAATTGGTGAAGTGGGTGCATCCCGCCCGCGGTTACGATGAGTTGGAAAGCCTGCGCGACGATGCGGAACAGCTGGTTCGGAAGCTGGGCCTCCCATACCGGGTGTTGTTGATGTGCACGGGCGATCTCGGCTTCGCACAGTCCAAGAAATACGACATCGAGGTGTGGGCCGCCGGACAGCGGCGTTGGCTTGAAGTCTCGAGTTGCAGCAACTTCGAAGGCTTTCAGGCGCGCCGGGCGGGAATCCGGTTTCGCGACGAAAAAGGAAATATCGAGCCGGTGCATACGTTGAACGGGTCAGGGCTGGCGGTGCCGCGGATCCTGGCGGCGATCCTGGAGAACAACCTCCGGGAGGACGGCACGGTTCGCGTTCCCGATGTGTTGCGTCCCTGGTTCGAAAAAGACACGGTTGGCGGTTAGGTCGGCGGTTTACTTTTGTGCAACGGACGGTGTAAGTTGAATTTGCATGAATTCACCGCGCACAGATTGGCGGGAGAAGTCCCGTAGCGTCGCCGAGTGTTTTCCCGTGGACGCGTTTCATCCGAAGGTTCTTGGGTGGATAAGTGATCACACCGAAAACGAGCCCTGGGCGATCGCCTGTTCGGCCGGGGCCGATTCGGTAAGTCTCGTTTTACTGCTCCATGCCCATTTTCCGACGAGGCGGAAAAATATGACCGTCCTTCATTTCAACCACCGTTTGCGTAAGGAAGCCGGCGATGACGCCGCGCTGGTCGGGGAGATCGCGGACCACCTTGGAATAGCGCTTCGGAGCGGGGAATGGTCGGATCCTCCCGCTCCGGGCGAGGTTTCGGAAGCCGGAGCGCGTGACGCCCGGTTCTCGTTCTTCGAGGCGGCACTGAAAACGGACGGATGCCGCGTTCTCTTTTTTGGTCACCAGTGCGACGATATCGCCGAAACCCTCCTCATGCGGTTGTCCCGCGGGAGCGGACGCGGACTTGCGGCGCCGCGCCCCGTCCAGCGACTTGCCGGCGGGCGGGTCAACCTGCGGCCGCTGCTGAACCTTCGCGGTGAAGCGATTCGGACTGCATTGCGGGAATTGACGATTCCCTGGCTCGACGACGCCTCCAATCTCGAAGATTCGTTTTACCGCAACCGTATCCGGAATACTGTCCTCCCGGCCTGGCAAAATGTCGCGCCGACCGATATTTTTCGCGGGGCGGCGGCTGCCCGCGAACGCCTGGATGAGGATGACGAGGCATTGGAAGCGGTCGTCGATCGATTGCTTCCGGAAACGTTGCAGGAAGAACCGTATCCTGTTTGGTCGCTGCGCCGGGAACCGATTGCGATCCGCAGACGGGCGCTTAATCGATGGCTGGGCGCAAATGCCTTGAGAGAGCGCTTCACCGAACGGGGATTTCGCGCGCTCCTCGACCGCTCGGAGGAAGGGAAACCGTTCCGGTGCAGTGCCGGCGACGAGGATTTTCTGATTTACGACGGACGCACGCTTTATTGTGAGAGGAGGCAAAGGGGTGGGAGCTGTTGGACGGGGGAGGTGGCGTTGCCGGTGGGAGCCGAGCTTCACCTGCCCGGGGGGCGGATTCTGATCGCCATGGCGGAAAAGATCGCGGCGAAAGTGCGGACGGCGGTGATAAGCGGGGAAGTGGATCCGGGAAGGCAGGTGTTCCTCGATGCAGAGGTGCGGGAATGCCGGAATCTCCGGGTCCGAACATGGAACGACGGTGATCGTTATGTTCCTATGGGAGCGCCCGGGAGCCGGAAACTTCAGGATTTATTTACAGATCGCCGGATTGATCGAGGGGAACGCCGCACGCTTCCCGTTGTCTGCTTAAACGACAACACAATTGTTTGGTGCCCGGGGTTGCCGCCCGCCGAGGACCTGAAAATCGGCGCTTCGACCAATCACGTTGTGCGTTTGACATACGACGGCGGACAGGCAACCTAGACAGGAAGCACACTTTTCAGTCAACGATTTATCTATGTCAGAAAACGACCAACAGGGCGATAAGAAGCCCCCTCCGAATGACAGCAGGTATCAGCCAAAGGTGCTGCTGATCTGGTTTGCTATTTTCGCCGCTATTGCCAGCCTGTGGATATTCAACCCGGGTGCTCCCACCGATGAAAAGCCGCTGAAGGTCAAGCAGGTTCTCGATTTGGCCGAGGAAGGATTGATCGACGAGTTGACGATCAAGGTCAACAAGCGGGGAGGGAACGATTTTGTGGATATTACCGGCAAGTTCGCCGCTCCTGTGCCGAATCTTGGTCAAACCGGTGCCGATGTTGGAGAATCGTTCAAGGCGAGCGGTCGCCTGACCGAAGGCAACCTCGATATCCTGCGGGACGCGCTTGGGGCTGATGCCGTGACCGAGCTGGCGTCCTCGACCGTAATGTCGGATATTCTGATCACGCTTCTTCCGTTCGTCCTGATCATCGCGCTTCTCTATTTTCTATTTATTCGTCAGCTCCGAATGGCTGGAAAAGGGGCGATGAGTTTTGGCAAGAGCAAGGCCAAGATGCTCACTCGCGATCGTCAAAAGGTTTATTTCAAGGACGTGGCCGGTTGTGACGAAGCCAAAGAGGAGATTGAGGAAGTGGTGCAGTTTCTCAAGGATCCGAAGAAGTTCCAGAACGTCGGCGGCAGGATACCGAAGGGATTTCTGATGGTCGGTCCTCCCGGTACCGGGAAAACGCTTTTGGCCAAGGCCGTTGCAGGGGAGGCCGATGTTCCATTCTTCACAATCAGCGGATCGGACTTCGTCGAAATGTTCGTCGGCGTCGGAGCGAGCCGTGTTCGCGATATGTTCGAGCAGGGACGCAAGAACGCTCCCTGCCTGATCTTCATCGACGAGATCGACGCGGTCGGCCGGCAGCGCGGCGCCGGCGTCGGGGGCGGGAATGACGAGCGCGAGCAGACGCTCAATTCGCTCCTGGTCGAGATGGATGGATTCGAAGGGCATGAAGGCGTCATTATTATCGCCGCGACCAATCGGCCCGATGTTCTGGATAGTGCATTGCTGCGACCCGGGCGGTTCGACCGCCAGATTATGATCGATCTTCCGGACCTGGCCGGCCGCCGCCAGATCCTCGATGTTCACGCCAGGAAGATCAAACTCGAAGATGGCACCGACCTCGACGTCGTGGCGCGCAGCACGCCGGGGCTTTCGGGCGCGGACCTGGCGAACCTCCTCAATGAGGCGGCCCTCATTGCGGTCCGATACGGCAAGAAAAAGGTCAATCTTGGCCACATCGAGGAGGCGCGGGACAAAATCCAGTACGGCCGGGAACGCCGCCGGATCATGGATGACGAAGACAAGAAACTTATCGCGTATCATGAGGCCGGGCACGCTCTGATCCAGGCGCTGGTGGATGACGGCAGCCTTCCGCTGCACAAAGTCACGATCATTCCGCGCGGGCAGAGCCTCGGCAGCACGATGTTTCTTCCGAAGAAAGACACCTACAATTACTCGAAAAAGCGCCTGGAGAACCAGATCGCGAGTATCCTTGGCGGTCGGATAGCCGAGGAACTGGTTCTCGGCGATATTTCGAGCGGGGCCAGCGGTGATATCAAACAGGCCACGAAGATCGCCCGGCACATGGTGTGTGATTGGGGGATGAGCACTCTCGGCCCTCTTTCATTGGGAGAGAATCAGGATACGGTCTTCCTGGGCAAGGAGATCAATCGGACGCAGAATTATTCCGAAGAGACCGCGCGGAAGATCGACGAAGAGTTGCACCGGATAATCGACGAACAGTACGAGCGGGCGACGGATATCATGAAGCAGCAGCGCGACGCGCTGGACAGGGTCGCTGAAGCCCTGATCGAGCACGAAACGATCGACGGCAAACACGTGCACGAGATCATCGAACACGGTGAAATTCAGTCGCCCGTCGAGAAGCCGTCTCTGGTGATCAAGGAGGAGAAAATCAAGGCGGATCGGGAAAAGGCCGCAGCCGCCCGTAAACGCAAGGAAGTCGACGATCCCCCCGGCGATCCGGCCGGCGCGATGGCGTGACGTGGTCCAGCCGCCACCCTACAGCTCCCTGTACAGGACCTTCGAATTTCGTTCGCTTTGGTCGTAGCTGTCGAGACGCGAAGCCGGCAGCGTGTCGCGACTGCCTTCGCGGAAGTTGCAGACCGACGTGAAAAACCGGTAACTCTGAGTGGAAAGAGCGAAAACGATTTTGATGCCGTCCGCTTTGGCTTCGCGGCAGGCAAATTCCACCATCCGTTTGCCGATGCCGGCGCGTTGATGGAAGGGCATGACGTAAAGCGAATTCAATTCCGCCCAACCCTCTTCGCGATGTTTCCGCAATGCCGCGCACGCCACCGGGTTTTCATCAATTTCAAAAACGAAAAAGTCATCGATGTTTCCTTCAATTCCCTGAAGCGTCCGGTGAACCAGTTCCTCCCTCTTGACCGCATTGCGGGACAGATTGTAGATCGCGCGAACGTCGTGGCGGCCCGCGCGGCGGACCTGAAGGTACTCGTTGCCGTACACGAGCGTGCCGACCCCCTCGTTGGAGAATATTTCCTTGAGAAGCCCTTCGTGGAGGCGTCCATTGAGCAGGTGAACGCGCGGGGTCCCGGATTCGATCGCCTTGATCGCGTGGAGGGCTTTGCTCCGGGTGTTTTCCTCGATGCTCGCGGGGTTGTTCTCGACCGTCTCGCGCAAGGTTTCAACAGGAATTTGCCGCTGGAGATCGTCGCCGATCGCGATTCCCGGCATTGGAGAAAGAAAGATCAGTTTCTCCGCTTTCAGGGTGACCGTCAGTTCCGTGGCCAGGTGATCGGAATTCAGGCGATAACATGTGCCATTTCTGTCGAAGGCGACAGGTCCGATAACCGGAAGGATTTTCGCATCGATGAGCTGGCGAAGCATTAGGTGGTCGATCCGGTCGACCTTGCCGCTTAAAAGATGGTCTTTGCCGGAGACGACTCCAACCGGCCTCGAGCGGACTGCGTTGGGAACGGCGCATTTCAGGTCGATCTGGAACAAGCGGCCGAGAATGTCGTGCGCGGTTTGATGCGAGGCTTCCACCGCGAGCCGGACGGTGCTCTCGTCGGTGCTTCCGTGACCGTGTTTGTCGCTGATCGGGATTCCGCGCGCGGCGGAAAGCTCCGAAAGCTGGTGTCCGATGCCGTAAACCAGAACCACTTTGATCGATAGACTCCGGAGTACGGCGATGTCGAGAAGGAGATTGCCGAAATTTTCGTCGGCAACGATTCGTCCGTCCGCGGCGATCACGAATATCTTGTCCTGAAAGAGTGGGATGTATTTCAGGATCCCGCGAAGGCCGGTTGGATTGATGGCGGATTCTGGAACGGCGTCGTTCATTCCTCTACTATCAGGTTCCAGCCCCGCAACCCCTCTTCGGTGTAAACGTAGAGGGTGTGCTCTCCTACTGTGAATTGTTCCGGGGGAATCAGAAACCGCGTGAGGGGTTCGGAGTGCTCTGTCGGTCTGATTCGTCCGTGTGGAGGAAAAATCAGGATCTCGCCGCCGCGCACATAAAAATTGAGAATGTTGGGATAAGCTCGCTCCTCTTTCTCGCGCCAGTGGATTTCAGCCTGATATGGCTCGCCGATCGAGATGCTCTCCGGCGCCTTTATACTTTCCATGTTGAGCGGGGTGGTTGAATGTTCGCCGATTTCCAGGCCGATCGTATCCTCGGTATCAAAAGCTGTCGGCGTGAGATCGATCAATTCGAGCTCCTCACGCGGCACGCGGAATTCTCGGATTACGTAGGCTTCGGGAAGGGGTTCCCATCCGTCCGCGCGAAGCAGGTTTCCGAGGACTTCCGCCTGTGCTTCTTCGTAGGGATAGAACATCGGCGTCTCCTTGCGAAAGAAAACCATGATCAGCGTATAGCAGACCACAAAAACGGCGATAGCAAGGACGACACGCGACAAGGGCCAGGGCTTCTTTTCCGGAACCGAGGCCGCGGCACCGTTGGCCGATGGAGTTTTGTCCTCTTTCATTTCCAACCTTTTTGATTTTCAACGGAATGATCCCACGTATAACTGAAGCGTCAAACCACGAGTGTTACAAATCAATCCAATCAAACACAACCTTCTTTCTCATGCCAGTCTGGGTAGTTGAACTGTTCGGCAATCAGCAACTGAATCGCGCGTTCTGGTTGGTGAACGGCTCGGTGGCGCCGTTTTGGATACTGATGATGCTCATTCCCGATAAGAAATGGGTTCGACGGATTTGTCATCCCTTTTTTGTACCGGCCTTGTTGAGCTGCTTCTACCTTTACCTGGTTTACGTGCTTATGACGACCACCGGGGTGCCACCCCTGGCCGGGTTGGAGGTCCGCGCAATGCGAAGGTTCATCGATCATCCGATCGTTTTTTTGGTCATCTGGGCGCATTACATGACCGTGGACCTGTTTCTTGGAATGACGATCTACCAGCACGCAGCACGGAGACGCCTCTGGATTCCGGGCGAGCTCCTCCTCTGCTGGCTCTTCGGCCCCGCCGGTCTGGTCGCTTACATGATAAGGCTGTCGTTTCACCGCAGCACCAGAATAGCGATCCGGCGGGCGATCCTGAAATAAGTGCGTAGGCGACTCACGCAGGGGTTCTCGCCGAGACCACCGATCCTCCGCCTTCGCCAAGGCTCGGATGTAACAGGCCGTTCCCCATAGCCATGTGCTCACCGGCCCGCCGTTCCACTGGAATCCGGTGGGTTGGCCGGGACTCGAACCCGGAACCAATTGCTTAAAAGGCAACTGCTCTACCATTGAGCTACCAACCCAAATTGTTAAAGTTAAGCGACTTAAGACTGAATTCGTGGGAAAATTCCACAGATGGGTTCCGCATGGCTGCCTTGAATCATCGCAAACAAGAAAAAAGATGGCAAAGAACCCCGGCGCAATGCCTTTATCGCCTTGGAAAAGATGGATGCTATTATGTCGGCGTTTCGGTTGGCAAGCAGGAAATTTGGCGCTCGCTGAAGACAACACGGGATTTGCCCTTTCACATCATTTAGAGGAATTGGATTGCAAAGAAATAATTGCAAAGTTTTTGAAAAAACGGGGAAAGGAATCTTCCTGGCGGCAAACTAAAGCCACCAAAATAAATGAAATGGTGTTAACGAGCATTTGCTTTGTTCAGATAATCCAATGCTATCTCTAAATATTCCGCTTCATCGAATTCCTTCCCTGTATTTCTTAAAAGATTGGCGAACCTTACTTTCGATGCTTCCAAACTTGAAATTTGCTGATGTTCCCATTCTTTGTCGGTAACAAGGTACTGAATCATAAACTCATAGGCCTTTTTTATACTGCCTCCATCAGGCGACTCGTAATTCCACAAATCGACATTCACTTTTTTACCCAGCACCGCAAGTCTTGTAAAAGCGGCTAAATTAGTTATCGAATATGAATGTGATCTGGTACGGTGTAATTCATGAGGTTGGCTTCCGTCGGGTTCTATTTGGCTGTCGATCCTCTCTTTTGAAACGGTTTCCATCAGGGTCCGTATCTGATCGATCTCTCCCAGGTACAAAAAAATATTGTATAGCTGCACATCGTAGGTCGTACCGTGATTATTGCTTCTGGTGGATTCCAACACGCCTAACTCACTTGTCTGAAGCCAATTTGAGTATTCAGATAACCACTGTCGTACGCCTTCTTCTGTATCTTCGTCTAATGCGGTTTTATATTTCAGAATCTCCAAAGTAGAAAGAACATTTCTAATACCACCAAACTCGATTATACCAAATGGGCGTCCCTCGGTATGACCGGGAATACCCTGGCCATAGTTCAGGTGAGGATTCATAAGAGTAGCCGAATCTATAAACCATGCCCGAATTAAAGATATCGCCTTATCCGCATACTCTTCCTCTCCGGAAAAAAAAAATGCCTTTCCGAGCACATCAACGGCACTAAAAAATCTATTCTTCTCTCTAAAATCAGTATAATCGTCCCTGGTCTCGGGATTCACTCGACCATCTCTACGTATGTACGGCATGCCGTCCGGTGTGTCGGGGTTCGGCCAGAAAAAGGGAGCCAGAGTCATGTAATCGTGCTTGCTTCCGCTGGGTGGCACCCCGGTTTTATTGGTTACCGAAAACGGCCCTTGCGTAAGGGCATTATCCGCGTCCCTTATAAGCCGGTTGAAAAAATTGAGCGCCCCGCTTTCTTGCTGTTCAATTTCGGATTTCAGGGCCTGCATTCTATCAAAATCAGTAACCGTCAAACCGTATTGATCACTTTTGATAGTATTGCAACCGAGAAGAGATCCAAAAACAATGATGTATAAAATCGATTTCATAATTCAAAAAACTTATCTATCCGATCAAGTAACTCGCTAATAATCGGCAAGTTATGTTTTCGGCTGGTTTAATCGGGATTTCCGTGATAGAAATACTGTCTGATCAGATTGCCGATTCTTGTCAATATCTCAATTCCTGTTCAGATGATTCTGAGCGATCTCAATATACTCCGGTTCATCGAATTCCTTCCCTGCGTGCAGCAATAAGTTTGCAAATCTCGTTTTCGCTGCTCCGAGGCTTGTTATTTGCTGGTATTCCCATTCTTTATCTGTAGCAATATAGGGTATAAGGAATTCGTAGGCTTTTTTTATACTTCGCCCATCAGACGACTCGAAATTCCAAAGATCAACGTCATACTTCTTTCCAAAAGAGGCCAGCCTGGTTAAATACCGAAGGTTGCCTGTTGAGTAAGTAAATGATTTTGTTCTTGCCAGTTCACGCGGCATTTTCCCATCAGGTTCAATGTGTTTTGCTATACGCTTCTCGCGGGCGTCATTCAATATTTCTTTTACTTCATCTATTCTTTCCAAATAGATCAAAATATTGATACGTTTTACATCACACATTGTTCCAATGTTATTATGTAAATCATTTATAGCTCTTAGACCGACTTCACTGGTCTGATACCACAAGAGATAATCAGTTAACCATGTTTTAAAGCCTATTTCCGATTCATAGGGTAAGGCACCCCCTTTTTTCAAGAGCCTGACCGAGGTAATCATCGATCCTCCTATTCCGCCCATTTCAATAGTTCCGGCAGGCCGACCATTCGATAAACCGGGAATTGCTTGCGCAAAATCGTGGTTTGGATTCATTCTCGTTTCAGGATTGATAAACCAGTTTTCAAGCAGTTGAACGGCCTTTTCTGCATATATTTTGTCGCCTGAATAGAAATAAGCTCTCGACAAATCACTTATCGCACGAAAACATTCTCTCATTTCCAAAAAATCGGTATAATCACCACGGGTTTCCGGATTCACTTGTCCGTCTTTTCGAATCCACGGTAGCCCGTCAGGGCTATCTGGGTCAGGCCACCAATACGGAGCCAGGCTCAAATAATCATGTTTATCGCCACTTGCCGCCACCCCCTTTTTGTTCATCACGGAATACGGGCCCTCTGAAAGGGCTCGATCTGCTCTGTCAATCAATCGGTGGTATTCCGCCAGGGCACTTTCCTCCTCTTCAGCAATGCGATTCCTTAATTCCAGCATTGATGATAACCCGGCAATCGATGATTCATCGGGATTATTCTGTTTAGTTTTACAAGCTGATAACAAGGCAGCAGAGGCCATTGCTATTATCAAGATTATTGTATTTGTTGGTTTGTGCATATTTCAACACTTTGTTGAATGAATTAATAATTATCTAAAAATGATTAAAATCAATTTTACTAAAATGGCATTAATTCTGATCCGATATCCTGACTGAACGGCAGCGTCATTATCTCATTAAAAAACAGGAAAATCATAAAGTTGATTGTGGTAAGTGCGGTTTTCGGAATACAGAGAAATTATTCCTGATAAGGCATCCACATACAAGTCGAATTTTCAGTTTATTTGAACATGCTAATTACTTATCTCCGGTGTAAGATTTGAGATTTAGCTTCGCTGCCACCTCGCGGTTTCGCCATGCTCGAGATAAAGGAGCTTTCAGGAACCTCAAAGTGCCCATGGGTTGGTGGCGGCACAACCGTTACCCACCCATCCCCGTGACAGTGCAACTGCTTGTCTAATGGCAGGAAGTCGCTTTTCGGATGGCGTGGGCTCTCGCCCGCTAAAACCTTCAAGGTTCTTGTAGTTATTTGAATGCATATAGTGCTAAATCCCGTAATGGATGCTCCTGCCGACGATCACACGATTATCCCGGCCGAATGCGATAAGCCGCAGCGGAAACTGCGGGAAAGACTCGTCAAGCACGGCTACTGGATATATCGAATGGTGTGCAATTTGTTGACAATTGGAACCATTATTGATTTCAATCATACCAGATGGTCTGAAATTTGCGTTGACACAGGATGAGCCTCGAGGACCAAGCCTTAGGTTTTCCGGCGACGCTGGATTCGAATACCGAACTCTCGCAATGAACGTAAGAACGGAAATTAATAAAATAACGAGAGCGGTTTGCTTATCCTTATTGGGCGTTTGGATTCTGGGTGCTTCCATAACAACGGCGAACGATATCCGGGATGAAATCGACCGCGCTGTGACGCGGACCGCGGACGATCCCGAGGCTCGTGCGGCTTTGGAGGAGGAGTGCATTGAGCTTGCTACGACGGTGGATGACATTCCCTTCGCCGATCGCTATCGCGCGTTCCGCATTCTGGAGGTTATCGGAACCGAGCGTTGTATCGAGCCGTTGGCGGCTTTGCTGGGTGATTTCGAACTCTCGCATGCAGCTCGCAATGTGCTGGAAAAGCTGCCCCATGAGGCTGTGGACCGCGCGCTGCTGGACGCGCTGACGACCACTTCCGGAAGCGCTCGATTGGGAGTCATGGGGTCACTGGGCGCCCGCCGGACAACCCCCGCCGTCGATCCATTGATCGCATTACTGGCTCACGATGACGATGCAATTTCGGCCGGTGCTGCGGCTGCGCTGGGCCGTATTGGCACTCCGGCCGCGTTGGCATCCCTGCGCGCGCGCCTGGACGGGACGGTCGACCGCGGGCGCAAACTGGAATTGTACAAAGCCATTCTCCACGCGGCCGAAATGCTGGTGAGAGATGGACGTGGGGACACAGCCTTACCCGCCTACGAATCACTTATGGAAGCAGACCGCCCCGCTCATGTTCGTGCCGGTGCGTTCCGGGGCGCTCTTGCCGCGCAACCTTCGGCGGCGCCGGATCTGGCATATCGGGCGATTCTTGGCGAGGACCGGCTATTTCGGAGGGAGGCAATCGGTGTTTTGTCTGAGCTGGACGGCGGCGAATTGGTCCAACGGCTGGTGGGCGATTTTGAAGACTTTGCCTCCGAAATAAAGGTGGTTCTTCTGGACATCTTCGCGGAATGGGGGGATCCCGTGACCTTGCCTGTGGTCAACGAGGCTCTGCTGGATAGCGCTGGAGATGTGCGCATGGCCGCGATAGGAGCGGTCAACGTGCTTGGTGACGCTTCCTCTATCGAGCCGCTTGGACGCCTCCTGGACGAGACGGATGACAGGTCGGAGCTGCGGGGAGCTATCGAATCTCTGCGCAGAATCGAGGAGCCCGACATGAACTCGAAACTGGTTGCTTACATCGAGGTGGCGTCGATGTCCGCGCGTCCGCATATTATTACCGTGCTGGCGCAACGAGACGCGGTTGAAGCCGTGGACGCCATTATGGCTCAAGTCGAACACGAACCGATGCGGGTAGCGGCGTTCCGTGCCCTGAACCACTTGGCTCGACCCGAACATTTACCCTCGATGCTGAAGCTGCTGACGGAGCTGGAGGGCGATACCGGGCGCAACGAGGCGATCAATGCGGTCGTTTCATTGAGCCGCCGGATGGCGGAAATCTCGAATCCTACAATAATTCGGGCGGTGTATGGAGACTTGCCCGACGGTCCAACAGTAGATGCTACAAGCGAGGTTGCGCAAATGGCCAGGGAAGGGCGTAACCGTATTCCGGCTTCCAATCAGATCGCTGGAGATCCGGCGCCCGGAATCGGGAAGAAATTGCGGGTGGATTACAGGATCAATGATGAGGCGCGCAGCGCAACAGGTTTGGAGGGCGAGGATGTGCAGCTTTCCGCAGAAGAAAGAACGGTGGCGGTTGAACGGATCGTCGAGGCATTGGATAGCGCTTCCGACGCGGAAGCGAAGGTCTCATTGTTGGGTGTGCTGAGGGGATTGGGCGGACAAACGGCCTTTGATGCCGCGGCCCGTTATCTTTATCACGAAGATGAGCGGATACACAACGGAGCGGTGCGCGCGTTGGCGGACTGGCCCGATGCGTACGCTCTCGAAGTGTTGGTGGATCTCTCCCGTAACGCTCCCGAACCCAGGCACCGGACTGTGGCACTGCGCGGGGCCGTGCGACTATTGCGGGATATGGACCCGTCAAGCTCCGAAACGCTTTCGCGTTACGCGGCGCTGACCACGGGCGACCGAAGCTCCGGAGATCTCGTATTTATCTTCTCCGGTCTGGCAGAGGTCGCGCATCCGGCGGCTTTGCGACTGCTGCAATCGTATCTGGATGACGAGGACGTGCGCGAAGAAGCGTTGATCGCGGTCCGCCGGATCGCGGACACGCTGGATAGGGATCCGGAAACGATATTGGCCGGCGTGGACGACGAATTACCGGATGTAGCAAGGTTCAAGCCGATCTTCGATGGTGAAAGTCTGGACGGATGGCGAGGCGACCTGGCGTTGTGGTGGGCGGAGGATGGTCATATCGTCGGGCAGACCGACGAAGATAATCCTCTGGCGCATAATTCATTCCTGATACGCGACGAGGTCGAATCGGATTTCCAGCTGAAATTCAGTTATCGCATAGACACTCCGTGGGCGAATTCCGGTGTGCAAGTCCGCTCCGAGGAATTTGAAGAATACCGCGTGCGTGGTTATCAACCCGACATCGCGACCACTGACTGGATAACCGGTATCTGTTACGAAGAAGGTGGACGGGGCATTCTGGCTCGTCGCGGCCAGCGAGTGCATCTGGCAGGGGACGGGAGAACCGACACACGGCGATTCGCAGAAGAAAGGGCTTTGGGAGAGCACATTCACGTTCACGATTGGAATGAATACCAGGTAATCGCTTTGGGCAACCGTCTGACCACGTATATCAACGGGCATCTCATGCATGAAGTCATCGATGACACCCCGTCGGCCCGGGACAGGGGCATCATCGCTTTTCAACTGCACACGGGAAATCCCATGACAATTCGTTTCAAGGAAATCAAGTTGAAAAGATTGTCGGAGGAGTGACCGGTTCGCGGCCTTACGTCTCCATTATGTTCTGGTCAAATTTTGAAACCGGAGAGGAATTATATGACAACAAAATCGATACTGAGCAGGCGGGAATTTATACGGCGGGCGGCATTCGCAACCGGCGCCATCGGCGCGGTGCCGATGGTCATCACGCACGCGTCCGCGCGTCCGGTTCCCAGCGAGCGCGTCGCGGTGGGCGTCATCGGCATCAGGGGCCGGGGAAATTTTCTACTGAACTCATTCATGCAACACGCTGACGTGCAGGTCGTAGCGGTGTGCGATGTCTTCAAGGATCGTCGGCTCCGAGCAAAGGAGCGGGTGGACAGCCACTATGGAAACCAGGACTGCGCTGTCTATATCGACATGCGGGAAATGCTTGCCCGCCCCGACATCGATGCGGTGGTTGTCGCTACGGGCGACAACAATCACGCGTTGTGTTCTTTGTTGGCGGCGCGGGCGGGCAAGGATATTTTCTGCGAAAAACCTATGAGCGTGACCGCCGCCGAGGGTCGTGCCGTCACCGAAACCGTCAATCGCTTCGGACGGATTTACCAGTGCGGGACACAGCGCAGGAACGTTAGCAACTTCGTGTTCGCCGTGGAATTGGCCCGCTCCGGCAGGCTGGGCCAAATTGAAACCATGTACGCGGAGAAGGCTTGGGCGGATTCCGGTTTGCATTTTGAAGTATACGAGCCGGAACCCGAGCCGGCGTATGAAGAGCTGGCCTGGGATTTATGGCTGGGCGCCGCGGCTTGGCGGCCGTTCAACAAGAGATATACCGAACGGGCGGGTTGGCGCACACACGGAGATTTTTCCGGAGGTTCGATCGCGGAATGGGGATCGCACACCGTGGATATATGCCAATGGGCGATTGGCGCCGACGACACCGCGCCGGTCCGTTATGAACCCATCAATGAGATGGGCGACGTCGAGGCGAGGTACGCCAACGGCACCAGGCTGGTCATCACCAAAGGGCTGCGTTTCGGTACGTGCCCCGTGCGAATCGAAGGCACGGAGGGTTGGGTGGAAACGGGTGATTCCGGCCAGATGGAAACGTATCCGGCTTCTCTTGCGGCCGAACGTCGTTTTCCCGGAGGCCATTCTCCTGAAGGGCACGTTCGGGAATTCCTGAACAGTGTGAAGACCCGCCGTCAACCGCGATCAATGGCCGAGAACGCGCACCACTCCATGCTCGCCTGCCACTGCGCCAACATCAGCGTGCGCCTGAATCGCGCATTGGATTTCGATCCCATCAACGAGGAATTCCCAGACAATCAAGAGGCCACTCGCCTGTTGTCGCGTGCATATCGCGATCCTTGGGTGCTGTAGTAGTGCCTCGGCGATGCGCATCGTAAGCGTCAGATTAGCCCGCCTACCCATTCCGCTTGGTACATCGTGGACTCGGATGCAGTATAAAAGCGGAACCTCCGAATCAAAGGCTTCCAGGGTACCAGTAATAAATCCGTGAGGACACAAATCTGGATCGCGGTATGCGTCCAGCCGATAAGTGTTTAATCCTTTCTGGAAATTTCGATATCTTGTCTCACATACCCTGTTGTTTTCACCCAATCGACATTCCCTACACGATTGGTCCATAGTGGATTCTTGTTTTGCTTAAGAGCGGAATAGGTGAAAGCCTCCCAGCAGGCAAGTGCCAAAGAAAGTTCCTCAACTGCTGTAGTCTGATACTCTTTGTCTTTGGTTTCCCGGTAAAGCGCAACATAGGTTGAACCCGCAATTTTGTGGGCATAATATTTTCCAAGATGGGCCATTGTTTCAATATCATGCAAGGTGACCTTCAGCTCGCGGTTTTTACCGGCTTTCATTGTTTTCAACAACTCAAATACCGTATCGGCCCGAGCATTTAGTTGGCTTGTAACATCGAACGGACCTGAAAGAGATGAACTTTCACCGGAAACAACCATTTCCACATATTCGGGAATGGTCATGCAGCCGGAGTAGGCATGAACCGGATAATTGATAAACGTATTGACATCATGAAATCCCGTTTCATTGCCTGCAGGCCCCGGTCGGCCTCTACACCCTTCAATGAACCAAAACACGTCGATGCGCCCCCAGTGAAATGCAGTAGTAGTGGGATAAATCATGGATGCAGTCTGCCACACCTTGAAGAGAGTTTCAGCATCCACTTCCGGATAGCGATATTGCAGCATAGCGATCAACCGTTCATTGGAAAGTTCCGGGTTATATCCGAACCTGCCCCACATCATCCAGTGGTACCAATGTTTTACGATTTCTATTTGACGAGGGTCCTCGGCTTGTTTCGATAAAAATTCTCTGCCCCATATATAGTTGTCGGAGCCATAATAAAAACCTAGGGTTGATTCGTAAGGAACATTATCAATAAACTCACGCACAAAATCGGGGGCGCCCCAGCGAAAAAAATAGTTATCGTCGTTGCGCATGGTCCACATGGTTTTCATACCCTCTATGTCTTTCACGAAATCATCAACATGGGGCTGTTTCGTAACGCTCATAACATGTGCCTGGGCGTATTTAAAACTGAAAACGAAATCAATATTATCTACTTCGTTCAGAGGTTGAAATCTATTCGCGATTTCCTTTGCCCCTGTTTGATGCCGCCGATGAATAAACAAAAAGTTCCTGTCAGGCATATCTCTCGCGGCATCCAGCATGCCCTGCCCGTAAGTGTCGAAAATCCATTCTTCCCGGTCCATGATTGGAATCCCATGCATGTTCTCGCCGGTAGTGATCCCAATTCCCGCCAAAAGGGGATAGGTAACAAACATCTGCTTCACGCTTTCACGGAAATAATCGCGGGTTACCGGGTTGTCGATTTGGTCGGTGATGCCATATTTGCCTTCGGTGCCATTGACAAGGATATTCCAGGTTACAATATAAAACCGAATGTTGCGATCATTGGCATACGCCATTACCTTTTGCCAGAATTCGATTTTTTCTTCGATGGATATTTCCTGCAATACCTCGGTTTGAGCCAAAATTTCAGGTTTATCAAATTCGATTGCCCATGGGTGATAATATTCGTCCCATACCCCTGTTGATCGCAAAACATCATCCAATGCCACATCAGGATAGTGAGGAACCTTCACCATTGAAGGGAAGGGGTGCAGGTTCCACAAAGATATGAAATTATACCTGTATCGGGCAAGGTTGTCAATGTATTCGGTCCAGAAATCAAAATTCCACATCTCGGGCATGTTTTTCTGCGCAGCGTCACTAGCATCGGAATAACTGGGAGTTCTTACATCAAGAGGGATATTAAATTTTGTTCCACGCAATTTAGTATAAGGATTCTGGCTTGTTTTCATAACGCCATCCATCCCGAAAAGCATAATCTGTTCGGCCAGTTCCAGTCCGCCATACATCGCGCCCGCCGCATCAAAGCCGGTCACTGTAATTTGTTTGCCGATTCTTTCAATAACAAACCCCTCTGATTTCAGCACTGCTGCATCCGGGTCAATGGCAATAATCAGATCGGATTCATCACGTTCACCGAATTCTATATAAAACCCGTTTTCATCAAGCACTCTTTTCAGCTCATCCACTGCGAACTGAATTTTCGGGTTGTCATCCTGCATGTACAAGATAATTGCATTTTGACCACTGTTGCACCCTGTTACAAGTGTCATCCTGAATAAAAAGCTACCGGGCTGTTAAATGCCCAGTGGCCTGTTTTCTTGCATATATGCTTGATTTTTATTTATAAAGAATTCCTGTGAGATCTTGCGCAAAACGCGCGGGATTTCCGCTTAACGAATAAGAATGTGGAAATTTAGTTTGTGGCTTTATTTCACTGCTTCAAAGCAGCTTACTGATTTGCTCGAGCAAAGATTGTGTGATCGGAGTTGCTCAACCGCTCTTGACGAAATAATGGCGGAGTTATGTCCCGACGATTGAAGCCCTATTCAAAAAAACCCTCGGTTTCGCGAAGTAAAACCTTCCCAACCCGGTGCGTACAGGGAACTCGGAAAACACCGGGAACATCCCAATTCAAAACCAGCTTTTGCTAACGGTTCCACCGGGTTGGGTTATGTTAAATCATTCATTTAAAACCGTAATAGCACCGGCCCATCCATATTCAGCCTGATGGGGAGTTTCTATGGATATGACATCGCCACCACGGATTTCTGATTCCAATACAACCTGACCCTTCCCTATATCAATCCATTGTATTTTAAAGGGTTTTTCAGAATTGCGTAAATCAAGTCCTGCCGATCCGGTACCTTTCGGGAAATACAGGCCATACATATAACCTTCCTTTGCCATAAGATAGGCTTCATCCTTATCTCTGTCTGATAGCAAATCCTGTCGGGGCGCAGATTCCCAAGGGGTAATAAGGTCCGTGAAAATCCGCATGGACTGTATGTTGGTTTTTGCCAACTCAGTCATTGCAAGCCCCCCAATTGGCCAGCCATCGCGAGTTGTACCCTCAAGATAGGCCCGGTGGTGACTCAATGCCGCAAATCCTGCCATAAGCAGTCTCCACAATCTTTCCTGAGCGTTATAAGTGATATTCTGTGTTCTCACTTTGACTGCGTTTACAGGTCGCCTTTCAACTTCGGCGGTATTTCTTATAAGGTCAATAGCCGCATCGTATTGAGTTTCACCAGGATCTGTCCACTGTGAACCAAGTTTGGAGCCTTCAATAAAAGTGTAGAGATCATTTCTTTCTATGACAGGCGGAAAGCCTTCAACAGGAACCCAGTTGCCATCCCTTTGTATGACATGGTCGAACATTGCAGTGGTTTCTATTTTATGTCCTTTCGTCGATGCATAAGCACGAACAAATTGACCCCAATACATGTCCCAGTCTTTTAGGTCAAGCTGATGTTCATTCCCCATGTTGTAGATCACATTGCCGTATTCCATACTCACATCCAATATCTTCTCAACAAATCTCTCTTGAAAATGAAGCACCACAGGGAGGTCCTCCATCATTGGGGGTGTCTGGTGAAAGGGATTGATACCTGTAATCGGATGACCAACATACGCTGATTCAAGCCCCGATTCTTCGATAGTATAGTTTACATTGTTGACCGGGTTCCATGGGCTGTTTTTCCACAAGACTTCTCTTGTTTCATCTCTATGGCCTACCTGATCATAATGATCGAATCTGTCCCAAAACGTTAAATTCACAATCATATCACGTTCAGACGACCACTTTAGCATGTTTCTTAGTCCATCCCAGTAGTCTTCATTCCATTGGGTCAAATCATACTTGCCGTTATCCAATCTCTTAAACGCCCTGATATTTCCCGGTTCACGATCGGACATTATATTGCGAAAATAATTTCCCCCGGATGATTCCAGTTCGTCGAGGTAGTTTATCAGCTGATGTCGTTCCATCTGAAACGGGTTAACAACCTTGTTGCCACCTAATAAGTAGACCGGCTTTCCTTGATATTGCCAATAACTGTTATTCTCATCATATGGCTTGATTCTGTTTTTCTCAAAATCAGGATCAGATCCAAAGGATGTCGAAATCATCAGAAGCCAAACCGGGGCTAATAAGAATATGCAATGGCTTCTGATAGTTGTTTTGCCCGAATTATTATACATTTCTGTTCTACCTTTAATGATGGTTGGACTATTAAGCTTCATTCCGCGACGATAGCGTGGCATGAAGCGGTTCTGGCGAAGAATGCATCTACGGACCCGGAAAGTCAAGGGTGTGTCCCGGGAACGGCTGACCTTCGAGAGCGGAGGGGCGTATCCGGCGGCGGAAACCGAGCGGAGGAAAGATCCCCGAAACCATTGACTTCGAAAAGCTTATATTGGGGTGCAGGATTCGGATATGAACCGGCGATCCCGCGGCCGCGGGATTATGAGTTGGATTACAAGCGCGTAGCCTTGGTCGGTTCGTTGAATGAGGATATAAAAAATCCCCTAAAACATTGATTTAGAGGATCTTCTTACGGGGTGCAGGGGCCGGATTTGAACCGGCGACCTTCAGGTTATGAGCCTGACGAGCTACCAGACTGCTCCACCCTGCAATAAAGTTTGACAAGTTCTCACTGTGATCGTCTCAAGTCAATC
>SLTG01000115.1 GCA_007130045.1 Opitutales bacterium
GGAGCGGTTTGGCCCGAATCGGGTGAGCGGGGCGCGTGCGATGCGCGGAGTGGAATGGGACGGGCTTTGCACGGCGAGAGACTTGCGCAAGGACGTGTTCGGATGAGAGGGTGCGGGGTGCCCGAGAATCGGCCGTGCTTGCGGCATCGTCTTACCAGAGTTTCCGCTTAGCTCGTTGAGCTACGCCGGGCAAGTTGCGGGAAATGCCAGTCGGCGCACCTTGGTTCGGATCGGAAGGCAGGAACCGGAGAGTGTGGCGAGCTTTCGGCTTCCCGGTTGGCCCCACAGTTCTGAACGTCCCGGGCCTTCGGCTCAAGCTGAGACAGGCCGCCCCGGCAACCCTTGGGTCCTTGGCAGGTAAACATCTGCAAGGGCGGGAGGAGTTGGCGCCCAATTCCTGGAGCACCGGACCCGCCCTTCACAAAGGCGGTCTGCCGGTGAGATGAGATCGCAGGGGAACACGGAACCCCGAATGCTTGGCATGCTACCCCCCCTGTGATGCCCCAGCGCCGAATGACAAGGTAAATATAACCTGGCTATTTTTACTCGATCACGAATCTTTCACTCACTGATACGGTACGGCCACGCTGCTTCCACCTGCTTGATACGTTACGGTGTCACGCAGGTCGAATGACGAAGAAGAGTCGTCTGGGGGATAAGACTATCCTCTTGCAGCGACAGCTTCCGGGATGGGACGTCTTGTTCCAAACCACCGCTTTACCCTTTTGCAGGACCGTGTTATTGTTTATTGCTTCCGGCGATTCACGCATTGGGATTCGCCAACAGAACCTGTTTCACAATTCTTTACCTGCAATGGATGGACTTCCACCGATTCAACCGTACCGACGAAAGTACGAGGAGATCGACGCGCGCATGGCGTCGCCCGACTTTTTCAATGACCAGCGTCGCGCCGCCGCCCTTTCCCGTGAACACCAGAAACTGGGGGAACTGCTGGAGCTTTACGGACGCTTTGAGAAATGCAGCCGGCAGATCGACGAGAATCGTGCGCTGATCAAAGATCCGGCAACGGACGACGAGTTGAGAGAGCTTGCCACGGCCGAGTTGCCCGAACTCGAAGCTGAAGCCGAAGGTCTAAGGGAGAACATCCTTTTCGCAATGATTCCCCCCGAAGAGACGGACTCCCGGAACACAATCCTCGAGATTCGCGCCGGGGCCGGGGGGGACGAAGCCAGTCTCTTTGCGGGCGACCTGTACCGGATGTACTGCCGCTTTGCCGAGATCAAGGGATGGAGGGTGGAAACGCTCAGTATGAGCGAGAGCGAATGCGGCGGGCTCAAAGAAGTCGTCTGCCATATTTCCGGCGAGGACGTTTACAAGACGCTGAAGTTCGAAAGCGGCGTCCACCGGGTCCAGCGGGTTCCCGAGACGGAAGCGAACGGGCGCATTCACACTTCGACCGTTACGGTCGCCGTTCTTCCCGAAGCCGAAGAGGTGGATATAGAGATCAATCCCGAAGACCTTGACATCACTACAAGCCGCGCGAGCGGGGCGGGCGGCCAGCATGTCAACACCACAGATTCGGCGGTCCAGATTCTCTACAAGCCCACCGGCATGATCGTCCACTGCGCCGATGAGCGCTCCCAACACAAGAACCGGGCAAAAGCGATGACCGTTTTGCGCTCCCGGCTGCTTCAGGCACGTGAGGACGAGGAGCGAGCGAAATACGCCGCCGACCGCAAGAGCCAGGTCGGCACGGGCGACCGCAGCGAACGCATCCGCACCTACAACTTTCCTCAGAGCCGCCTCACCGATCACCGCATCGGCCTGACACTCCACAGCCTTCCTGATGTTATGGAAGGGCGGCTCGACGATGTCGTCGCCGCCCTTCAGAACTCCGAATACCGCTCGAAGCTGGACTCGCTTCTGCTAACGACCTGAGAGGCCTGTGTCGGGGTCGAATCTTCGGCGGAAGATTCGCTACGTTGATTCTTCCGCCTTCACGTAGAGATCTCCGTCGGCGAAGCGGTTGACCAGGTTCGCCCCTGCCGGAATTCCTTTCCGGCGGGAAAGGGGGTTTCCTTCGGCGTCGCGAACCAGGACAAATCCGCGCTTGAGAACGGAGTCCGGTCCGAGGCTCTTGAGACGTTTTTCGAGATTGACCAGGCGTTCGCGACGGGACCGCATTTCGGCATCCGCCAGCCATTCGTACCTCGCGCGCAACGCTTCCCATTTTTGCCGCGCCATTTGCAGGCGGTTTTGCGGGGACGCCTGGGCGAGACGCGACGCCAAACCGGCCATTTCGCTTTTCTTTTCCCGGAGATCCGACTTCACCCCTGAGTGAATACGGTTGGAAAGATCGTCGAGGCGCAGAAAACCCTGCTCGATCCTGTGATGCGGAGAAAGCGCCCCGAGACGCCTCCGCAGGATCTCGAGTCCGCGTCCTTCATCCCGCAGCCTTTGTGCCACCACTTGAACCGCCCGCTCGGCCGCCGCCGAAAGACGGTCCCGGCATTCGATGAAACCACTCGAAATCACCTCCGCCGCCGCGGACGGCGTTTCCGCACGAAGATCGGCCGCGAAATCACAGAGGGTAAAGTCGATCTCATGGCCCACCGCGCAGATCACCGGGAGCGGACACGCGGCCACCGCCCGTACGAGTGCCTCCTCGTTGAACGCCCAGAGGTCTTCCAGGCTCCCTCCCCCCCTTCCGATGACCAATACATCGAGTCCCGGGAGCCTCGCCGCGTACTCCAGCATGGAGATCATTTCCGGCGCGGCCTCCCTCCCCTGCACCCGCACGGGCAAAAGGATCACCCTTCCCCACCATCCCCGGCGTTTCAGTATCCGGATAAAATCCTGCGCGGCGGCCCCCGTCGGCGACGTAACGAACCCGACCGTCGCGGGCATTTTCGGGACCGGCTTCTTGCGCTCGGGATCGAACAGTCCCTCCGCGGCCAGCTTTTTCTTCAACCTCTCGAACTCCTGCTGCAACCTTCCGACCCCGTCCTCCATTACCTGGCGCACGATCATCTGGTAGGCGCCGCGCGGTTCGTAAACGGACACCTCCCCAAAAGCGATGACCTGCATCCCGTCGCGCAAGTCGACCTCCACCCGCACGGCGTTTCCGCGAAAAAGCACGCAAGGCAGTTGGCTGTTTTCGTCCTTCAGCGAGAAGTAACAATGCCCGCTGCTCTGGCGTCGGAAGTTGGAGATCTCCCCGCGCACCCAGCACGGCGGCACCTCGGCTTCGAGCACGGCCTTGATCCGGCGGGTAAACTCCGTGATCGAAACGATCCGCCCGCCGTCATCCGGTTCCGGTTCGAGAAAAAAATCCGTTGCCATGACTGTATTCCAACTCGATCGGGCGCGGAGTGACAATGCCGGAGAGAGAGGAATTATGAGTTATGAGGAAAGTTTCACTTTTACTTCCGAAATTCTCTTTGCCGGTATCGTTTTCACGGCTCCCGCCCTGTGCACTATTCCGTGCCTGTTAAGGCGTCGGATGGTTTACCGGTTCAAAGCAGATGCACTCCTGCCGGCCCGGCTTCGTTATGATTACGATTCTTAGCGGTCCGTCCGGATGAGTCCGTTACCGGCGATATCGTGCGCAAAAAGATGCAGGTTTCCATTTCCGGAGCTTGCCGCATTATGACAAAAAGTCTGTGCTGCAGGGACTCCGGCGCATTGCGTTCGCCCGCTGAAGCGCGGCGCTCCTGATGCGTTCCGGCTTTGGGAGCTTCGTGCTTCGGCCTAAGAATCGGCGGCGTATGGACGTCGGCGCAAAAAATTCACCCGCTGAAGTCGAAGATCCCGCCGAAGGAAAATGCTTACAGTCCCGCCGAATGGAAATGGAAGCGAATCGGGGCGCGACGCTCCCCTTTTTGTGCCGGCTCCGCCGGATTCGGGATAGACCGCGAACCACGGATCACGAAGAACCAAGCACAAAGCACAGGACGCAGCCCATAGAACAGACCGCAGCCCACAAAAGACGAAGGCCGCATCCCCCCCAGGATACGGCCTTCAAGTTTTTGTATGGTGCTATTGGTAAGTTTACTGCCAGCTCAGGTTAATCCTGATTCTGACCTTCCGGATTGTAGGTTCTGTCACCGTCCACCAATGGATGGCCTATGATGAAATCGGTATCCACGTCCAGTTCCGTTGGAAACGGGTCGTAACCCCGACCGATCGTGGAAACATACGCCTGAAGGTCTCCGGTGATCGCTCCCGTCCCTTCGACATAGGTGACACCCACGGACTCCGAATTGGCCTCCAGGAAGTACTGCTGCGCCGCAGAAGCAATCTGGCGCGCGTCGTTGTCCATCCGGCTCTTGATCGAATTCTCGCGAACCTTCTGGAAGGCCGGGATCGCCATCGCGGCAAGGAGCCCGATGATGACCACGACGATCATGATTTCAACCAGGGTAAAACCCTTTTTTGATTTAGTGTTCATATCTTATTTGTCCTGCTATCGTGTTATTATGATAATCAACCCCACCACCCGGTGAAGTATGTAAATACCGTATAACCTGAAAAATCATTGTTCAACTTATTAATTGTCAATGATTTGTAAAATTGTTCTTTACGGTTTTTTTACAAACGCCGGAGTCCCTGTTCGTTCTTCCCGGTTTCCGGTCTCTGGTTTTTTCATACGGTTTCGATACCCGATCCGCGAGGGCTGCGTTGGGCAGACGCTGTCGTGACGGACAGGCCTACACTTGGTGCTCCGTCGTCAACAACGGGCCTTCAGGATCGTTTCCACTGGTCGCTCCGTGAAAAGCGGATTCCGTATCCACTCTTTAGTTACCGAAAGGCCGACGCCATCGTCCTCCGGTGTTGCGCCCGACCAGGCATGAGTCCGAGATCCGTGAGATCCTGCGCAAAAGGATCACGATTTCTCTTGTGGGAGCTTCGTGCTTCAGCCGAAGAATCCTGCGCTGCAGGGATTTCGGCGCATTGGATTCGTCGGCTAAAATTCGAATATCCCGCCGAAGGGAAACGAGCTAATCGGGAAGCGAATCGGGGCGCGGCGCTCCCTTTTTGGTCCCGACTCCGCCGGAGTGGGAGTCGATAACCAACAAGTCTCTTGCCGCACACGCAGCGGGATTCCCTGGAGAAAACTTCCGAAACAAAAAGGCCGCATCCCGATCCGGGATGCGGCTCTCTGCAGCATTAAGCTGATCTACATTCTTGTGGTCCGAAGACCAACCGGCGCGTTAGTCTGTACTCTGACCTTCCGAGTTGTAATTGCGAGCAGTGTTGTTATTCAAGAGGGCATGGGCGATATTGAATCCCGCTTCCGTAGTCAAATTGGCTGGATTGATCGCCGAATAGCCCTTGCTGATCTGGTTCAAATACGGCGTCAGTTCATTACTCAATGAACCATCCGCTTGGTCATACTCATGAGCCACGCTCGACGCATTATTCTCGAGGAAGTACTGCTGGGCGGCCGAAGCCAACTGACGCGCGTCGTTGTCCATCCGGCTCTTAATCGAGTTTTCGCGCACCTTCTGGAAAGCCGGGATCGCCATCGCGGCCAGGAGCCCGATGATGACCACGACGATCATGATTTCAACCAATGTAAAACCCTTCCTGGATTTTTTGTTCATAA
>SLTG01000037.1 GCA_007130045.1 Opitutales bacterium
GATTGCGGCACAGCAGCAACGCCAGGAACGGGATGTAATATTTAAGATAGAGTTTGAGGAACAGGCAACCCACTCTGGATTTGGGGCGCGAGAGTTCCAGGATCAGGACCTTGCCCCCCGGTTTCAGGACCCGGTAAAATTCCTCGAAGGCTTCCTCGAAGGTCCGGACGTGCCGCAGGGCGTAGCCCATGACGAGAAGGTCATGCGAGTTATCCGGCACGGGGATGGCCTCCGCGGACCCTTCCAGAAAGGTGACGCCGGGCAGTTTGGCCCGGGACGCCTCCAGCATGCCGTGGCTCGGATCGACGCCGGTCAACTGGTCGGGCGGGACGGTCCTCGCGGCTTCCCACAGGACGCCGCCGGTTCCACAGGCGACGTCGAGCACCCGCATGTCCGGGCGCAAGCCCGCATTCTCGATCGTTCGCCGCCGGTAGGCCCCTCCGGTTCCGAAAAAACCGTACTTCAGGATGCGGTCGTATTGGTGACTGGATACATTGAAAAGCTGATTCAGGTAGTCGGTCTTTTCGCTGTCGGATTTGTAGAGGTCCGACAAGTGTTCATGCGGTTTGTGGTGCGGGCGGGTCATAGTTTGCTGTCAGGCAATGTAAGCGGTTCCGCCGCTCCGTCGCAAGAAGCAACCGCACCTACCCGTGGAACGATTCTATAAAGCGTAGCTCCACGCTTCAGCGGGAGCTTTGAGCAAAGCGCCGGAAAATCCTGCGCTTGCCAGGCGAAGGCTTGATGGTAAACTGGCACTATGAGTACTCTTGAAAAATCACCTCGGTGTTGAGCCGATTGGATCCGGAAGATCAGTCGGAAGTGCTTGATTTGTGGAGTTTTTGAGAATAAAACGGGAACGTTCACAGGCGGCTGACAATGCGTTTAAGCAGTTTTCCCTCTCGAATGCGATGCGCGGAATGGAGGAGGAGCCGGACCTCTACGGTGAAGGGGACGTTCGTGAGCGCCCCAAATGATTCGCGAAGGTGACATCGTCCTGTTTCGGTTTCCGCAGACGGCAGACCGAGAAGGAAGATTGAGCCGATCATTCTCCAGGATTTGTCGAGGCTGGTTCGTCGAGGATAATCTCGCAGAGCGGGATTTCCCAGCGTTCGGTACGATTCTGGGCGTTGTAGGCCGGGTCTCCGTCGGTTTTCTTTCTTTCGATTATGGCAAGGATTCGGACAGTATGGATCTGCTTGATCTTTGGGAGCCATTTCTCCGTTCCCCGATTGGATAGTTTGGCGATGATATTCTTTTTGGGATCACGGATCACGATTTGTTGATCGATCGGATCGAGTATCAGGATGTCGCCGTCCGATAGATTGGCCAGATGACGATGTATGGGGTCCCCTGACGGTTTGCGTCCGGCAAAGCTCAAGTAGAGATGATCCGGGGTGAGCAAGTCGAAGTGCTTATGCATCCAGGAATCGCCGGGTTTTGGCACAAGGTCCGGAGCTATTCGGATCACGACACCTGTGGTTTCAATTTCTTTTGGGAATCGACTGCGAAGATCGGTTCGTTCGAAAATCGTGAGCGTTTCACACGCTCTTGTCATGCCGACGTAATACACCCGCCGGTCCTCCTCGGTTTCACGACACCCGGCGGTCCTTCTGTTGTCGGCCCACGCTCCGTCAACGAGGAAAACGTGAGTGAACTCCAGTCCTTTGGCGCGATGTACGGTGAGCAGACGTATTCCCGGGCCGGGCGTGCGTTGGCGGCGACGTTCAGCCAGCGCGTCGAAAAAGAACGCGCGAATTTCCGGTACCGGCAACACCTGGTTCCCATGTGCTCCAGTGAATTCACGAGCAATTTCATCGAGAAAGCGGGTCCAGGTGTCGTTCGGGTCGCCCAGCTCTTCGATTAACCGGGCACGGAGAACGGACGCGTTCCATTCTTCATCGGCATGCTCCTCGAGGTAGCGAAACCATCGTGCATTTTGGCGGATTCGGTAGAGGGGCGGAAATTCATCACCGGCGGCATCAAAGTGGAAGGGGAGACCGGATTCTTCCAATAATGCCAGGATCGGCATGAGTTCATTTTTGCGGCGAGCCAGAATAGCGAATTCTTTCCAGTCGACCTCCGGATCTCGTTCCCGGAGGCGTTTGATTTCGTGCAGCACAGCCAGGCTCTGGTGGACGGCACTTTCGACTTGAAGGCGGTGAACGCGGCCGCGAATAACCGGATCCTGAGCTTCCCAACGTCCTCCGGCGGGCTCGCGTTTTCGGTGTCCGTCGATGCGGATCGGTCGATCGGCTTTCATCCGGTCACGATTCGTGGCAATCAGTTGGTTGCTCGCCGCAATGATATGAGCGGAGGAACGGTAGTTTTCCAACAGTTGATGCTCTTTGGCCTCATAGTCCTGACAGAAACGCCGAATGAACGTCACATTGGCTCCCTTGAAGCCGTAGATCGACTGATCGTCGTCGCCCACCGCCATAAGGGTGGGGCGTTTTCGATCCTGTTGCAGGTCCGCTCCTGCGAGGGCGCGAATAAACGCGTACTCGTCCTCATCGATGTCCTGGTATTCATCAATCAGGATATGACGGATGTCGCCCAGGAGCGCCTCTCTAAGGTTGTCCGGATCGGCGCCGATTACGCTCGTCTCTCCCCGCAACCATCGGGTGGCTTCGCGAAGCAGTTCCTTGAAATCGATGGCGTCGTCGCCATGAGTCTGTGCGACATCGGCTAGGCTTCGTCCCAACAACCTGAGTGCCAGGCTGTGGTAGGTGGAAATGATGACGCCGTGGGCATCGTCTTCGGCCAACTTATAGATTCGGCGACGTAGTTCCAGGCAGGCATTTCGATTGAAACAAAGGACGAGAATATTCTCGGGTCGCAGGCGGAGGACGCGCAGCAGGTAGGCGCAGCGATGGGTGATGACCCTCGTCTTTCCGGAACCGGGTCCCGCCAAAACAATCCGGTTGCCGTTTTCGGTCGCGGCGACAATCGCCTGCTGTTCGGGATTCCCGAGGTCGTCCACAATCGCGCGAAACGACTCGATACTGGTGGCCCTCCGATACAGTTCCTGATCCTCCCGCAGATAACGTTTTGCGAATTCCGCCTTCGCCAAACGAAAGTAATCGGCGATCATGGCGACGTGGGCGGCGATTTTACGGGTCGCCGTTCGGGCGTACTCGGCCATGACGTGGATCTGCAGGATGCGCTCCTCGTAGAAGACACTTAACGGGGCGAAATCTCCCTTCGTGAAACCCGCGATCCGCTTTCGGTTTGTTTTAGCCGGGTTCAGGCGAAGCGTCATGGCGCTGGTGATGAGCGCCTTTCCGTTTTTCAGATCGAGGAGTTTGGCATGGTGGGCAAAGGTCAAAAGGGAGAGGAGGGCGTTGCCCGGATTCTGGAGGGGATCGGCGCGAAGGCTCAGGTCATCATTGAACGCTTCCAGGACATCATGCTCGGAGAAATCGACCAGGACGTCCGACTCCGCTCCTTTCGCCTTCCGAAGCAGCAGTTTGATCAGCACCGCCAGGTGCTGGTGACGTGACCGCATCGCATTGGCGACTTCCTGCCAGGTTCGCAGGAGCCGAATATGAAAAATTCCCTGACTTCTTTGGCGGATTTCGAGGTTTGGCGGACGGTTGTGCAGTTCCCGCGGATCCTGTTCCCATTGACGAAGGAAACGGACGAGCATGTCCGTGGTGCAGTTGAATTTCTGTTTGGAGAGGGTTTGATTGATGGAGGCCAGGTGGGCGGGGACCCAGCCTTCGGCATTTGGCTCATGTTCGCGAAGCAGATTGAGAAACGCCTCCTCCGCTTCCGCCAACCTTCGGAGGTCCGCCGAAGCATTGGCTCGTTGTCCGGCCTTTATCCAGGCGCTGAAAAGGATGCCCTTTCTGAGTAGCCCGGCAGCGGGGGATGCCATCTCATTGAGCACATTGACGACGAACCGATACGGTCGGATATGTCTTCGTGTCCCGGCTTCGTATTGGCGTACGGCTTCGTCCGTCAACGGATCCTCGGCAAAGACATCCAGCCCAAACGCGTCGCTGCCTTCGAGATTGATGAAGATTCGAAGGTAGGCTTTCCACAGGGCTTCCTTTGAGGCGGGAAGCCCCAGTGCCTCGATGCGTTTGATCCCCTCCTCTTCGTCACGAACCAGGAGCCTGCCTTGGAAGACGATGGGGCGGTTCTCATTCCGTTCGAGAAATCCCTGGCGTTCCAGTACGGCGACCGCGGTATTGATCTTGGTTGTGCTGAAAGCTTCGTCGTCTTTGGGATTGGAGGTATTGCGATGGATCTCCTGTGCGGTCAGGACCACCTCACCCGTTTTTTGTCGATCCGCCCTGTAGATCGCTCGCCAGATGTCCTGGATGTCATCGATCCGAAGGCGGGAATAACCGCTCAGACGGAACTGTTTCTCCAGGTCCTTTTGATCGAACAGAATGATGCACTCGGCCTGTTGACCATCACGCCCGGCGCGCCCCGCTTCCTGAAGATAGTTCTCCAACGATCCCGGAGTTTCTGCGTGGATGACGACCCGGATGTCGGGCTTGTCAACACCCATGCCAAAGGCGTTCGTTGCGGCGATAACGCGGGTTCGGTCTTCCATGAAGTTTTCAAAGACCTTCTTCTTGGTTTCGATATCGAGCCCGGCATGAAAAGCTTCGGCCGCCCAACCCCGGCGCTGAAGATCTTCGGCGACACTTTGCGTACTCCGGTGCGTGGCGCAGAAAATCACGGCGGTTCCGTCCCCGTCAGGAAATCCGATTCGGTCGGAGAGGATTTCATGGATGCGATCCTCCTTGGCCATCTCCTTGGCTTCCTCCACCTGGTAGCTGAGGTTCGATCTTTCCGCTCCGCCATCAAAAATCGTCAAATCGAGATCGAGCGTATCCTTGATATGTTTGCAGATCTCCTCCTGCACATCCTTTTTCGCCGTCGCGGTGACACAGCAAATGCTCGGAACGGGAGCGCCTTGCTCGTCGGCCAACTCACGGATAAAGCGGCCGACATAGAGGTAGTCCGGTCGAAAGTCGTGTCCCCACTTTGAGAGACAGTGAGCTTCATCATAGACCCAACATTCGACGTGGCGATTGGCAATGGCTCTCCGAAAGGAGCTGTTTCGCAACTGCTCGGGAGAGACGTAGAGCAGTCCGATGGACCCCAGGGCAATATTTTCGAGAAGCACCCTGCGCTCCGCCAATGTCAGCAATCCGTAAAGTGCGGCGGTGGAGTAGATCCCGGCCCGGGTAACCAGGTTTTCCACCTGATCCTTCATGAGTGCCTGAAGCGGACTGATAACGATGGTCAGCGCCCCGGTCGTGCTGTAGCGATACAATGCCGGAAGTTGAAAGCAAAGGGATTTCCCCCCTCCGGTGGGGAGTATGCCCAGGAGGGATTCCCCATTCATTCCCGCCCGCACCAGCGCTTCCTGCAGGCTTTGACCGGGGTTATCGGGAAGGCACGGTTCGGGACGGTAACGCTCGAAGCCAAACCACCTCTGGAGTTGAGCGGTTGGATTGTGGGTCTTGACGCAGTAAGGGCAGTCGCTGTCGGAGCAGGCGCTTCGTCGCAGCTTATGGACGCACTCCGACACCGCCGGGAATCGCCTGGACACCCAGGCGGGCAGAATGGAATCGGACCCGGCGACCGGAAGCCATGCCACCACATAGGCCAGAGAAACCCGCAGGGCGTCATCCTCTCTGGCGGCTTCCCATACCTCGCGCAAATGCGCGGGACATACGGTCTCGCCGCACAACTCCGAGAGGGTGAAGAAGGTTTCCTCGGAATTAAACCGAAGGGGTGATAGGCGGAAATGGGATAACAGGAATTCCACGCCCTTTCCTCCCTGAAGGGGGAGTCCGCCTTGAACGAGGCATGAAGCGATCAACGACAGTTTCCCGGGAGTCTCTTCGGCCATCCTGGCGAAAATGTCGATCACATCGCTCAAGACGGTGGCCGAAGCCTCGCAATCACTGAGGGGCCGGTTTGCCTGGCTTTTCAGTGTCTTGTTCTTAACCAGCGCGTGATACGGTTTTTTCGGAAAAGCCAGGGGTGAAAGAAAGAGCGAATCCAGCGCCGGCGCCGCCTGAATCCTTTGCAGGCCCGGAAAGCGCTCGGACAGGATGGGCAGATCGTGGTCCAACAGGTTGTGCCCGCAGATCACGGCCCCGTCCGGAAGATCCCGGTTCAGGTCGGTCAGGTTTCCTTCCACCGCCCGGCCACGAAATTCCTTTTGAACGCGGCGGCTGAAAATTCCGGCAACGGCAATGCTCCCCTCGGCATCAACCTCAAGGTCGATGAAACAGGCTTCAGGAACCAATTCGAAGATGGTCATCGTCGATTCAGGCGGTTTGGCAATTCAGGACATCATAGCCATAACGGTGTTGCAGGCGCTCGAGCATCGCCTGCTCGATCTCGTCGTCTGTAATAAGATTCGGCATGGCTATAATTCCCAAAGTTTCGAGAGGGGAACTGCGGAAAGATTGATTGATTTATCAATCGGAATCACGGCATGGCCATCGTAAAAAACGATGCCTCCCTGGAATCGATTGCCCGCGATTTCGGCCAACCGGCTAAGACCCTTCCCGTCCTTGGAATTTGTGCTTGCCGCGGCTTTCACTTCAACACCCCAGATTCGATTCCGCGCCTCGATGACCAGGTCCACTTCAATCTGGTCCTTGTCACGATAATGCCAGAAGCGGGCTTCCAAGTCGCTCCATCCCGCCATGGCGATGATCTGCTGTACGACGAAAGATTCGAGCAAATGCCCGAAACGGGGCCGTTCCTCATTCCACTGTTCCGCAGTGAGATCGGAAAGTGTTGCGGCCAATCCACTGTCGTAGAGGTGGACCTTGGGGGTTTTGACGAGCCGTTTGCTGCGATTGCTGTGCCAGGCGGGGAGACGGCGGATCAGAAAGAGTTTTTCCAGGATACTCAAATAACGGTCCACGGTGGGCCGGGTATGTCCGAGGGCGTTGGCGATCGCCGAGACATTAAGCAACTGAGCGGGTTGGCGGGCGAGGTATTCGAGCATGCGGGCCAACTCCCGGCCATCCTTCACCTCCGCGATGTCGTCGATATCACGCTCAATGATCGACTGAAGGTATTGGCGTTGCCAGTTGCGGGCACGTTTTGGAGAGCGATGAAAAGCCTCCGGATATCCGCCGGCTACCAGTCTGCCCGGAAGCGTGGAAGGAGCCGGATCTCTGCTGGCCGAGAGGGTGGTTTCCATGGCGTTGCTCATCCACTGATTCAGGAACCGACCGGGGGCGCCCATTTTCTCCGACTCCGTCAAGGGGTGGAGGTAGAGACACTCCATGCGACCCGCGAGTGAGTCCGCCAGGCGAGGAAGTTGGCGTAGATTGGCCGAACCGGTGAGGAGAAAACGCCCGGGTTTGCGGTTGGCGTCAATGCTTCGCTTGATCGCCAGCGTGAGTTCCGGAGCCCGTTGGATTTCGTCAATGGTGACGTACTCGGGAAGTTCGTCGAGGAATCCCTGGGGGTCTTCGAGAGCGAGCTTGAGGTAGTTGCGATCATCGAGGTTCACATACGCCCGCTTGGAATCGCATGTGCTTGCCAGTGTGGACTTCCCGCACTGACGCGGGCCGATCAGACAAACTGCGGGCGTGTCGGTGAGCGCCTCCTCAAGGGCCGGTTTCAGGCTTCGGGGAAGTATTTTAGGTGCGTCCGATTGTCTATTCATGCCGCGTCCAATTGGATGGTATAGTAGCGTCCAATTGTATTCTGTCAAGTCGTCTGATTGAATTTTGAACGACCGGACCGGCGGGAGGGAGCGAAGGGCGTTGGGTCCCCGCTCTTGACAAAACCCGCCTCACAACGGGTTGCCGCCCGCCTTTTTGCATGAGGGCTGCTGACGACTCCAACTTGTCAAGAGTCCAGCAGGCGTGAGGTCGTTTGGTTCCACCGATGACGGTGATCGAAACCCGTTACACAGACATTCCTGTCTGCGAGGTTTTTGCGTCGGGGGTGTTGGGAGGACAGACAGGAATGTCTGTGTCACGGTGCTTGAAGGAGTCGTCATCGGGCTCGGCAGTTAAAGTCTACCTTCGCCGATCTGGATGCGGGCTGGGTTTATGGCCTGTCCGTTGCGTTTGGAGTATTTAGGAGCGAGGCGAAAAGGTAGAACGGTCCCTGATCAAGAAGAAGGCAGAACACGAACAAGCAAAACGAGAATGCCGTTAATTATTAATTCAAGACCCCAACGGATCGACCAACCATGCCAATTGAATGGCCAAGGGGTGGGATTGTGCCGTTTGGGGCGGTGCCAAGCAGGGCACCGCTTCGCAGGCCCCACAACGGCGGTTTAACGAGCCAACCTCCAAAAGCAAATTCCTAACACTTGGCCAGGAAGGCAAAGGAGTTTCTGGCGGCGGTGTGGATATCGCCTTCGGTGCGGTTCCATTTGTGAATGGCACCGTCGAGGGCTTCGCAGAAGAGCTCGGGAACGACGCCGAGTTTGTAGTGGGTGTCGCGGAGGACTTGGAGGATCTCGCGGGTGCGTGGGCCGATCTTACCGGTTCCATATGCGCGGCGATGGTTTTCGCTGAGGTGGACGTGAAAGAGGCGGCCGCTGAGGGAGGCTTTTGTTAGATTGGGAACGACATCTTCGTCTTCATCGATGTGGGCGTGGCTGGTGTCCCAGTTGAAACCGAGATTCGGGTGGCCGACTTCCGCGATAACGTCCAGCGCCTGATCGACGGTGTTGAGAACGTAGGATTCGAAGCGGTTGAGGATTTCGAATCCGGCGAGCACGCCGAGATCGTCCGCGTGCTTCGCGATTTGGCCGAGGCCTTCGACGAGCCACGCGCGTTCCTGCGCGGTGATGCCTGAACCAGTGAAGTGGGTGTGGCGGGTGTGCCAGGGTCCGCTGAGGATACCTGGGTCACCATTTGTCCTCGCTGCGGCGGCGAAAGTGACGAATCCGCAGGCGCGCGCGATGGCGGCCTTGCGTTCATCTGCATCCGGGCTGATGAGGTGCGGGTTTGGTTGATCCGGTCCGGCCATGTATGGGTTGAACCCACAAGAAACTACGCCGTAGCCGCGATCAGCGGCGGCGGTGCGGATGGCGGCGGCGGTTGGTAGATTCGCAGGATCGGGTGAAGCGAAGACCTCAATGACCGGCTTGTCTCCGGGAATGCGGAGATCGGCGGCCCAATCGAGAAATTCGCCGATGTTGCCGCCATCGACGGGCACGTTCCATGCCCAAGTGTTGATGCCGAATCTCATGGTCTGTGTGGTCGTGGGTTTTCGTGTGGGTTGGGCATCGTGGCGGCGGATTGTATCCGCCTTGCCCGTCTTTTTAACTGATTGGGGACTTGGCGGTTGCAAACCGTCGCCACGGATCAGGCGGGGATGTGGACCCATTGGCCGGTTTTGCGGAGTCGAGAACGGCATCACAGACGATCTGTGTGAGCTGTGCGTCGCGGAAGGTAGGGCCGACGGATTGTCCTTTGGCCATGCCCGCGAGGAAATCGGCGACCTGATGGATGAACGTGTGCTCGTAGCGGATCTGCAAACCGGGCATCCAACAGTTGTCGATAAGAAATCGCTTTTCAGGGGGTGCGGGCAAACGCTCACTAGAACCGGCCTGAAGAAGAGCTCTCATGTGAAAAGGTGTGCCAAATCGGGCTGGCGATGTCAAATCCGGCCTCAGAGGCGCCTGGAATCCTCAGGGAAAGGGGGTTGTCGATGGTCCTGATGATCGATGAGTTCGATAAACTGCAGGAAGGAATCGACCATGGAATTACTTCGCCGCGGATCCCGGAAAACATTCGTTATCTGATCCAGAACGAACCCGGTTTTTCCGTCATAATCACGGGCTCACGGCGGATGCAACGGCTCCGTCACGAATACTGGTCGGCGTTATACGTGCTCGGAAGTCGTATTGGGGTAAGCGCTTTGGACGAAGCGGATGCCCGTCACCTGGTGGTCGAACCCTTCAAGGGGCGTTTGCGTTACAGCGATGAAGCGATCAAGAGGATTATTCACCTTACGGCTAGGCAGCCGTTCTTGATCCAATCGGTCTGCAATCGAATCACCGAAGCAGAATTGGATCGAGACCTGAAGGCTTTACGGGAACTCGAGTTGATCGAGTTTATCGGACGGAAAGGGGGAGAAGTGTACCGTCTTGAGGTTACCCTTATGGGCAAGTGGATTGACACACAACGGGATTTTACTGGTATCAGAGTTAAGGCATTCGCCGAACAGGAGGCAATGCAGTGAAACGATTCCCCATATTCGAAAACGATATTCCCCGGATCGGCCGTTGGAATGATGTCCAGCGGATCTGTGATCATCTTCTGAAGGTGACGCCCCAGCACGTCTCGGTTGTGGCCACTCGGTTCTCTGGAAAGACCGTGCTTCTCGCGGCGGTGGCCGAATATGTAAGGGGCAAGGGCGACTGCGAATGCGTGATCGAGTGGGATCCGGGACATAATACGCCGCAGACTGACGAGGAGTTTGTAGATGAAATGAGCAAAAGAATTGCCGGAGCGTTCCGAGCATTGGGAAAGGACGAGGCGGAATATTTGACTGGGGAAGGTGCCACCTTTGACGACCTCAAAAAGTTTATTGACCTTCTCGGTAGCGAGGAATAAATCCTGATGTTTTGGGACGGATTTGATCGCCCGCTCCGCGAAGGGCATTTTTCCAGAAACCTTTGGGACAATCTCCGGGAACTGGCTATGCAATCAAGCCTGATCCTGGTGACCGCTTCGCGTCAAAAGCTGCGCGACCTTATTTGTGACGGCGATTCCGTGACCAGCGAGTTCTGGCGGATCTTTGAGGTCGTGCGGCTGAAGACGCTCAACGAAAAAGTCATCCAGGCATTCATTGCCCACGCCGCCGATCTTGATTTTTCGCCCGGAGGTCTGACTGAGCTCAACAATTGGACAGGGGGCATTCCGGTCGATCCATCTTCCCGGCTTTCAATCCTTCAGTTGCTCACAGGGAGTCACGACGCATTCACCTCCGCCAAGGCACGTTTTGTCGGCAAGGACACCCACGTCCTTCTCAACGCCCTCCACAGCTTCCGCAACCGCAATCAACACGCCGGCGGTGAGGTCTTCAATCCCAATGTTGAAACGCGTTGTGGCAAAGGGTTCTTGAATTTCTTGCTCCCAATATGTTTTGAAAAATTATGAGAATTTTCAAAACATCATTTTCCATAAGGTTTGCTCCCGCGCCCGCGGGACTAAATCGCACAAGCCCGTCGTGGCGGTCCCGGGTTGCCGGGATACTTAAGTACTATCCCTGCGCCGGTTTTGGGTCCGCCCCCGGTTCGCGTCGCCGCTCACTTCCCTTCGGCGGGACTCAGAGCAGCTTGCCAGGCGAACTTCTTCGATTTTTGCAACATCAGGGTCAATTCTCCAAGCCATGCGTCAAAAGGTAGGATCGTTTTAAGTTCGAAAGCTCCAAGCAGTAAGAAGGATCATTTCGCCAGATTCAAGGAAACACCGGCCGGCATTCCAGCCAAAGGCTGGCGTACCCTCCCCCGAGCGATGCCGGATACCGCCATCCGGGATGTTTCCTCGGTTTGAACTGTAAAGGTCAGAAGAAGGGACTTCGGGGCATTGGTTTCTGTAAACGCGAATTGTCATTCCATGGGTTGGAAACCGCGCAACGTGTGTATGCTTGAGCGAACGCCGAATGTTGGTAAAGGAGATGTATTATGGGAATGTTTGATACGATCTATTTGAAAACGCCGTTGGCGTGTCCGGGGTGTGGTACGGAGATCGGCGAGGTGCAGACGCATGAGTTTGGCGAGACGATGCGGCACTATTCGGTTGGATCGCTGGTGACGGCGAGTCCGGTTGTGACCGGGATTCTCAAGGAAACGCTTTGGTGTTCGACCTGTTCCCAAGCGGATCGTCCGGGTGAGTCCCCCCTTTACCTGGTGATCTGGCATTCGATTCTGGCGGGCGTCGAGCAGGACTTGGAAAAGGCCGAGAAGCGGCTTGCCGCGGTGGACCGCCTCGACCTCATCGGCTGGCTGGACGAGAGTCAGCGGGAGGCCGCCCGGTGGCGGGGGAAGTATTACGCGCTTTACCACGACTTGGAGCGCTGGCACGAGCACCTCGAACGGGAAGGGAATCCCGAACCCGAGGTCGAGGGAGAAAGCGAAGACGTCCGAAAGCGACGCCAGGCGCTCCGGCGTCTCTGGGGCCCGCCCGAAGAAGTGCTGAACGCTCCTGACCCACTCGCGGCGATCATCGAGAGAAATTCCCCGGAAACCGAAGATGAGCCAAATGGGTTCTGGTGAACGAAACCAGTGACGCGGACATTCCTGTCTGCGAAGTGCCTTGCTTGCCGGACGCAGCGTTTGCTTCGGCGTCAAGCGGTTCTTGCTACCGGCTCCGCCAGGTTGGGGCGGTTCGGGGGCGCAAGACGGTGATGCGGCTCAGGGAGAATTGCTTGAAGCCGGCGTCGAAGGTGACCATTTCCAGGCGGGCACTCTCGGCCAGGGCGGCGAGGTAGGCGTCGGTCCAGAGTTTCGGGGTGGGGGCCCGGGTTTCGATATTCGAGCGCCAGAGATCGTCCAGGTCGGGCGGTTCGGTCGGCATAAAGGCGGTGCGTTCGTCCAGGATAAGGCGTTGCCAGGTTTCCCACGCGTCTGTCGGGGAGCGGACGGCATCGCCCATGACGACCCGGTTGGTCAACAGGCGCAGGATGGCGTGCTGCGTGAACCGGCACCAGGTGGCGGACCCGGGTGTGCGTTTTTCCCACCAGGTGGTCGCGGGCCGGTGGTGTTCGTGGCGCTCGACGAGAATGGGGAGCCAGACATTGGCTTCAACGAGCGCGTCCATGATCTTCGAGCTCCTGCTGGTCCATGCGCGCGGCTTCTTCGGCGACGCGGGCAGCCCGGATTACAGGCGCCGGCTCATCCGAGGGTATCAGCGGGCCGACGATGCGGTAACCGTTCGGGAAGGCGCGTCGCAGTGTCCGTGCATCCGGATAGGTCGCCAATTCCGAAGCCGTGACTTTGGGAGGCGCTTCTCGCGGCCTGCGGAAGTCGGGCCTCGGGAAATCTTTACCCCGGCTCAAGAATTGCTCCAAGGCTTCCCCGAAGAGCTCTCGAAGCTTGATTCCCCGCTGTCCGGCGGCGGCCTTCGCCTGCCGGTATAAAGAGTCGGGCAAATCCACTGTAGTGCGCATAAAAACATAAAAGCATAGTTTGCCCCCCGGTGCAACCGATTTCCTCTTTTTGGGTTTGTCGACGAAGCCCGACAGATTCTTCAACCACAGATTTCCCAGATGGACACAGATACGAAACCTCTGCCTTGGAATCTGTGTTATCCGCAATCTGTGGTCAAAAATTCCGGGATAGACCAGAGACCGAAGCATTGGACAATCTTCTTAACCGTGTTCGAACAATCGGGGGCTTTCTTTTTTCTTGTCAGGGGCACGGATGGGACGTTTCCTTGGAAAGCTGAACAAAAATTCATACAACCCCTGAGAATGATGACGATTCACGAGACGTTAAAAAAGGTTTTCGGCTTTGATGTTTTTCGGGAAGGGCAGGAGCCGGTGATCGAGCGGATTCTCGACGGGAAATCTGTCCTGGCGGTTTTTCCGACCGGGAGCGGCAAGAGTCTGTGTTACCAGTTGAGCGCCCTGCACCTTCCGGGTCTGACTGTGGTGGTGTCGCCGCTGATCGCGCTGATGAAGGATCAGATCGATTTTCTCCGCAAGCGGGGCGTGGCGGCGGCGCGGATCGATTCAAGCCTGGAACCCGACGAGTACCGTCGGATCGACGCGGACCTGCGCGCGGGCCGTCTGAAGTTGCTTTACGTCGCTCCGGAGCGACTCTCCAACGAGCGGTTTGTCTCGAAACTCGACCGGCAAAAGATCTCGTTGATGGTGATCGACGAGGCGCACTGCATTTCGGAGTGGGGCCACAATTTCCGCCCGGAATACCTGAAACTGGCACGCCTGGCCCGGGGGCTTCGGGTGGAGCGGGTGTTGGCGCTGACGGCGACCGCGCCTCCGTCGGTCGCCGACGATATCTGCCGGGAGTTCGCGATCCGCGAGGAGGACCGCGTGCACACCGGTTTCTACCGTCCGAACTTGGAGCTGCGCGCCACCCCGTGTTCGGCGACCGAGCGGTTGAAACTCCTGCAAGAGCGATTGAAAGACCGGCCTTCGGGACCGGCGATTGTTTACGTCACGTTGCAGGCCACGGCGGAGGACGTTGCGTCGGCTCTGGCGAACGAAGGTTATCCGGCGCGCGCCTATCACGCCGGGATGAAGAGCGAGGATCGCGATGCGGTGCAGGAGTGGTTTATGGAATCGGACAGCGCGATCGTCGTCGCCACGATCGCGTTCGGGATGGGGATCGACAAAGCCGACATCCGCTATGTCTATCACTACAATCTTCCGAAAAGCCTCGAGAACTATTCGCAGGAAACCGGGAGGGCCGGGCGTGACGGCGAACCGGCGGTATGCGAGATCCTGGCCTGCAAAGACGACGTGGTGGTTTTGGAAAACTTTTCCTATGGCGACACCCCCGGTGAGGGCGCGGTGGCGGGCGTGGTCGATGCGGTTCTCGCGCACGAGGGGGAATTCGATGTTTCGACGCACGAACTTTCCCGGGAGCACGACATGCGTCCTTTAGTGGTGAATACGTTGCTGACCTACCTGGAACTCGCCGGGATCATCGAAGCCACCGTCCCGTTTTACAGCCGGTACCAGTTCGTGCCGAAGCGGCCTTCGAGCGAGATCCTGCGACGCTTCGACGACGATCGTGCCGCCTTTCTTCGGCGGGTATTCGCCTGCGCGGAGAAGGCGAAGACCTGGTTTCACATCGACCTGGAGGAAACGGCCCGGCGTCTGGAGACTTCACGCGAGCGACTGGTGCGCGCGTTCACGTTTCTGGAGGAGCAGGGCGACCTGACCCTGAAGGTGGCGGGATTGCGTCAGGGATACCGGATACGCGAACGACCGGCGGATGTTGGCGAGTTGAAACGCGACCTATCCGAGCGGTTCGCCGCACGCGAACGAAACGACATCGAACGAGTGCGTCAGGTGGTGGCTTTAGCGTCGCACCGGGATTGCCTGGTCCGACACGTTCTGGAGTACTTCGGCGAATGCTTCGACCGCGATTGCGGCCATTGCGATCGCTGTCTCGGGGACACGACGCCGGATGAATCGAAAGCCGCCACGCCGCGGGCGCCGAAGTTCGACGCGGATGGGATCGATAAGCTGCGTAGTGAACACCCCAATACCCTCGGAACCCCCCGTCAGGCGGCGCGTTTCCTTTGCGGTCTCACGTCGCCGCGGATTACTGTTAGCAAACTCACCCGGCACCCTCTCTTCGGCTCTCAGTCACAGGCGCCTTTCCGTGAGGTGATGGGCGCCGTCGAACGGGTGTGGGGGACGGCGCCATCGGTCTAAGCCGCATGGCGCTCTCGGTTAAGAATATTCTCCAATGCCGCAGTTCCGGTCTATCAGAGAATTTTTGACCACGAATTACGTGAAATGCACGAAATTATGGCGGGCGGGATTCTCTCGTTCCCCCTGATTCCCGGATCGGCGGCGGGGTGACACAGGCATTCCTGCCTGTCGCTCACAAGAAGCCCGCGCGTCTATGCGGGAGCATGGCCATCGAGGGGACGAACCCGTGCGGTTCGCTCTTCAGGCTTTAAGGCGTGGGAGCAGTTTCGCCGGTGTTGTTGCTTTCAGCGGCGACCGTTTGTAGTCCGAAACGTTCCGGGTGGTGATGACATCGGCCTTCCAGGCGAGAGCGGCTGAGGCCTGGAAGGCGTCTTCGAGGTCCGGCATCGGCAACTCCATGGCACGGCGGGCGTCAATGGTTCTCACCGGAGCGACTTCGACAATCTTCAACAGACGCTCGAGGAAAGGGCGACCGCCTCCTTTGAGAAGGTAAGCGCAATTGCAGAGCGAATGCCAGGCGACCGCCGCTTCGCCGCCGGCCGCCGCCCAATGCAGCACGGCGGCACTGGCATTGAGGAACGGCTTCCGCGCCAGGGCGACATCCAACAGCACGTCGCAGTCGATGAAGACCCTCATGATTCGGGTTCGGCGACGTATTTCTCCCGAAGCGCGTCGTAGAGAGGATCCGAGCGCGGGGGCGGCTCGCGAAGTTCGGCACTTCCGATCATTTCATCCACAAGCGTTCCTTCGTCGCGTTCTCCCCGCGCCGCTGACGCCGTCACGTAGGATTCGAAAAGCCCGGAAACGCTCGTGTTTCGTTTTTTTGCCAGACGTTTGGCCCGCTCGTGAATCGCGGGATCCAAGGTGATCGTGACTCGTTTCTTCATTGAGTATGAATTATGCAAGGATTCATGCATACTGTCAACCCGGGGAGGAGAGAGAGGATCACCGTTGTGGCTCGGCTTGACCCGAATCGGAGAAGCCCGGATCCGACGGGGTGGCGGTTTACTCGGTCGCGCACGATTGTTCGAGCCAGGCCGCGTAATCCGCCTCCTTGATCGCTCCGGCGGCCAGGGCCAGGGTGCGTTCGACGGTTTGTTCTTCGGAGGCTTGAAAATGCAAGCCGTTGGACTCAAGGAAGAGGGCGGCGGTTACGAATCCGGTCCGTTTGTTGCCGTCCAGAAATGGGAGGTTTTTGATGATGCCGGTCGCGTAGGCAGCGGCCATTTCGAAGAGGGAAGGTTTGCTGTAAGCGTGCAGGTTCTTCGGGCGGTCGAGCGCTGATTCAAGCAGCTTTTCGTCTCTTACCCCCGCCGCGCCTCCAAAGCGCTGAAGCAGTTCACCGTGAATGGCGAGGGCGTCGGCGGTTTCGATCCAAACCGGGTCACTCATTTGGCCAATTCACGGAGTGCGTTGCGATAACGCTGCATGAGGCTTTCCGCGATTTCCATCTTTTCCTTGAATCCGGGACGCTCGGGGGTGAGCCGCAGGGAGCCTTCCGGACCTCCGGTGAGGTACAGCTTGGCGCCTTCTTCCACCTTGAGCGCATGGAGTGCTTCCTTGGGCAATACGATCCCCAGCGAATTACCGATTCTGCGAACTTTTGTTTCCATAGCCATGTAATAACATAGGTTATCCCTGCACGGCTGTCAAGGAGTACCGGGATCCCTGCACCACTCTGACCCTTCCTCATCATCTCCACCGGAAATACTCGGACCCGATCGAGTCGGGAAAAAATCCGGTGGCCACAAAGGATCCTCGAAATCAAATGATGGGGGCTACCTGCGCGGGGAAAGGGGGGGGGGTATTTTTTTACCAATATGAAATCGATTCATATTTCGCTTTGATTCGGAGTGTCCTGAGAGTTCCGGTACGTCGTCCGCAGCGAGTCCGGCCTGCCGGGAAGAAGATCGATACGCCTCACGTTTCACTCATTTGGCTTTGACGTGTGCGGGGAATGTGAGGCCGGGGATCTCCGGGGACACTGGGTTGGGGGGAATCGATTTTTTCTTCTCAAAACCCCCGTGAACGGTTATGTTGGTTTGAAGCGTGTTCCGATGGAACAGATCGTCAATTCCAGTACTGTAACCTTTTCCTCAAGTATTCACTGACAGGATTTACCGGCGGCGTGGCGGAATTGAGGATGCTTGTTGCTATATTGCTAATTACTAACTTGTTAGGAAATCATGCGCATTGAATTAGTCCTTATTCCCTTTCTTTTCTCCCTCGTCACGGCGTGTGCCGCCAACCCGGAGGACCTTTACACGCAGGAAGGCACCGACCCAAGTGTGGACGAGCTGATCGCAGACGGGTCGTTTGTTCCTGAAGAAAGATGGAGCACCCGCACTGTCCTCGGCTCTAAAATCAACGTGAACCATGAACGGCTCGAACAGAAAACCGGCGTGCTACCCCCGTCTTCGGAGATTTCCGGAGTCCATATCCCGATCCACGGGCGGCGAACGGATTATGAAAACATCACGCGCTGGTTTCAGGTGGACGGCAACACCCATATCTTCCGTCTTTTCAAGGGGGAGCACAACTACCGCCGGGGGAAGGTCGAAGGCGGCCCGTCGGATTGGTTTGAAACCGCTGCGCCCTCCCGAGTGGAAGCCGTATCCCCCACGTTTACGGTTGAGCCCGGTACTTGGGTCGAGTGGGAGGGCACCTACACGGTCATCAAACCGGACGGTGCCTCCAATAGGCACAAAGCCTGCATCTTCCAATTGTTTCATCACGGGGGGCAGCATTGGGCCATCCACCTGCGCATGAACGAAAACGGGGACATCTATTTTCAGCGCCGACGGGACATCGACGGCCTGCCGCGAACCATCACCATCGGCGAAAATATGGCGGGCAAACCGCTTGGCATCAAGATTCGCGCCAACGGCCACGATTACGAGGTGTACCGCAAGATTTATCAGGAGGACGAGGATTGGGTATTGGTGACCACTGGACACTACGTACAGGCCGTCGACAACCAGATCAGCATTCGCTGGGGCATCTATCCGGGTTCGGCACCGGACTTGGGACCGACCCCGGACGACATTATCCTGTTCGTCAGCGGGGTGAACTGGAGAGTGCGGACGCCTCCTGCCGAATCCGCGAGATAAGAAATTCTCTAAGTTCCGCTGGGGCATGTATTGTGGACAGGAAAGGGGTGCGTCCATCAGACGTGATGCGTTGCTCTTTGTCACGGGAGCGACGATCCGTTGATCGGCTGGCAAAGAAATTGTGACGGCGGACCCATTAACCCCAACATTGCAAAAATTGTCCGATTTTTGCAATGTTGGGGAAAACAAATATACTCCCCGTCATAAAGTTTTCGGGAAACACACCCCACCATGCTTGCGCATGGTCCCCCCCTCTTGAGAGCTGGTCATTACCCATATTCCGGGTCGCGGAACACTATACGGGTTGGCGGGCCGAACATGCGCCAGGCTTCCACGATCGTATCGAGCTTCTCCAATCCACGCCAGAGGCTTTTGCATCCGGGGAATCCGTCGCTTTTTCTGCCGA
>SLTG01000110.1 GCA_007130045.1 Opitutales bacterium
CAACGCCTGCGCCCGCATTCGGCTGGCTCCGCTTTTCCTGCCGCTTCCGAAATAATCCGCGTTGCCTTTAATCACCCCTTCCACGTACAGCTTCGTCCCGATCACCGCCCCGGCACTGAAAGCAGCGCAAGCTCCACGGCGACAGCGGCGCGCAGCGCAAGCAACAGTTGCTCCTTTGCTCCTTGGGAGAGGCTTTCGAAAGGAATTCCTGTTTCCCGGTCTCGTCCCACTGCCGCGACCCGGAGCGATTCGTCGAGAAACACCTTCCGGTCCTTTCTCCCCGTGAGTTCCGCAAACCGCACCGACAACTGTTCTTCGAGCGGAGCGAGAACCCGCTCAAAAGCCTCGCGCTTACGGAAGCCCAGAAGCGATGCAAGGAAACCCGCCGACGACGCGCGGCGCCTCACCCTGACGGACTCCTCATTCTTCGATGCCAGCCTTTCCCTAAGGCGAGCTTCCCTGCTGTATAGCCCATCGGATGCGCTATGGTTCAGTTCGCCCTCCAACAGGTGCAGAAGCCGGTTGTGGCGATCGTAATCGCCGGCGGTTTCCTCGGCGGCTTTCACCGCGCGTTCATGCCGCCTCGGAAGCGACTCCCAGTTTTCCGGCAGTTTTTTTCTCGCCTCCTCCATCCGCGCCTCGGCTTTCGCGAATTCACTTCCGGACCGTTTACGGGCGGCCTCCAATCCGCCTTCGTATCGCGCGGACAATTCTTTGGAACGCGTTTCCAGTTCGACCCCGCTTCTCTTCGACCGTCTGCAGTTCTTTCTCCAACGCGTCCAGCTCAATTTCCACCGCCTGGAGAGTGCCGCTCTTCTTAATCTGGCCCGTGGCGGTGAAGCACTCCTGGAATCGCGCCGACAACGCCGCCTCCAACGCGTCGCCCAACGGGTCCACTTCGACCCGCGCCAGAACCGACCGTATGCGCCGTCCGGCCTCGCCTTCCCAAGCCGGCCATGCGGCGACCTCGTCCTGGCGCGCCCACAGGTAGCGCAACATGCCCCAATGCTGAGGCTTCGTCGCGCCGCTGCCCGCCTGCTCGCCGCCGATCAACTCAATGGTCCGCCTGTCCGCGTTGTCTTCTTCGGCAAGCAGCTCCCACTTGTCATTGTTCTTCTGATACAAACGGCACTCCGGCCCGTTGAGGAAGCGCTTCTCGACAAGGAACTCTCCCTTACCGGTGAAAAACTCCACCGCGACTTCCGGCGCCAAATCGGTTCCGGCCGGCTGCAGGTTCTTGATTTCCTGTGATTTTCCCGAGTACCTGTCGAACAACGCGCGCGGCCGCCCGCACCAGCGTCGATTTCCCTTCTTCGTTGTTCGCGGCCAGGATATTCAACCCGTCGCTCATCGGTCCCGTCTCGATGCTCTCACGGAAACAGGCGACGCGCGAAAGCCGGATTCGCCGGAGGATCACGATGACACCTCCCGCAGTTCGCGGTGCAATACCTGCCGGACGGTTCGGAAGTAGGCGTCGTCGAATTCCCGCCAATCCTGCTTCCGCTCGGCACAGATCGCTTCAAGATCCTTGAGGCTCAACCCCGCCGCACCCGACCCATCCGGTCCATCCGAACCGGACCGTCCGGAAACGAGCGCTTCAACGGCATCCAAGTCGGAGAGCACCCGTGCAATGAGCGGGCTTTCCCGGCGCAACGCCTCCCGCTCCGCGCAGGAAAGAGACGGGGCCGTTCGGTCATCGATCATAGAGATAAAAAACCCGCCCAGCCTCTCCCTGAGCCATTCCAACACGTCCTCGCGAACATCATTGGCCGGAGTGCCGCGCAGGACAACCCGAAGGACCGTTTTCCCGAAGTCACCGGTGCCGGTCGAAAGGAGCTCGTCCAAGTCGGCACGGGCGCTTTCAGCCTCCAACAGGGACACTTCAAGCCGGACCCATTGCAGCATCGCCGTATTTATCCATTGGATCCTGGGCGATTCGCCCGCGGAGGAGATCTCCACCAACGCAGCCCCGCCTTTCTCATCGGAGTTCGCGACCGGCCCGCCGGCTTGCGGTGAATTGAATGCGTCGGGCTCTGGGGTTCCGGGCATGACCATCCGTCCGCCGTCAAAAACCTGCCGCCGGTGCCAATGGCCGAGAGCGAGATAGTCGAGCCCGGCACGGGTTGCCGCCTCCAGATGAATCGGATGGTCGTCGGGCTGATGCTTGCTCTCGATGGCAGGGCTTCCGTGCGTCACACCGATCCTGGGTCCCGTCCCCTCCAGCCCTTTCACCAGCTCGCCCATTCTGAGCGAAGGATCACGGGTCGATTTCTTCTGTATTATCGGCGCACTCACGAGCCATCCGTCACCGAACGGATACGCCCGATTTTCCCGCAGAATCGTTACGTGGGGAGGCGGCTCGCTGAAAGGAGCCCGCAGCCAGATACATCCCGGGCCACTGAGAGGGTCGTGATTTCCCGGCAAAATAAAAGCCGGCACATCGGCAAACTCGCCGAAAAGGCTAAAAGTTTCCAGGACCAGCGTTTCCTCGACCTGGTTGTCCTCGAACAGATCTCCGGCGATCAGGAATGCGTCAACCGATTCACACCGGCACCGCTCCAGGGTGCGACGAAGGGTAGCCAAGCGGATTTTGCGTAATTCCTCCGCTTTTTCACCGAATTGGGAAAACCGGGCGCCCAATTGCCAATCCGCTGTATGGATAAATCTCACCGATGTGCATCCTACTCAGAACGCTTCCGGAATGAAGAATAAAACGCCCCGGAATTCTCGCCCGAAAACAAAAAAATCCTTCTGGATGGAAGGATTTTTTTCGGAGCGGGCGAAGAGATTCGAACTCTCGACATCTACCTTGGCAAGGTAGTGCTCTACCAACTGAGCTACGCCCGCGTTAAAGACAAAACACTCTTCTCCACGACCCTTACGCTGTCAACAGGATTCTGAGTGGATTTCTGTTCGAATCCTCCGGAACCGCCATCAAACGTCGCTCTCGCCGTTTCCCTCCTCGCCGGACGTCAGCAGGCGCGCGCGACGGCGCTTCTGCAGGAATTGAAGAAAGATCACCGTTCCCATTCCCTCCCGGCTCTCGATTCCGACGTGGCCGCCGTGCTCACGCATAATCCGCTGAACGATCATCATTCCCAACCCGTGACCCTTTTTCTTGGTCGTGTAGTACGGTTGAAAGACCTTTGAAAGGTTGTCGCGGCTGATCCCGCTGCCCGAGTCGGCAATCTGCAGGTACACCGAATCCTCATCACTCCACGCACGCACGCGCAGGTGCCCGCCCGCATCCATCGCATCCATCGCGTTCTTGAAAATATTGAAAAAGACCTGCTTAAGTTGGTTGCGGTCGCCGAGAACGACCGGCAGGTCACGATTGAGCTCGACGTCCACCCGAATGTCGCGGTCGGAAAGTTCATCAGACATCGTGTTCAACACCTCTTCGATCAGGTCCAGCAAGCGAATATCCTGAAAATCCGGCGGACTCGGACGGATTGCCTTAAGGAAATGATTGATGATTCCATCGAGTCGATTCACTTCGGATTCACAAATCTCGACCGATTCCCTGATTTTCCCGGCGGCGAGCGAATCCTCAAGTTTCCGCAGTTGCCTCTGAATCAGTTGAAGGTGAATATTAATGGTGTTGAGGGGGTTGCCCATCTCGTGCGCGACCCCCCCGGCAAGAAGGAGAACCGACGAAATTTTTTCATTCTCGATCATCTCCTCAGTCGAGAGCTTCTCTTTGGTAATATCGTGGAGAATGACCGCAAAATGCCCGAGTTCACTCTCATTCAGGTTGGCGGAAGATTCGGGTTCCTCTTTGAACGGAACAATGTAAAGCCGCAGGAAGCGCCGTTCCGGGTAGGTGATTTCGATTTCCCGGAGCAGCAGCGGCAAACGGGGACGCAATTCCTCCAGGTTCGTCTCGATGCTTTTCGCCAGATCCGGAACAAGCTTCCAAAGTGTCACTTCACCGATATCTTCATCCTTCAGGCCGATCAATCGGCTGGACGCATCATTGGCGTACTCGATCACTCCGTGACGATCAATGACCAGGACTCCCTCGCGCAACGTATTGAACACGGTCTCCAGGAGTTTGCGTTCCCGCACGAGGCGCTGGATAAGATTCGTCAGGTTGACCGAATCCAGGCTTTCGAGCCGGCCGAGGACTTTGTCGAGTGAACTGATTTTCTTGGCGACCATAATTCAACCCCAATCCCGATGGTGACGCCTTCCGCCACTGAATTCCAGACTATTTCGGTCCCGGCTCCGCATGCCACAACGGCATTTTAAATGGCAATGGAAAGACAGCGCGTTCGCTTATTCGCGAAAATACGCATCCGAGGTTCCGTGATCTCCACGTCAATCGCGGTACTTTCGACCGCTCGGACATCTAGTGCTCAACGATCGCCGATCACCCTCCGGACCGCCTCAGTCAGGAATTCACCCGTTAGCGGCAACGCCTCTTCCATCGGCATTTCCGGAGGGGTTATCGCCTCCAGCCGAACGCCCGCTTTGTCCAGAGACATCCGCTCCGTCTCCGACAATTGCACGGCACCCGCCAGCACGACGACCTGCTTTCCCATCGCCGCCGAATCTTTCACGATTCTACCCGGTCCCTTTCCGGAAAGCGAGGCGCTGTCGAACCGCCCTTCACCGGTAATCACGAGATCGGCCTGGCGTATCCGGTCCTCCAATCCAAGCCACTCCGCCACGAGATCGTAGCCCGGCACCCGACGCGCTCCAAAAGCCACCTGCAGGCCGAACGAGATCCCTCCGGCGGCGCCGGCGCCGGGTTCCTCCACGACCGATTTCGCGGCGCCAAACGCCCGGCACAAAAGTTCAGCCATTCGCGATGTCGCCTCCTCCAGTCGCGAAAGCTCCGTCTCATCCGCTCCTTTCTGTGGGGCAAAGACCGCGGCCGCGCCGTTCGCTCCCAGGAGGGGATTCTCGACATCGCAAGCGATCCATACCGGCGGAAGCGTCGCGATTCCCTCTGTCGCAAACCCAACGATGCGATCCCAAACCCGCGGGATGTAAGGTTGGCCGGGATGGTCTCCGGCACTCCCGGAATTCCCTCCTTCGTCGATTCGCTTGAGGCCGAGCGCAGCCAATGCGCCCAAGCCCGCGTCCTGCGTCGCGCTGCCCCCGACGCCCATCAGGATGGCAGCCGCGCCTTCTTTTGCCGCCGCTGCCAGCACTTCTCCCGTCCCGTAAGTGGTCGTTTCAAAAGGGTTTCGTTCCGAAAGCCTCAGAAGTCCGAGCCCGCTCGCCTGGGCCATGTCGACCACAGCCAGAGTGCCGGTCTCTGGAAAGCCGTAATTGCGTTTCATTCCGCTCGGCAGATCCTCCAGCCGGACACGCCCGTAAACGGCATCCACCGGAGCAAAACGCGGACCGCAAACCCGGCAGGATGCCAACGCTCCGCCTGCGCTCCGCGTAAGAATCTCGGCAAAGCCCTCCCCGCCATCGGTCAGCGGAACCACATCAACGAGCCAGGACGTATCCACTTCCCGCAACGCCTCTTCCGCCGCGGAACACGCCGCGGCGGCACCGAGCGCATCCTTGAACTTGTCGAAGACAAGGAGAATCTTCTTCATCAGCCACTCGCCGCACGGTAGCGACGGGCGACGTCGTCCCAATTGATGACGTTCATGAATGCGTCGACATAATCTCCCCGGCGGTTCTGGTACCTCAGATAATACGCATGCTCCCAAACATCGATCGCCAGCAGCGGCACAACGCCGTGAACCGTTAGATCGTGATGCTTTTCCGCCTGGAGCACCACCAGCCGCCGACTCACGGGCTCGTAGCCAAGAATCCCCCATCCGCTAGCTTCCACCGCTACTGAAGCCGCCTTGAAAAGCCGCGAGAAATTCGCAAATTCGCCAAAGCTCTCATTGACGGCATCGGCCAGATCGCCGGAAGGCTCCCCGCCGCCGTCGGGCGTCATGTTGTTCCAGAACAGCAAATGCATCGTATGTCCGGACCCGTGGAATGCCAGCTCCCGTGTCCAATGCTTGACCAGCCCGGCATCTCCTTCGCCCGACGCAATCTCATCGAGCTTCCGCAGGGCGTTGTTCGCCCCGTTCACGTATCCCTGATGGTGGACACTGTGGTGCAGCCGCATCGTTTCCACATCGATGCGGGGCTCCAGGGCGTCGTAATCGTAATCGAGCGGAGGGAGAACGAACTCACCGTCTCTAAACCCAATCTCGCTCTCTCTCGGCGCACGCTCTTCTCCGTCTTCACTTTGCGCTGCCGCGGTCGACGCGATGAAGGGAGCCGTTCCCATCGCGGCGGCGCCCAGGCCCAGCTTCTTCAGCAAATCGCGGCGAAGCGGATTGGTTGCGAACCTATCGGATGTGTCTTTCATGGATGCTTCCAGAAGTTGAGGTTAACGATTTCAGATTTTTGAGAGAAACATTCATAAAGAACGGTCCCGGCGGGTGCAACCCTCAAACGGAGTTTCCGATGCCACCCCGCGGATCAAATAATCATCGGCACCAAAGTTCCACCTGAATTAAACAACGTCGGTCAACGGTTCTTGAGCTGAGTGAACGGCGATCAACGGGCCCGATACTGCGAAAGAATTCCGGTGTCCGCCGAACCTGCCCTGACTACAGTTTCCCCATTTCCTCGCGCAAGACCTGGTCGACCACCTTCGGATTGGCCTTGCCGCGGGTCGCCTTCATCACCTGGCCCTTGAGAAAATTGATGGCGTTCTCCTTGCCGGCCTTGTAGTCCTCCACCGACCTGGGATTCGCCGCGATGACCTCGCCGCAGATGCGGGTCAGCTCCCCGGTATCACTGGACTGTTTCAGTCCTTTCCTTTCAACGAGTTCCTCGGGACGATCACCGCTCTTGAACATTTCGACAAAAACCTCCTTGGCGATGTTGTTCGAGATCACACCCTCATTTACAAGCTTCACCAACCGTGCGACATGGTCCGGGCGGAGTTTGCTGTCATCAATATCGATTCCCGCGGCGGAGAGTTCCCGCAACAGATCGTTCGCAATCCAGTTGGCCGCCGCCTTCGGCTGCCCGCACTTCTCCGAAGCCTCCTCGAAGAACGCCGCCAACCGCGCGTCCGGCACCAACACGGACGTCACCGTGTAGGGCAGATCGTATATTTCGCAATAACGCCGCTGCTTTTCAAACGGAAGCTCGGGCAGCCCGCCGCGAATACCGTCGAGCCATTCCTTGTTCACGCGCACGGGCATCAGGTCCGGATCGGGGAAATAGCGATAGTCGTGCGCCATTTCCTTGGTCCGCATCAGCGTCGCCGCTCCGGCGTCCGCATCCCACCGGCGGGTTTCCTGGACAATCTCCTCGCCGCGTTCCACGACATTGATCTGGCGCTGGATCTCGTAGTCAATGCCGTTGCGCACGCCGGAAATGCTGTTGAGATTCTTCAACTCGACCTTCACCCCCAGTTCCTCGGACCCTCGCGGACGGATACTGATGTTTGCGTCGCACCGGAGCTGTCCCTTCTCCATGTCGCAATCGGAGATTCCCCCGTAGATCATAACCTGCTTGAGTGCGGTCAGATAGGCGAACGCCTCCTCACCGGAATGCATATCCGGCTCGCTGACGATTTCCATCAGGGGAGTTCCGGCGCGGTTGAAATCGACCAGGCTTTCGTTTTCGAAATGATTGAGCTTGCCGACGTCCTCCTCAAGGTGAATCCGGGTAAGGTGGATAAGCTTGTGCTCGCCCATCACATTGCGCGAGGGGCCGGGAAGTTCGATCTCCAACTTCCCCCCGACGCATATCGGTTCGTCGTATTGGGAAATCTGATAATTCTTGGGACTGTCCGGGTAAAAGTAGTTCTTGCGATCCCATTTACAGACGGGGGCGATGTCGCAGCCGAGCATGAGCCCGGCCTTGATGATCTTGTCGATGGCCCGCTTGTTCATTACCGGCAGCGTGCCGGGAAGTCCGAGCACGACCGGATCGGTCAATGTGTTCGGATCCCGGCCGTAGCCGACGCCCGCCCGGGCGAACATTTTCGACTCCGTCTTGATCTGCACGTGAACTTCGAGACCGATGACCGCTTCGTATTTCATGGATTCAAAATGGAAGGTTCGTCCGTGGCGGAGTCGAGGAGTTTGGAAGCGAGACAAGCTTGAATTCCCCTCGACCCTCGACACTTTTGTTCATAACGCCGGATGTCTAGTGTGGTGGTCGTGGGCCTGCTCGAACTTCCGCGCGATCGCGAAGAGGTCCGCCTCCTTGAACGGTTGGCCGAGGATCTGAAGACCGATCGGCAAGCCGCCGCCGCTGAAACCGCATGGAATCGAGATTCCCGGGATGCCGGCCAAGTTGGCGCTGATGGTGTAGATGTCGCTCAGGTACATCTGAAGCGGATCGTCCACTTTCTCGCCCCTCCTGAAAGCCGGCGCGGGGGTGGTCGGCGTAATCAGGGCATCCACCTCCTCGTAGGCATTGAGAAAATCGCCGCGGATAAGCGTCCTCACTTTCTGAGCCTTAAGGTAATACGCATCGTAATAACCGCTGCTCAGCACATAGGTTCCCAGGATCACCCGCCGCTTGACCTCCGGGCCGAATCCCTCGGCGCGTGTCTTGAAGTAAAGGTCGATCGCATCCTTCACGTCCGTGCTCCGGTGGGTGTAGCGGACGCCATCGTAACGGGCCAGGTTCGACGAGGCTTCCGCCGTCGCGATAATGTAGTAAACACCGACCGCGTAATCGCTGTGCGGAAGCGAAACGTCCACGATCTCGCAACCTTCCTTCCTGTAAAATTCAATCGCCGCCCGGACCGCCTTTTCCACTTCCGGGTCCAGCCCCTCACCGAAGTATTCCCTCGGGATTCCCAGCTTCCACGGTCCCCGCTTCCGCTGCAACTCGGTTCTGTAATCTGGAATGTCGGTCTTGAACGACGTCGAATCAAACCGGTCGTGCCCCGCAATCGTCTGAAGCAGCAAAGCGGCGTCCTCGACCGTGTGTGCGAACGGGCCTATCTGGTCGAGAGACGATGCAAAAGCCACGAGGCCGTATCGGGAAACAAGCCCGTACGTCGGCTTCATCCCGACCACACCGCAAAGCGCGGCCGGCTGACGGATCGATCCCCCGGTATCACTGCCCAGACTCAGCGGCGCCTCGCCTGCCGCCACGCAAGCGGCGCTTCCTCCGCTGCTTCCACCCGGAATACACTCCGTATTCCATGGGTTGGCGGTGGTCTTGACCGATGAATTCTCGGTCGAAGAACCCATGGCGAACTCATCCATGTTGAGTCGCCCCCAGACTACCGCGCCGGCATCCTTCAACTTGCGGATCGAAGTGGCGTCGTATGGAGAAACAAATTTGCCCAACATGCGGCTCGCGCACGTTAGGGGCTGCCCCTTCACGGCCATGATGTCCTTGATCCCCACAGGAATGCCGTCGAGCGGCCCGAGCGCCTCCCCGCGAGCACGGCGGGCATCGGAGGCCTTCGCCTGAGCGATGGCGTCGTCTTCATCGAAACTGATGAATGCGCAAACCTTTTCATCGACCGCCCGGGTTCGGTCGATCACCGCGCGGACAATTTCCTCCGAAGAAATCCGTTTCGATTCGAGCTCCCTGTTCAAGTCGGAAGCGGTGCGGTAATAAAGCGTTTCAGCCATGATCGTTGATTTGCTTGTTCACTCGTTGGTCGCGACGCCGCTCCCGGGATATCATCGAAATGACCCCGCCGAATCGGCAAGCCGCTCCGACGCCCCGTTTCATTCAACCACCTTTGGAACAACAATCATGTTCCGGCGCGCCGCAGGCGCGTTTTCCAGGGCTGTTTCGACCGAGAATCCCTCCTCGGCCCCGTCTTCACGCCAAACGTTCTCCAGCGGAAACGCGTGGGCGGTGGGCTCCACCCCGGAAACATCGACCGTATTCAGTTTTTCAATATAATGAAGAACATCACCGAGCTGCCCGGAAAACCGTTTCTTCTCCTCGTCGGTCAATGCGATCCGCGCAAGGTTTGCCACGTAGTCGATGTCGATCTTGTTTTCAGCCATGGTCTATTTCCGTATCCGGTACTCCGTATCATTCGAGACGTCTTCCTGGATCTTATTGAACGCCGCGTTGACTTCGTCCTCCGCGAGCGTCCGGTCGTTTGCGCGGAACGACAGGCTGAAAGCGAGGCTCTTCCTGTCCTCCGGAACGCCTTTGCCTTCGTAAACGTCGAAGAGTACGACCTCTTCGAGCACGAATACGTCTCCCGTTGCCTTCCGCCCTATCTCTTCCAGCTTGATACGCACCGTCTCCGCCATCTCTTCACGGGGAACGTACAGGGCGATATCCCTTTCCGCCGCCGGGTAGAGACTGAACGGACGAAATACCGGACGCGGGGGCACGAACTCCAGCTTTTCGGGCAGGATTTCCAATATCCCGCAAATCACCGTTCCATCCAGGTCATACTCCTTGAGCAGGGCGAAATTCAGCATGCCCATCCGAGTCTCGAGCCCGCGCGAGATATCGCCGACCTTCGCGGAATGCCCTTCCTGCCAAGCAGAATCGCACATGGGAACAGCTTCGATCCGTTCCGCGCCCAGGTCGAATCCGGCCAATCGCGCAAGGTGAAACACAATGTTTTTCGCCGTGAAAAAATCCGCCGGTTCACGCGTCTTCCAGAATCGAAGGTCCCCGGGATTGAAGATCACAAAAGACACGGCGTTCGTTTCCATCACCTCGCCCTCAACCTCGCGAAAACACTTTCCCCGCTCGAAAAAGCGGACCCCGCCGGTCTTGCGCCTCCGATTGAGCACGAGCACGTCGAGCAGCCCGGGAATCAATGACCAGCGGAGATGGGACTGGTCGGAACTCAGGGGGTTCGACAACTTCAGCGAATCCGCGCCGGCCCGGGAAAACCACTTATTCAGCTCGGCCTCGGAACGAAACGAATAGTTGAAACACTCGTTGAAATGCCGGCCCACCAGGTATTCCGCGGCTTTGCGGTTGAAGACCACCTGAAAGTCATCCTCCCCTTCAAGACCGGTGCAGCGTACAGGAGATTCGGGAATCTTGTCGGTGCCATGGATGCGGACGACCTCCTCAACCAGGTCGATCGGTTCTTCGAGATCGCTGCGAAAACTTGGTACCCGTACAACCCACCGGTAACCCATGTCGCGGGTTTCGTGCCGAGCCACTGTCAGTTCGAGCGATTCCAGGACCGCCTGGATCGTCTCGTCACCGATCTCAAACCCGCAGCGACGTCGAACGAAGTCGAAATCCAGCTCGATCTCCTGCTCGAACACCGGCTCTTCCCCTACCTGGATCTCCCCGGCCTCGATCCTGCCGCCCGCAATTTCAAGAATCAGGTCCAGCGCACGCTGCGCCGCGTATTTCACGCCGCGCGGATCGACCCCGCGCTCGAACCGATAGGAGCTGTCCGACGACAACCCGAGCCGCCGCGAGGTACGTCGAATGGAGCCCGGACGGAAGTAGGCGGATTCGAGAACGATATCCGTGGACGATTCATCGACCTCCGCATCCACGCTGCCCATAACTCCGGCAACGACCAACGGTTCCGCAGAATCGGCGATCACCATCATACTCTTCGCAAGCTCGCGCTCCTTATCGTCGAGCGTCACTATCTTCTCGCCTTCGCGGGCGTGCCGAACGACAAGATTTCTTCCGCCGATCTTTGCGGCATCGAACGCATGCAACGGTTGCCCGAGTTCGTGCAGGACGTAATTCGTAATATCCACGACGTTGTTGATCGGTCGCAGGCCGATTGAACGCAACGCGCGTTTGAGCCATTCGGGACTGGGCGCGACGCGCACACCGGTCACCATATACGCCATGTAGAGCGGACAGTCGGTCTCCGCCTCCACCGTCACGTCATCCAACAGACGCCCGCGCGTCGTTTCTTCTTCCGGTGACAGAGCGTGCGTCAGCGACGGATAATTCAACGCCTGCCCGAAATACGCGGCCAACTCCCGCGCCATTCCCAAGTGACTCAAACAATCGGGCCGGTTCGGCGTAACCTCGACATCGTAAACGACATCGCCTCCCGCAAAGACGTCGTTGATCGGCGTGCCCACTTCGGGTCGATCCTCGAGGATCAGAAGTCCCTCGGCGTCATCGGTGACGCCGAGTTCCTTGCCGCTGCACATCATTCCTTCGGAGCGCACCCCGCGGAGCTTGGAGGACTTGATTTTGAAATCGCCCGGAAGAACCGCACCCGGGAGCGCGACGGGCACGCGGTCGCCGACCTTGTAGTTGCTGGCCCCGCAGACGATTTCCCGCTGCTCTTCGCCGGGGCCGATCGAAACGCGGCAGACGCTCAACCGGTCGGCATTGGGGTGCGGCTCGCTGGCCAGCACCTCGCCGACGACCACGCCGGGCAACTCCGGGAGACCCGTGTGCCGCTTCCCCTCGACTTCGAAGCCGATCAGGGTCAGGGCTTCTTCGATCGCCTCGGGAGACTGATCGAGGTCAACGTATTGCTTGAGCCACTGCGTGCTGAGCTTCATCGGGCAAACTGTTGCAGAAAACGAATGTCGTTCTGGTAAAAATAGCGAATGTCATCGATGCCGAACAGGATCATCGCGATCCGCTCGATGCCCATCCCGAAAGCAAATCCGGAATACTTTTCGCGGTCGTAGCCGACCGCGTCGAACACGGCCGGATGCACGATGCCGCAACCGGCGATCTCGATCCAGTCCGTGCCGAGCTTCTCCAGATGGGACGAGGAAAAATCGACTTCGAAACTCGGTTCGGTATACGGGAAAAAATGCGGGCGAAAGCGCGTGCGGGCGTCCTTCCCCAGAAGCGTTCGGATGAAGTAGTCCAGCAGGGCCTTGAGGTCTTTCACCGACACGTCCTCATCGACGTAAAGCCCCTCGATCTGGTGGAAATTCGCGCTGTGGGTGGCATCGGCGGTGTCCCGCCGGAAACAGCGCCCCGGCGAAATCACGCGGACCGGAGGCGGAGTCTTCAACATGTGACGGATCTGGACCGACGAGGTATGGGTGCGCAGCAGGTACCGCTCCGTTTCCTTTTTGGAAACGTTGCCGAAACGGGCCGATTCCGGCAGGTAATACGTGTCCTGCAGGTCGCGGGCCGGGTGGTCGGACGGGGTGTTGAGTGCGTCGAAGCAGTAGTATTCGGTTTCCACTTCGGGGCCTTCCACCACCGAAAACCCGACTTTTCGAAAAACCGAACAGATCTCCTCGCGCACCTGAGCGAGCGGATGCTGCGAACCCGGCCCGCCGTCGGGGCTGGGGAGGGAAGGATCGACAGGAGGGCCGAGCCTGGCGGCGGACTCATTCAATTCGATCCCTTCAAGCAGACCGGAAAAAAGCGATTCCAGCTCCTTTTTTCCTTCGTTCAACCGGCGACCGACCTCGGGCTTCTCCTCTTTGGGAACGTCGGCCATTCCTTTCATGAGCCGGGTCAACTCCCCGTTCGGACCCACCAGCCTGGCCTTGAACGCCTCCAGGTCCGCCCGCGTCGCGACTGCCTTCGCTCCCAGCTTCGCCCGTTCGAGAATGGACTGGAGCTCTTTTTCCATGAACGGAAACTCCGCGTCCTCAGGACTTCTCGTCTGAATCCGCGGCTTTCGCCGCCTTCCAGCTCCGGGTCGGCTTCAAGGATGATGCTTTCTTTTTCGAATCCAGAGCTTCCTTCGCCTTCTTGACGACCGCTTCAAAGGCGGGCTGGTCGCTCACCGCCATCTCGGCCAACGCCTTGCGATCGAGCTCGATCTCCGCCGCGCGGAGACCCTCCTGGAAACGGCTGTAGCTAAGGCCTGCGTTGCGGCACGCCGCGTTGATTCGGACGATCCACAACGAACGCCAGGTGCGTTTCTTCAGGCGGCGGTGATAGTACGCGTATTGCCCGGCGTGCGCGACGGCTTCCTTCGCGTAACGGAAAAGGCGGGACTTGTTTCCGTAGTACCCCTTGGCCCGCTTGATCATTTTCTTGCGGCGGCTGCGGGATGCGGGTGAATTGGTGGCTCTTGGCATGATCGTGCTTCTCCTTAAAAATCAACTGCCCGGCATTCGGTCGGCCGGGCTTCACGGAAATCCTTAACTGTTGGGCGACAAGGTCTAGCCGCCAAACGGCATCGACTTGCGAAACGAATCCGTGTGCGTTTCCGAAACCAGCTTGGCTTGACCGAGCCGGCGCTTCTGCTTGCGGCTTTTTTTGCGCAGAAGATGGCGCATCCCCGGACTCCGGCGGATCAACTTTCCGGAACCGCTGATTTTAAAGCGCTTGGCGATCGATTTCTTCGTTTTCTGCATGTCTCGATTCAGTGAAAAAGTTGAATAAAACCCAGCCCGTGAGGCTTGTAAAGAGTAAATATGACCCAAATTCCCGAATAATCCATCAAACTCGCAGGGGAACATTATCCGGCGTGCCGGCTACGGGGAGATTCGGATCCCTCGGCGGAGATAGGTCGGCACATCGAGATCTTCGCCTTCGTACAGGTTGGATTCGGAACGGTCGAAATACCCGCGCCGATCCTCTTCTTCGAAACCGAATTCGCGCTGCTGCGGTTTGGCAACCGCCGCCACCTTTGGCGCGTGGCCTCCGGCGCCGCTCCGTTCGCCCCCGCTCTTTCTGGAATCCGGCTGCGCCGGCCGGGGGGTCAACGCCTGCCTGCGGTGCCTGGTGGCGGACGGAGACGGACGGTCCACCTCGGTGGTTCCCAAAACACAGATCTCGATCCCCCCCGCCAGACTTTCGTCAATCGCAACCCCCATCATAATATGGCCGTCCCGGCCGAAGCGTTCCGTAATTCTGTTCACGGTTTCATGAACGTCGTTCATGGTAAACCCGGGGCCGACGCAAAGGTTGATAAGCAGGTGATCGGCGCGCGCGCAAAATTCGGGCGAATGCAGGAGAGGACACATTAACATATCCTTGTACGCCGCGTGGGCACAGCGTTCGCCGCTGCCCATGCCAAGACCGTACAGCGTTTTCCCGCCTCGCTGGCGAAACACCTGGCGGAGGTCAGCAAGATCCAGGTTGATCTCCCCCGGACGACTCAAAATCGACCACAACGAGCGAACACCCCGCACGATCCAGTCGTCCGACCGCTGGAAGACCTCCAACACCGGGGTCGTTTCGCCCATTTCCTGAAGGAGGATGTCATTCGGGAGCGGAATGACGGCGTCGCAGGACTTGCGAAGCGCGATCAACGCCTGGTCCGCCTGTTTCTGGCGGCGCGGGCCCTCGAACGAAAAAGGCTGCACCGCAAAGGCGATCACCAGCGCTCCCGAACGCGAGGCGGCCTCCCCGGCGGCGCACGCCGCCGGTCCGCCTGTTCCCCCGCCCAGGCCCACCGTCAGAAAGACAACATCCGCGCCCTGTATCCACTTATCGAACACCGGTCGGGCGGATTCCGCGACGCGAGCTCCAATCTCCGGGTCGCCGCCTGCTCCGAGTCCCCTGGTGATCCGTTCGCCGATCAATATCTTCCTGTTCAGGGAACACGCCGAAAGTCCCTGGCTGTCGGCGTTGAATCCGATCACTTCGATGTCGCCGAGGCTCTCCTTCTCAAGGCGGGCCGCCACGTTCATTCCCGCGCCGCCTATCCCGAAAAGCTTCATCCGCACGGCTCTCGACGACGGAACCTGCTGCGTGCCGTCTTCGGAGGGCGCGTCGTTCGCGCCGGAGGAGTCGATTGGTGTACTCTGTTCGTTCATCAGCCCTTATCGAAAATCCGCGTCACCTTGCGCAAAAGGCCTCCCGGTTTTCTCCTGCCCCCCTCCGAGTCGCTTTCGTTTTCATTCTTAAGCCCGTAATTGAGAAGGCCGAGCACCGTGCTGAACTCCAAGCCTCTCAATTCGTCGGTCACCCAGGCCGGATTTTCGCCCACGGCGACCGGAACCCCAAAAACCGCCTCGCCTGTTTCGGCGATTCCGGCCATCCGAGAGCCGCCCCCTGTAACCACGACTCCGGCGGCAACCTGTTGGGGCGATATCAACTCTCCGAGTTTCTTTTTTATCAGCCCGAACACCTCTTCGACACGTGCGTGGCATATCCGGTTGATTGCATGCTGGGAAATCTGGCGATCCCCGATCGCAAGGTTCCCGTTGAGCCAGATCTTCTGTCCTTTGTCCTCCGGATCGACAACCGCCTTTGCGCATCGTCGTTTGAGCGCTTCCGCTTGAGTCCGTCCGATCCGCAATCCGAGACTGAGGTCGTTGGTGAGGTGATCCCCGCCCACCGGCAACGTTCCGGTGCGCACGACGTACCCGTCCCGATAAAGTACGAAATCAGTGGAACCGCCACCGATATCGATCACCAGGACACCGTTGCGCATCGCCTCGCTTCCGGCAACCATTACGCCGGAAGCGAGGCTCGAAAGGATCAAGTCGTCGACGTGCAGGGAAAAGCCGTTGATTATGTGGATCGCGTCGCTGATCTTGTTCAAACTTCCGTGTACCGTCCAATACCCCACTTCGAGCTTGCCTCCCTCCAGATATTCCGGGTCTGCGACCATGCGTCCGTCGAGCCGGAAAGGACGACGTATGTGGTGGATCACCGTACGGCCCTCGGGAAGCACCTTGGCCTTGGCACTTTCGCAGACGCGCCGGATATCCTCCGCACCGACCAGATTGTTCGAGGAACTGACCGTCACGGAGGCTTCGTTGTAAAAACCGTCGATATGGGCCCCGGACTGCGCAAGATAGACGCCTTCGATATGGGCGCCCGCCTGCTTCTCCGCCGCGTGGATCGCCGCGTGCGTCGCGTCACTTGCCTGCTTGAAGTCAAAAATCCCTCCCTTGATGACCCCCCGGGAGGACGATCGTCCGAATCCGATTATGTTCAGACTGCTCCCATTGACGATCTCTCCAACCAATACGGCGACCTTCGAAGTCCCTATCTCGATACCTGCGATTATTTTACTCTTGCCGATCATCCCGCGGAGTATGAAGAAATCCCCTTGCTCTCAATGGGCGGTTACCGGCACGTCCGCATCTCTTCCCAGCGACAGATCCGCGCGATGGAGCGGCATGCCGCCGCCTTCCCGGTTCTGGTAAAGCAGGATGCTCCTCAGACGCCCGACCTGCTCTCCGAAATCCTCGTGAAAAAAGACGATCTCCGAGATTTTCTCGCTTTGGATCCTGATCAACGGAAGATCCTCGCAAGAAACCACCTTCCACGAAGTATAGACCTCGGGCGCCTCGCTCCGCGCAAGGGACAGAAGTTCGGCAACCGGTTCCAATCCGTCAAGAGGACGGAACGCCCCTCCGTCCCGGCGCAGTTCGACGCCGGACACGTACGGCAGTGAAGAAACCAACGTACGGCTGTATCCAACCCCCTGGTAAACCACGCCGTCCTCTGCAACGAGGAGATTGATGCGCCGGCTGTCCCGATCGCGCGCCGCAAGCCGCATCATGGGCATTCGCTCATTAATCCGGATGTGGAGTTTGTTCGGCAGTCTGCGCGAGACCACGGCGCGCGAGACCTGGCTGTGACGCTCGAGATCCTCCTTGATCGCGTGAATATCCACTTCCATCAGCGGCTTGTCCGCCGGCAGACCGATCCGGTCGATCACCCATTGGTTCGGAATTACCCCGTCGGTAACAAACTCGATGGTTTCAACCGGAGACGAGGGAATCAGTGAGGTGATCGTTTTCGATCCTTCCGCGACCACCCGGTATGCGCCCCATCCGGCGAACCCGACGGCCCCCAGCAAAAGACACGCCGCCATCGTTCGAAAAACGAGCTTAAAGTAGCGTCGTTTCGCAAAGCTTGAAACCTTGACCTGCCGCGCGGACTGTCTGATTCCGCGCCAACTGGCACCGCTTTTCTTACCTGCTTTCCTCTTTCTCACAATCCGCGCCTTTCTCTTTTCGAAAACCGATAACGCTCAATGGCAGGCATAATAAGCTTCTTGGCCAATTGTTTAAAGTCCAAACCATCGCACGATGCGCTCATCGGGAGCAGACTGGTGCCCGTCAACCCCGGGAGCGTGTTAATCTCGAGAAAATAGAACGCTCCGTCGTCGCCCAATATAAAATCCACGCGGGCAAAGTCACGGCAGCCGCAGCAATCAAAGGCGGTCTGCGCCGCTTCCCGAATGGCACCGGACAACGGTTCCGGGATCTCCGCCGGCGCCCGGTACCGCGTGCGTCCACTGGTGTATTTGCTCTCGTAGTCGTAACGTCCGGACACCGGCATGATCTCGACGACTCCCATCGCATCACCATCGAGGACCCCGACAGTCAACTCCCGTCCCTCGATCCTTTCCTCGACGAGCCATTCACCCGAATCCAGGAGCTTAAGCCGCTTTTCCAGTTCATCCGCGCCGTCGATGATCTGCAAACCGATGCTGCTGCCTTCGCCGTTGGGCTTTACCACCAATCGTTCCCCGAGTTGCTCGACGATCTCACCGACCGGCGGGAGCGCATCCACCGGAAAGAATTTTCCCCGGGGAACCACGACCCCGCCCTCACGCACGCGCTGTTTCGTATCTTCTTTATTCATGCACAACCGGCTGGATTCCGCATCGCTGCCCGCATAATGAACGCCCTTGGCATCGAGCAGCCCCTGCATTCCCCCGTCCTCTCCGAACGTCCCGTGAAGGGTGGAAAAGACCACATGCCTGTTCGCATCGATCCCGGACGGAACTTTCTCCGAAAGAATCTCGAAGACTTCCACCGGGTAAAACGCCATTAGCGCCTCGGTAACGAACCCGGCCGAACGCACGGAAATTTCCTTTTCACGGGAAACCCCTCCCGCGAATACCGCCACAACCGGACCGCTCACAATACCTCCCTCCATTCCCCGCCGAAAAGGAGCACTTCCGGCTCGAGGCTCACGCTCCGGCGCCGCCGGACCTCCTCGCGCAACACGCGAACAAGTTCGATCACGTTAGCGGCAGTCGCCTCGCCGCGATTGACAATAAAGTTCCCGTGCACAGACGACACTTCGGCGTCGCCCACTCTTCTCCCTTTGAGGCCCAATTCATCGATAATCCTTCCGGCGTAATCTCCGTTCGGGTTCTTAAAGATGCACCCGGCGCTCGATTCCTTCGGCTGAGCACCGGTACGCTTTTCCTGAAACTCCGTCAACTTCAGGCGAATGGCATCCTCGTTCTCCCGAACCGGCGCCGCGATCACCGCTCCGATCGCTATAGTATTCAAAAGTTCATGACAAACCCGATACTCGTAATGCAGATCCCTCGCGGGAACAAGCCTCTCCTCGCCGTCGAGCGTCATCAGGCGGACCTCGTCGACGAGGTCAAAAAACCAGCCTCCCATCGCTCCGGCGTTCATCCTCAACGCCCCGCCAACGGTGCCCGGAATTCCTTCAAGGAACTCCAAACCGCCGAGCCCGAGCCTGCAGGCTTCGCCGCAAAGCTTGCGAAGCCGCACGCCTGCCCCGGCCGACAGGCGCCCGTCCTCCGTCTGTTCGATCTCCCTCCAGACCGGTTGTTGCAAGCGAAGCACCAGGGCGTCCACGCCCTCGTCCGGAATGAGAACGTTCGATCCGCGTCCCAGCAGCAGCACACGAACAGCCCGGCGACGCGCTTCTTTCAACAGCGACTGCAAATCGCCGATTGACGCCGGCTCGGCATAAAAACGCGCCGATCCGCCGACTCCGAGCGTCGTTTTTCGGGCAAGCGGCTCGTTCTCAAGAAAGACGGATTCCGGAAGCAGTTTCGCTCCGTTTCCTGAAGCAAACCCGGAGAACGGCGCGGAGTGTGTCTCCCGCGTTGTTCCTGGGTCGCTCATGGTGCGGAAGCGCTCCTCTTTCGCGCGAACTGCAGGAATCCCGCGGCTTTCCGTTCGCGTGCGTTCCGATCGGAAAGCGACTCAAGGTCGTTTATAATCCCCTTAAGACAATCCTTGCGGTCCATCCGTTCGAGATTTGAACGGAAGGTCCTCAACAGCCAATCGTTAAAAATTGTATCCAACACCTCCTGACGCAGATCCTGGATGAAGTCCTGGCTGATCGCGATCCCTCCGCCCTGCCTTTCGACGAACACGGCGTTCGCCCATTGATGATTGTCGGCCGCATATGGATACGGTATCAGGATCGCCGGCACGCGGCAGCGGATCAACTCGCTTATCGTACCCGCCCCAGCGCGAGTCACAACGAGATCGGCTGCGGAAAGAAGTTCTGAAATTTTGTCGATAAACGTAACGAAATGCGCCTTGACCGGCTGCCCGCCTCTCGATTCGAGCTGAAACACTCCCGCGTCACCTTTGTCCATCCCCGTCACACAGAAAACATGAACCCCCTCCTCGGCGAGGAACTTGAAATTTTCCCTTACCCAGTTGTTAAGAACGCTTGCGCCCTGGCTCCCGCCGAGAACGACGAGGAGTTTTCCATAAGCTTCGATTCCGAGTTTTTCCCGGCTGGATTTCGAGGGAAGACGTCTGATTTCACGGCGAACGGGGCATCCATAGAAGCGGACCACGCCGGGAGCCACCTTTCTCAGCCGAACTCCGGGCGGGAGATAAATGCGATGAGCGAGCCGGCGCAGCGTGCGGGTCGCCCGCCCGGGAATTCGGTTGGCTTCGTGGAGCACCAGAGGGACCCCGCGAAAAGTGGCGGCGAGAGCTATTCCGAGAGTGCAGAATCCGCCGAACCCGATTACGAGATCGGGAGAAAAACTCCGGATCGCGCGAAACGACCCAATCACACCCCTCGCCTGGTTCCAGATAAACGAACCCAGTCTCAATGGCCGCATGGAGAAAGGCGAGCCGGGGACGGCAATGAAATCGAGCGACGGATATTTCCGGGTCAGACGCCGGTCCACTCCCTTGCAGCTGATCACGAGGCAGCAACTGTGCCCGCGCGCGATGAGGCCCTCCGCCAGGGCGATGCCCGGCGCAAGATGGCCTCCCGTTCCTCCGCATGAAATCAGGAACTTCTTCACGCGGCAATCTCCTTCAGCCGGCGCCGGGAGTGGCGTATCGGCGATTTCGTCCACGAAAGGGAAGTGTTCACCAAAACTCCGATGATGGCGAACATGGCCACCAGGTTCGAGCCCCCGTAGCTTATGAATGGAAGCGACAGCCCCTTGGTGGGAAGGCATCCAGTAACCACCGCCATGTTGATGAGCGCCTGGACGCTAAGCAGCAGCAACGCTCCCGCAACGAGGAGGTACTGGTACATATTCGGCGCTCGCCGAAGATGCCAGATCCCCGCCAGAAAAAGCACAAGAAAAAGCAAAAGCACCACCGTTGTTGCAAAGAAACCGAGCTCCTCGCCGATTACCGCGAAGATAAAATCAGTGTGGGCTTCCGGCAGGAATGCCATTTGCTGGCGGCCGTTGCCAAGACCCACACCCTGGGTGCCTCCCGTTCCGAAGGCAAGTATCGCCTGCCAAAGCTGATAGGCGCCGTCGCCGCGGTTCCCTTCGATATCCATGAATGACAGAATGCGTCCGCGTCGCAACGGATTCGTGAACACAGCGAGCGCAAACGCCGCCGTTGCGGCCATACACATAGGAACCAGGTAGGTCAGCCGCACGCCGGCCAGGAACAGGAGCGTAAGCCCGACGGCGCCACAAAGCGCAGCGGTCCCATAATCCGGTTCGAGAAAAATCAATCCCGCAAAAAGACCGATGTAGGCGCATGGCAAAACGAAACCCGCCCAGAAGCTTGGAATCGCCCGCTGGTTGGCGCCGAAATAACAGGCGAGCGTGAAGACCAGTCCCAGTTTGGCAAACTCCGAAACCTGGACGCGCATAAATCCCAGATCGATCCAGCGGCGGGCTCCGTTCACCTCGACGCCTATGCCCGGAATCAACACCAACACCAATCCGGCGAGGGACACGGCCAACGCGGGCCAGGCAAAACGTTTCAATCCGTCGAGATTGACCAGGGAGAGAAAAAACCCGACCAGGAGCGCGATACCCAGCCACATAAACTGGCGCCGGATAAAGAAATACGGGTCGGACCCCGAGTGTGCGCTCGCGCTGAAAAGCACGCTTACACCGAAGACGGTGAGGCTGACCGCGCAGACCAGAATAATCACTCCCGGTTGAAAGATCCTGATACGGGATAGACCTTCTGCGGATCGGGACGCCATTGATGTGTGAATATTTCCTACCTATTCGTCATCGGGGATGATAGGGATCAGCGGTACATCCTCGTCGTCTTCATCCTCGATAAAATCCATTTCCACAGGTTCATCCGGAACGACGGGAAGCGCTTCTTCAACGGGTCTCGGCTCCTCCTCGGCAACATCCTCCTCCTCTTCGACTCCCGGAATGACGAGCGTCTGGCCGATCCTCAGGGTACGCTCATCGCGGATGTCGTTGACCTGCATAATCTCGGATACTGAAACCCCGTAACGGGACGCGATCGCCCCGAGCGTGTCACCGCTGACGACCGTGTACCGGAGGCCGTCAACGTCGTCGTCAGGAGCGGCGGACGTTGCAGGTTGTTCCCGCGGAGCCGAGTCGCCGTCGGGAAGGACGAGTTCCTGCCCGATGCGAATAGTATCGCCCTCAAGGTTGTTGACGGACCTGAGTTCGGAGACAGTCGTGCCGTACCGTTGGGCGATCACCGAAAGGGAATCGCCGCTCCGGACGGTATAGGACTCCGCGCCTTCCGGTATTTCCACAGGCTGCCGCGGCGGCGGGGACGTTGCCGGCGGCGCGGAGGGACGTCCCCCCGTGCCCGCCGGAATCCTCAGTTCCTGGCCGGGTCGGATGATCGATTCGCGGGTCAGGTTGTTGATCGCCAGCAGCTCGTCCATCGACACGTTCTCGCGCCGTGCGATATTCCAGATGTTGTCTCCGCTCTGAACGATGTAGGTTCCGGTTCCGACAGGCTCCTCTTCCTCCGGGATATCATCCCAGTCCCATTCCCAATCGTCGAGCGGTTCATCATCCCGGGGCAAGGGGCTCAGGGGAGATTCGTCGTCCACAGGCGCAAAAAGGTCGTCATCGTCAGGAGTCAAGGGATCTCCCCATGAATCGTCCGGACGCGCCGGGGCCGCCCGCTGCGGACTTTCCTGCGCGGTCCGCTCCGGCGCGGCCGCAGGTTGATACTCGGCACGGGCAAGCTGCGCGTCAGCCGGACCGGACGGGCGCGTTCTGTCAACTCGTTCTTCCGGTGACATCGTTTGGCAACCCTGCTGGACAAACAAAAGCGAAAATGCCAGCAGGTGAGCGACTAATACAACGGCGAATACTTTTGGCGCCTTCATGTTTTTCTTATTCCTCCACATTGCTGGTTGCTGGTTGTGAGATTTATAGTCTTGATTAATAATAGTTTCCTCGTTTTCTCCTCTATATCCGGAGATTGATTGGACGGAAAACGGCTTGGCATGGCCACGGATGCGGGACAGCCGCCGACAGATAATTGGCTCCAGTTTCCAACCGGATTACCCCGCGCGCAATCAAAAATCAACGCCCCTGCAACGTTTTTATGCAAATAAACGAATTTTCCCAAGATTTTCACAATTTCGAACATCTATCTCAGTCTCAGTGTTCCCAATCCAATGATCGCAAAAACCAGCGAAAGTATCCAGAAACGCATGACAACCTTGGTTTCGAACCACCCTTTCAGTTCGAAATGATGGTGGATCGGCGCCATCCGAAACACCCGCCTTCCACGGCTTTTCACGGAGAGAACCTGTACGATGACCGATACCGCTTCCATAACGAAAATCCCGCCGACGATGATAAGCGTAAGCGGTTGATGGACCATGAAAGCCACGACCGCGACGATACCGCCGAGAGCGAGCGAACCGGTGTCTCCCATAAACACTTCCGCCGGGTGCGCGTTGTACCAGAGGAACGCGAGCCCCGCTCCGACCAGCGCCCCGCACACGATGCTTAACTCCCCCGTCCCTGGAACGTAACTGATAAACAGGTAATCGGCGATAATCACGTTGCCGGCGGCGTATGCCATGATGGCGTAAACCAGCGCCACGGTAATCGTGCACCCGATCGCAAGTCCATCGATGCCGTCGGTGAGGTTGATCGCGTTACTGGATCCGACGAGGACAAGCCCAAAGAATGGAAAAAGGAACCAGAGGGGGGCGGGGGTCATCACCGCCTCCTTGACGAAGGGCACCCAAAGCTCGCGCGCTTTCACCGCGCTCTCGGGATGCAGCAGGAGAGCCGTCAGCGCGCAAACAGCGATAAGCGCCTGCCAGAAAAGCTTCCTTTTGCCCGATACTCCTTTGCTGTTGCGCCGTGTCACTTTCAGGTAGTCGTCGGCAAATCCCACCACGGCAAGCGCCACAAAAACGGCCAATGCGACCAGCACCCAGACGTTGGGTTTGGCCCACAAAAGCGTACTGATCACCACGCCCGCAACGATCAGCACCCCCCCCATCGTGGGGGTGTCCTTTTTTTTCAAGTGCAGGTCGGCGAGTCGGCCGACTTCGGATTCCGTCCGGAGGCTTTGGCGAAAACTCAGCTCCTTGAGTTTGCGAATCATCCACGGCCCCAGGACGAACCCGATCGCCAGAGCGGTTCCCGCGGCCAGCAATCCCCGGAAGGTGATGTAGCGAAACATACGGAACGGCCCGAAAAAATTCTCCAGTTCGGCCAGGTAACTCAGCATGCGACCCCCCTTCCGGATGCGGCGTTTCCCCGTAAATCCACCCAAAGCCGCTCCAGTTTGTAGCGCCGGCTTCCCTTGACGAAAACCGCGCCTCGAAAGGTCTTGAGTCGCTCCTTGACCGCGTCGATGGTCTCAGTCACCGACCACAAGCCGGAATCGTTGCCGCCGTCGGCGAGTCCGCGGGCCATCGCCCGCGCGTGGGTTCCGATCAGGAAAGCGAAATCGCCGTCGCGAAGCCTAAGAGAACGCAGGGCTTCGAAGTGAAACAAATCCGCTTCGGATCCGAGCTCTTCCATCGAGCCGATCACAAACAGGCGCGGAAGCTCATCGGGCGCGGACCTCACGAAGGCTTCCACCGCGTCCACCAGGGCGACCGGATTGGAATTGTAGCAATCAAGATAGTAGAATCCTTCGTCGGTTGAGAAAACCTGTCCGCGGTACGAACCCGGTTCCCAACGAAGAAGGGCTTCGCGGATCGTCTCGTCGCCCGCACCGAGTTCGTGGGCGAGCGCGATCGCCAGGCCCGCATTCTCAGCCATACCCGCGCTCAACGAACGAACCGGAAATACAGTTTCCTCATCGCTCCCGTGAAACCTGACCAGAAGCACCGCGTTTCTCTCGGCCCACCCCCTCCCGTACCTCACGCGACGGGGGTATTTGGCGAGGCCGGGATCGGAAAGCCGCGAGGGCCAGCGCCGCATCAGATCTCGTCGCGCGGCTCCCATGAAGTCCTCGGATTCGAGCACCAGGACTGACGATTCCAGCGATTGGAACTGCTCGAACGCCAGGCAAGTCGCCGGAAACGCCGCAATCCCGCGCAGTGGAAGCGATTTCAGCAGACCGGATTTCTCCTCGGCGACGCCGTCGAGATCTATGAGGTGTTCCAGGTGTACCGGGGCCACGTTTGTGACGACTCCGTGGGTCGGGCCGATCATTTCGCACAGTATTGTCATCTCCCCGGGCATATTGATGCCCGCCTCGATCACCGCGATCGTATGGCGTTCCGGTTCAAGTCGAAGCAGCGTCAGCGGAACGCCAATGTGATTATTGAAATTGCCTTCGGTCTTGAGCACCGGGCCCTGAAACGACAACAGGTCGGCGAGAAGATTCTTTGTGGAGGTTTTTCCGCAACTTCCGGTCACGCCGATTACCGGTCCGCGAAAACGTTTCCGATGAGCGGCGGCCATCCGCTGAAGAGCGGCAAGAGGTTCGTCCGTCACAAGCTGCGGCAATTCCGATCCCTCGATGTGCCTGGCCACCAATGCGCATGATGCTCCTCGCGACCGGGCGTCGTCGAGGAAATCGTGCCCGTCGCGATTCTCCGTTCGCAGGGCGATGAACATCGCGCCCCGTCCGATCTCGCGGGAGTCCTGATGAAACCCGGCGACACCGGCCGGCATTCCGCCCCTCCAGGTTCCCCCGGACCATTCGGCCAAGTCTCTGGGATCGAATTCAGGCATCATTCAACTCAGGTATTTCCCGTTCTTCGCATGACAAGCAATTCCCTTGCGATCATGCGGTCGTCAAACGGCAGAAGCGTGTCCCCCATTTCCTGGAACGATTCGTGCCCCTTGCCCGCAAGCACAACGCAATCCCCTTCGGCGGCGGAATCCAGCGCCATGCGGAGCGCCTCGCGGCGATCCTCCACGAACGCGATTTTCTCCGGCTCGACCACCCCCTGCCGCATATCGGAAAAGATCCGTTCCAACGGCTCTCCCCGGGGGTTATCGGCAGTCGCCCATGCGTAATCCGCGCGCTCTTGAACGGTCCTGAGAACGGCGCCGCGATGCGATCGCTCCCGGTCTCCTCCGCACCCGAAGACGACGAGTACCCGGCCGTCCACGACTTCCCTTAGCGAGTCAAGCGCCCGCCCGAGCGTCGCTTCATTATGCGCGTAATCGACGAACACACCGAAACCCTGTCCCTCGTCGATCCGTTCCATTCTCCCGGGCACCCCCGGGAACGAGGAAAGAGACCTTGTAAACCGCTCCGGCGCCCGGCCGTACGCATAACACGCCGCCGCCGCCGCGAGAAAATGACTCACGTTGTAGGCGCCCGCCATCGGGAGTTCCACATCCTTCGATCCTTCGGGCCATTCGAGCCGCAACTGTGTGCCCCGGCAATCGGCCACAACGCCCGTCGCGCGTACGTCGGCCTCCGCGCTTCTCCCGAACGAAATGACCGGCACCCTGCCCGAAATGTCCTCGGCCAGTTTGCGCCCCCACGGATCGTCGATGTTGACGACCGCCTTCTCCGGAACCGAACCCGATTCCCCGTCGAACATCCGCCGCATCAACGCCCGGGCCGCGTCCATCGATCCCTCGGCGCGCGCGCTGTCCTCCGAGAGGTTAAGGAAAACCATCACTCCCAACTCCAGACCGTAAACGTTCCAATGGCGGATTCCCACAGTGTCCATCTCGATCACCGCCTCCTTGATGTCCACTTTTTTCATCTCCGCGATCAACCCGATCAACTCCAACGATTCAGGTGTCGTACGAACCGACGGCACAGACCGCGAACCCAGATCGTAGCGGATGCTGCCCGTCATTCCCGCAGCCCGGCCGGATGAGTCCAACAGATGCTTGAGCAGGTGAACCGCAGTCGTCTTACCGTGCGAGCCAGTTACGCCGAACAGTCTGACCGCTCGGTCCGGATACTCGAAAAACCTCCGGGCAACCTGCGCCATTGCCATGCGCGCATCCGGAACCCGGATAAACGTCACTCCGGAATGGGGACGGCGATCCTGCTCTGTCACTATGGCGGAGGCGCCCCGATCCACGGCTTCCTCTATAAAAAAACTTCCGTCGGTTTGTGCACCGGGTAACGCGAAGAAGAGGCATCCCGGCGTCACGCGACGGCTATCGGTTGTCAGCCGGCTCACGGTTCGATCCAGACTCCCGCTGAACCAGGCTAGGTCGATGCCTGCAAAAAGGGTCTTCAGCGTTTGCTGCATAAGAGACTTTCTTCGAGTATTGCTCTTTTGTCCACCACAGCGCGAAATTCGCCAGGATTCGGGTAAGCCCGGTTTCGCCGGAAGATAGCTGATCACAAGCCGCCCCCTCCTCTCTGTGCGATTTCCCGCGCGGGCCGCGTTGGCTCAATCCCCAGGTAGGGGATCAACTCGACCCCGATCCTGCGAAAGCTCGGCGCCGCCACGAGCCCTCCGTACGACGGACCCGCAGTCGTCGGCTCGTCGACAATGATCGTAATCGCAACGCGTGGATTGGATGCCGGAAAGTAGCCTGAAAAAGTGGCTGTGTGGTGCTCTCGGGAGTAACGCCCGTCGACGATTTTCTGTGTGGTCCCGGTCTTTCCGGCGACTTCATACCCGGGAATCTGCGCCTCCGGCGCGGTACCCCCCGGCGCCGCAGCCAGAACCAGCATCTCGGAAACGGCCTCCGCAGTCGCCATGGAAACCGCGCGGCGACGGGCGTAAGGATGAAGAGTGAACATGTCTTCGCCCTGACTGTTGAAGGCGCGGCGAATAATCCGCGGTTCCATAAGCACCCCTCCATTTGCCAGCGCCGCCATTGCAGAATGAATCTGCATCGGAGTTGCGTTGACGGCGTGCCCCATCGGCAGGCGGGTAATGGTCAATCCGTCCCAATTGCGCACCGCGTGAAGCGTTCCTCTCACTTCTCCAAGCAGCCGAAAGCCCGTTCGCTCGCCAAAACCGAAGTCCGCGGCGTACCGGTGCAGCCGCTGTTCGCCGAGCAATAACCCGAGGTAAGCCACTCCCCGGTTGCTCGATCTCTGCATGATTTCCTCAACCGACAACTCCCCGAACTCGCGGTGATCGCTCGGAAGACGAAGGTTTCGGCCGCGGTATTCCACGACCGAAACCCCGCAGTCAAACACGGAATCCACGCGAGCAACACCTTCGTTCAACGCGCCTGCAACGGGGACGATCTTGAATGTGGAACCGGGTTCCAGAACGTCGGTAACAGCGAGGTTCCGCTGATGCGCGATGTCCGCCACGTTATAGCGGTTCAGGTCGAACGTCGGGTAATTGGCGAGTCCCAGGATGTAGCCGGTCGCCGGTTCGCTCACAATGATCGTCGCCCCGCGCGGCGAAAATTGTTCCGAAATTCTACGCAGTTCCTTCTCGATGACGTGCTGAACCATCACGTCGATTGTGAGTTCGATGTTCAGACCGTCCGTCGCCGGCACGTCGCGGGTTCTAAACTGCATCAGTTCCCGGCGCCGTCCGTCCCGCTCGGACTCCATCCATCCGTTTTCACCGCGAAGGTAGAAATTCATCGCGTGCTCGACGCCGATCACGCCGAGGCCCTCGCGGTTCGCATATCCGACGACATGCGACGCCAGTTCCCCGGAGGGATAGACCCGGCGGTAAGTCCGATTCCCGTAAACACCGCGAATTCCCAACTCCCGGACCCTTTCGTACTCGGCCTCGTCGAGTCCGTCGTGGAGCTTGCGCCAACGCACAAGCCGGACATCTTCGGAAAAATCCGACTCGCCGGATGCGGTTCGAACCGTCATCTTTTGCTCGAGCTCGCTGAGCGGCATGTCGATCAGCGACGCCAGTTCCAGCCATTTTCCGCGATCCTCCTCGCGCAGGACATGGGGATCCACTCCCAGTTCAATAAAGGTTCGATTCGTCGCGAGCAGGTTTCCGCGGCGGTCCACGATATTTCCCCGCCTTGCGTTATGAACGACGATCTGCTTGCGGTTGCTTTCGGCAATCGCGGTGAGTTGCTCGCTTTCAAGCACCTGCAAATAATAAAGCCGCACGCCGATCCCGCAGAACCCGGCCATCATCACCAGGCAGAGCAATCCGAGGCGAAACGACGATGCGAAAGCCGGCGTCATTGGTTGCTTCTTCCGGACTCCAGGTTGTAAGCCATCGCATCACCCTGCATCTCGGGGCCGGACGCGCCGCCGTCGGCGAAGTGACCGACTCCCGAGGGCGCTTCGAGACGAACAATCTGCGATTCCTCGGGACGTCTCAGGTCGAGATCGAACCGCTGCATCTGGTGCTGCAGAAAACTCGGATTCAATGCGGACGCGATCTCGGAGTTGAGACGTGAAAGCGAACGGTCCACCTCGGCGAGACGTGTTTCCATGTTCCGCGTCTCGGAAGCCGCCTCGGCGATGAGGTGGCGCATCCAAACCGTCCCCAGTCCGACGGCGCCGGCCAGAAAGATCACCGCGAAGGTGAGATAGATCGTACGATGCGTGTATTCGTTCTTAGATTTTCTCATCAGGTGTCAGCTTTTTCAAGGCACGGAGTTTTGCCGAACGACTGCGGGAATTACGGGAAATCTCGCGGTCGGTAGCCGTGATGGGACGCCTGACCAGCGCCCCGGCCCGGCGGTCGCGCAACTGTTTCGGGAGAGAGTCCCCGGCGTGTTCCGGCTCGCCGCACAGCCGCCGGAAAAGGCGCTTCACCATGCGGTCTTCCAGCGAGTGGAAACTGATCACGGCAAGCACCCCTCCGGGCGCAAGGCGCTCAAAGGCTTTGGGAAGCGCACGACTCAGGCCGCCGAGTTCGTCGTTCACCGCGATCCGGATTCCCTGGAACGTCAGCGTCGCGGGATGTAACGCAGGACCCGACCGGCGGGGAGGACGAACCTTCGCGGTCTCAACGACACGGACCAGATCGTCCGTACTCTCGAGGAGGATTTCTTCCCGGGCACGGAGAATCGCATCGACCACCCGGCGCCATTCGCGCTCCTCGCCGAAGTCCCGCACGGCTTCCACCAACTGGTCGCGCGTGGCAGTCCGAATCCATTCCGCGGCCGGGACGCCTTCTTCAGGGTTCATGCGCATATCGAGCGGACCGCCTTTCTTGAACGAGAATCCGCGCTCGGGATCGTCCAGTTGATACGAGGAAACGCCGAGATCAAAAAGGATCCCGTCGTACAGCCCGTCGGGGAGAATTGAGTCGAGGTCGTCGTAGTTTCCGCGAAAGAACTCGAACCCCTCCGTGATTTCCGATTCCAGCTCGACGGCTCGTTCGACCGCCTCGGGATCACGATCGATCGCGTGAAGGGTCGCGCCCGGGGCCGCTTCCAGGATGGCCCGGGTGTGGCCGCCTCCGCCAAAGGTGGCGTCGAGGTACCGCCCGCCTGCCCGCGGGGCGAGCAATCGCAAGGTCTCCTGCAATAGGACCGGCTGGTGCGTCATTCCCGAAAAGGTTCCGTAAATCACGTTTAAGGCGAAAGGCCAGGCAAACGCCCCGGGACGTTTCCGTTCCTCCGTCTGCGGCTGCATAAGTTTTGTTGCTGTTGCCATGGTATCGATTGGTTTGTACGAAAGGCGGAATTGCCGATACAGTTGACCTCGTTAACCCCAGTCATCGAAGGAAGGACCAGAATCCTTGTTTTGGTTGACCTGCGGTGACGGGTGTGTGCGAGCGCTGGCGGCGTGGGACGGCCGCCGTTCCAATGCCCCGGGCGGGGCGGCATCCGGGGCGCCGGATGCGAATGCTGTCGATGTAGGAAAAACTGCCCCCCGAATTCAGCGGTATCGCAAAATCGCCATCCGAAAAATGACGGATGGAACCGCGACCGAGAGCTTGTGAATCGAACAACATACGACTGAGTTTCATCATGATCTAATCCTTGGCTGGTTGAGTTTTGTCAGACGCTCCTGGCGTTCTTGGTTTGAAGTGACCGTTACGGGTCAAAAATCGATGCGCTGCATGAGGTCTCCGAATGCTTCGCCGCTCGTTCGCGCATTCAAATCCTCCCAACGGCCCGGGCTCCAGATGCCGAACTTGGTCATCGTTCCGACCAGGCGGCATTCCTTCTCGATTCCCGCGTGATTGATCAGCTCCTCCGCCAATCCGATGCGCCCCTGCTTGTCACAGCCGAGGGAGTGCGCCGCCGCGAAGAATTTGTTGATGAAGTCCTGCCCGCCCTTGTCGCTCAGTTTTACCTCCATCACCTTCTCCTGGAGTCGCTCGATCTCAGGCGGAGGCAGCACGACGATGTAGCCGCTCGGATGAGGGAGCGCCAGGTAGGCGTCCTTTTCATCGCCCGCAAAGCGCCATTTGGACGGAATCGTCAGACGATTCTTCCCGTCCAGGTTATGCCGGAACGACCCGACATAAAGCGGCTTGGCTGGGCTCGGCATTTTTCCTTTTTTAACAATCAGGTTCCCAAAACGCCCCATTTCTCCCCACTTCGCCCCACCCAGTCAAGCCAAATCCCTACTTAATCACAAAAAACGTTTATTCATGGATACTTTACCTGCACTCCCCGGGATGTTGATTGAGGTCAACGGGCAGGCTGACCGCCGGGATTCCCTTGCCAACCTCGCTCGGACTGGTGAATTTCAAAAACCGATGCCGGATTCCGCGCGCGAGAACAAATTCCGTCTTGACGAGCTGCTGGTGCGGCAGGGGCTCTGCCCCACACGTTCGCAGGCTCGTGCGTTGATCATGGCGGGTAAAGTGCGGCGCGGAGAAGACGAGGTTCTCGACAAACCCGGGAAGACCTATCCGGAATCCACTCCCCTGCTCCTGGAGTCGCCGCCGCGCTTTGTCGGCCGGGGCGGGGATAAACTCGAGCATTTCCTGGAATCATATCCATTGCCGGTTGAAGGGAAAGCCATCCTCGATGTCGGCGCTTCAACAGGCGGGTTCACCGACTGTGTTCTTCAGCGCGGCGCGGGCTCAGTCATCTGTGTCGACGTCGGGCACGGCCAGCTTCACGCGAAGCTCCGCGCCGATCCCCGCGTCATCAACCTCGAAAGAGTCAACGCCCGCAACCTCACCGCCGGACAGCTTCCGCAGCCATCCTTTGACGGGATCGTGATGGACCTTTCGTTCATCTCACTTCGCCTGGTTCTCCCGGCCGTCTGGGCGCTCCTGGAACCCGGAGGATGGCTCGTCGCGCTCGTGAAACCCCAGTTCGAAGCCGAACGAAAGGAAGTTGACCGGGGGAGCGGCGTGATCAGGGACGAAGCCGTTCAACTACGCGTCCTCTCGGGCATCCGCGCCTATTGCCTGGAGAATCTCCGGGGCTCCGAAGAAATCGGCGCAGTCGACTCCCCGCTCCGCGGCGCCGACGGCAACCGCGAATTTCTCCTTGGCGTTAGAAAAAAGACGGGGTGATCCACCCGCGACCGGAAAAGCAGGCAGCCCGAAAAATCCGGGCCAACAGGAGCCAACGGCCGCGCAATCAACATGCCCGAATTCCAAGAAGCCTTCGACATTCGCCCCCGTCTCAATCGGACGCGCGGCAATGTGGCGGACGCAAAACGGCGAACCGGGATTCGCGTCGGACGCTGTGTTCCGCATGGCTCGCAAAGCGAAACGGGAGGCACGATGCCGCGTCACGAGATGTTCACCGCGTCGACATCGAGGACCTGGACGAGGTCGTCGGGCCAGGGAAATTCGCTGCGGAGCGACTGGAGTTTCGGAACCAGGCGCGAAACGTTGTGGGTAAAATACCAGACCTGGTAACGGTAGCGATCCTTGATCTTTTCGAGAGGGGCGGGACACGGGCCGCGTATCTCGATGTCCGCTTTGATCTTCTCTTCCAACAGCCGGACCCATTGCTCGGCGTAGAACGAGAGTTTCTCCGGATTCGGACCGTGAAACAGGTGGTGGATCAGGTGGCGAAACGGCGGATACTTGAATTGGCGGCGCATCTCCATCTCCTCTTCGATAAATCCATCAAAATCCTCCCGCCGCGCGTAGTGGATCGTACCGGAGTGAGGAGTGAAAGTCTGAACCACCACCTCTCCCGCCCGGTCTCCCCGCCCGGACCGGCCGCTGACCTGGACAAGGAGCTGGAATGTGCGCTCGTTTGCCCGGAAGTCGGGGACGTGCAGGGAGAGGTCCGCATCGATCAGCCCAACGAGGGTAACGTTGGGAAAGTCGAGTCCCTTGGCGATCATCTGCGTCCCGACCAGGATATCGATTTTACCCAGGCGAAAATCGTTCAGGATCTCGCGAAACCGGTTCTTCTTCGACATGGCATCCGTGTCCATTCGTTCGATACGCGCGCGCGGCAGAAGACTTTTCGCGGCGTCCTCGACCCGCTGGGTCCCGAATCCCTTCCAGCGAATCTTTGCCGAACCGCAGCCCGGACAGTGTTGAGGCGCCTTCCTTCGGTATCCGCAAAGATGGCATTTCACGGTCTCGTCGCTCCGGTGATAAGTGAGCGAAATGCTGCAATGTTCACACTCGCACACGTATCCGCATTCCGGGCACAGCACGCTGCTGGAAAAACCGCGACGATTGATAAAGAGTATTGTCTGTTCTTTTTTCTCGAACCGGTCGATCATTTTGTCGGCAAGCGGACGGGAGATACCGAGCGCGCCGCGTTTACTGAGGATTTCGCGGCACATGTCGACAACGTGGATCATCGGCAGGCGGCGGTCGTCCACCCGCTTCGAAAGCCGGTTCACTTTGTATTTCCCGAGGGAAGCATTGCGGAGGGATTCGAGCGCCGGAGTGGCCGATCCGAGAACGCAGAGCGCATTGTTGAGAAAGGACCGGTACACGGCAACGTCCCGCCCGTGATAGCGCGGTGCCTCCTCCTGCTTGTAGGCCGGTTCGTGTTCCTCGTCCACCACGATGAGCCGAAGGTTCGGGACCGGGGCGAATACGGCGGAACGCGCGCCGACCACCACCCGCGCCTCGCCCCGCACGAGCGCGGTCCACGCGTCGAACCGCTCTCCTTCGGAAAGGTGGCTGTGCCAGACCACGGTCTTGACACCGCCTTCCTGTTCGAGGCGCGCGCGAAGCCGCCCGACCGTCTGCGGCGCGAGCGCCACCTCCGGAACCAGGAAGATCGCGCCCCCGCCCCCGGCCAGGGCCTCCTGGAGCACCTTGAGATAAACCTCCGTCTTTCCCGAACCGGTCACGCCCTGCAACAGGTGGACCTGAAACGATTTCTTCCGCAGGCTGCCGATCATCGCCTCTGCAGCTTCCTGCTGCTCGGAATTGAGTACGGGCGGAATGACAGACACCGCCTCCCCTGCCCCCAGTTCGTCACGGTAGGCTTCGCGATCGAGCCGCCGTGCCTCCTCCTTCACCCAGCCACGCTCGACCAGCGCTTTGCAACTGGCGACCGCGATGCCGGTCCTCTTCAGAACCAGGTTTTTTTTCTGAGGACGGATCTGCTGGGACAGGAATTCAAAAAGCGCGGCCTGGCGAGGAGCCTTCTTTTGAAGCTTCTCCAGTTCTTCCGGGGGGATCGGACCGCAGGCGGACAGGTACTTTTCCGCCTTTCCCTTCACGCCCCTGCGCACGGCCGCGGGGATCATCGTTTCGAGGATGGCCTCCGCCGAAGCGCCGTAATAATCGCGCATCCACCGGGCCAGCTCCACAAGCTCCGCGGTGAGGACGGGTTCGTCATGCACCAGTTGGGTCAGGCACTTGAGACGCGCGGCGGGGAAACCGCTTTCGCCCTGGAGCGAGGCGACGATTCCAAGGCATTGGCGGTTTCGAACGGGCATGCGCACGAGCGAGCCCACTCCCACCACGCCCGCGCAGTGTGCGGGCACCCGGTAATCAAGTTCCTTCTCGAATCCCGCGAACGGAATGACGCTGACGATTTTTTCTCCGGAAACAGCCATGCCGACAATCAGACCGAAAGCTTGCGGAAGAAGAAAATCCGCGGAAAGAATAATCTTCGGAGACGGAGCCTCAGACCAAGGGCAGGATTCGAGTTCGCTGTCATAATCATATTCGCACTCCGAGGATAACCGAACCGCCGATCGGCGCTGATAGCGCTACGCAGGACACGGTTGCGGGACGCAGGCCCGGAACGCGGCGGACAGGCCCACGGGGTTGACGTCCGCATGGAGATACCTATTGGCGTCGCTTTTGCTTATTCGAAGGCAATATCGTGTAACTTGTTAGCAATAAATGACTAATCGCCCGACCTACAGTCCGTTTAGCCGGGAGAACTTGAATTGACACACCGGCTGAATTCCGAAAATTTGAAGCAGTGAACATCGATGAGTGCAGAGAGAGATTCCGAAACTTCCTGAACGATCAGGGTCTTCGGATCACGAACCAGAGGATCGCCATCTTCGACGCCGCTTTTCGGATTGAGAATCATTTTACCGCGGAAGAACTCCTCGATCATGCCCGGGAAATTGACAGCTCCGTATCCCGCGCTACGGTATACCGTACGCTGCCCATCCTGACCGAGAGCAGTCTCGTAAGAGAAATCGATGTGGGCAAGGACTTTAAATTTTATTTCGCCAACCCGGAGAAAGGAAACCAGCAGGCGCAAATTTTGTGTGAGGATTGTGACAAGATTTTCGAAATCGATGCACCGTTTCTCGATTGGTACGGGAACAGCGTCTCGTCGAAATTCGGGCTGAAGCCGGTTTCACAACGTCTCCAAATCAGCGCGCAATGCACGGAATACCGCGCGACCGGGGCATGCAAGAACCATTCCTGACATTTTAATGAGAGGTAAGAACAGTTTTGAAATCAATTTCTTCGAGGGCATTCACAAACGATGCCCGCAGTACACGGAAGTCGTCGAAATTCTAGGTGGGCTCTACACACGGCAGGGGCGCGTGGACGAGGGTTTGAAAATGGATCGCAAACTCGTGCGTCTCGTCCCGCATAACCCGACCGCGCACTACAATCTCGCGTGCAGCCTCGCATTGAAACGGCGAAGAAGAGACGCGATCGAATCGTTGAACAGGGCGATCGAACTGGGCTACGACGATGTCGATTGGCTGTTGAACGATCCCGACCTCGACAGCATCCGAAACAGCGCCGGCTTCAAGAAGCTGGTCGCCGGTCTCAAACAAATCACCTGAGCCAATGCCGGAACTTCTGGATTACGAACCGGTCGTTATTTCTCCGAGCGCGGGAGAGGAAACGCCTCTCACTCCCGTTCAAGAGGAAATTCTCGAACTCAAGAAACAGCGCAACGCGCTGATCATCGCCCACAACTATCAGATCGGCCCGATTCAGCGGATTGCCGATTTCGTGGGCGACTCGCTGGGCCTCTCGTACAAGGCGGCCGAGACCGATGCCAATGTCATCCTTTTCTGCGGGGTGCACTTCATGGCTGAAACCGCCAAGATCGTTAACCCGGGGAAGACGGTTCTGCTGCCGGACATGGATGCCGGCTGCTCGCTTTCCGATTCCTGTCCTCCGCATCAGCTCGCCGAATACAAAAAGAAGAATCCCGGGCTGTACGTCGTGGCCTACATCAACTGCTCGGCGGGTGTCAAAGCTTTGAGCGACGTGATCTGCACCAGCGGCAATGCGGTCCGTATCGTCGAAAACATCCCGAAGGACCGGGAAATTCTCTTCGTTCCGGACCAGAACCTCGGCCAATGGGTCGCGGCCAGGACCGGCCGCAAGATGCGCCTGTGGCCGGGCAGTTGCTACGTGCACATCCTCTTCACGGTTCGCACCCTTGAGAAGCTGAAAAGCCGCTACCCTGACGCCCCGATCGTCGCCCACCCGGAGTGCACTGAAGCGGTTCGCGACATGGCCGACGAAGTGTGCAGCACCGAAAAGATGGTAGGCTTCGCGCGCGATAATCCGGCCGAGCGCTTCATTGTCGTCACCGAATCAGGGATGCTGAACCGACTGCACAGAGAGGTGCCCGGGAAGACGTTTATCGCGGGTCCCACGGAGAATTGCGCCTGCAACGACTGCCGGTTCATGAAAATGAACACGATCGAGAAAGTGCGCGACGCCCTCAGGAACATGGGGCCCGAAATCCAACTGCCCGAAGACATTCGGCACGACGCCTACGAGCCGATCAAACGCATGCTCGACTGGAGCCGGTAGAATTCCGTTTGCAAAATCAAAGGTGTCACTGCCTTCCTGAGTTATGGCGTTAGATATTCGTCAGCGCGCCAGGATCACGTTTCGTTACGACCTGATCCGGGGCGGTTGCCAGGGATTGCTGGAGGCGGGCATGCAGACCTTTGTTCTGTTGATCGCGGTGCGGGTGTACGATGCCTCCCCGACGCTCAAAGCGATTCTCGCCGGAGCGGGCCCGTATGGCCTCCTCCTTACTCCGCTCAGCCTCTACGTGGTCTCGCGCCTGCAAACCCCGACAGCCCGGGCCGCCGGATTCTTTCTGGTTCTCGCCTCACTGAGTTTCATCCTCGCCGCGTGGACAGGGAACGTGTACGTCTTCGTTGTCGCAACGGTGCTCGGGTACCTGCTTTTTCACCAGCAGATGCCGCTCCTGGTTCATATCTATGCAAACAACTATGAACCCTATCGCCGAGGGGCCCTGCTGTCGAACAGCATTTTCCTTGCGGTCATCGCTTCAGTGTTGTTCGCCTACGCCGGGGGGAAGGTTCTCGACGCCGACCTCGGGTACCACCATCACATCGTCCTGGTTCTCGCGATTGCGTCATTGCTCGCGGCATTCGCGGTTTACAGGATGCCATCCACTCCCCTCTCGCGCCAGGCATCGAGAAACCCGTTCGCAAGCCTGAACCTCGCGTGGAAGGACAAGATATTCGGCTGGATGCTGTTGATCTGGATGCTAATGGGAATCGGAAACCTCATGACCCTTCCATTGCGCGTCGAGTACATGGCGCAGCCGCGTTTCGGCATCAATGCCACAAACTCCCAGATCGCATTGATGACGGTAGTCATTCCCTCAATCGCCCGCTTATTGACGACCCACCTGTGGGGAGTGCTTTTCGACCGCATCAACTTCGTCATCATCCGCACCGCCCTGAATAGCTGTTTTTTGGCGGCAATCCTTATTTTCTTCAATTCGCACAGCCTGGTCATGCTCGGCATCGCTTCGGCTATATTCGGAATCGGCGCCGGGGGCGCGCACATCGCCTGGAACCTGTGGGTGACCAAACTCGCGCCCGAAGGACAAGCCGCCGAATACATGGGGGTGCACACATTCACTACCGGGATTCGAGGCGTCCTCGCCCCCTTTCTCGGCTTCTATCTGATCGCCACCTTCGATGCCCAACTGGTCGCCTGGGTCGCCGCGGTGTTAATCGGCATATCAATCGTCAGCCTGGGCCCGGTCAAGAGCCGGTTCTAGCCTGAATAATTCACCGGATTGCGCAAAAAACAACTTAAGGTATTTCTATGAATTTGTTATGCTTAAGTGGGGTGCGAAACTTTATTGACGTCCGGTATTTTGCGCAATCCTCTCGCCCACAAGCGCGAATCGCTGCGTTACGACCCTATAATCCGCTTGGTTACGTACTCAAGTACGCGCCCAATCGGATTCGGGTCGCGCCTTGCGCTTCATCACTTCTGGGCTTCGCGAATAACCCAGGCTAGAGTACTACGAGCCAAAAAGTCGTCGGGGTTGAGTCAAGTTTTTCAGGCCCCTTCTCCGGACGGCACATCGCCCGCGTCGAAGATCTTCCTGCCGTCCCTCAATTCGTCCTCGATCCCGGCTCAATTCGGAAAGCACCCACAATTCCCCGCCGACGATGTGGATCTCGCCGATGGCCACCTCCCACGCCGGATCCGGCACCTGCAACGATACGGAAATCTCCCGGCTCTCCCAGCCTTCACGCGCGTCGCTTCCGCCCATCCCGTCAACCTCCGGTTCACCTGTCTGACAGGCGGCGTTCAACACCATCAGTCCGATTCCACACAGAATCGCCCCCTTTTTCTTCATCCTTCATCCTTTTGACTTTTCTCCTCCCCCAGAAGTTCCGCCTCGATCTTCTCCGCCACTCCAAGGCTCAAAGTGGCGGTCTTTCCGGCGCCCTCCACGCTCATCGACACGGTTTGACCCACCGGGTCCATTTCCAGGAGCTTGACCGTCACACCGAGTTCGAGACCGTTCTTTTCCAGGAACCGCAGAAACTTTCCCTCCTGATCCAGCACACGACCGATCCGCAACTCCGAGCCTGGAGAGCATTCGGTCAGCTTCACCAATTCCCGCTCATCCAATTCTCCTTTCGGGCTGGGTATCGGATCGCCGTGGGGATCCACCGTCGGATACCCCAGGAACTTCTCCATCCGCGCCAGCACCTCGTCCGAAAGCGCATGCTCCATGTTCTCCGCCTCCTCATGTACCTCCGACCAGTTCATATCCAGAACCTTCACCAGGAACAGCTCGATGACCCGGTGGCGTCGCAACACATGGAGTGCCAGTTTTTCCCCGCTCCCGGTCAATCGGACCCCGACACGAGATTCATAGGCTACAAGGTTGGCCTCGGCCAGGGACTTGATCATCGTGGTCGCCGTTCCCGGAAAGACTTTCAGTGCCGCAGCCAACTTCCCCATCGGCACCGGATGCCCCTCGTGTCGCTGCTCCTCAAGATAAATCTGTTTGATGTAGTTCTCTACCGTGCTGGTGGCCATCGACTCCTGATTCTGACCAAACACACACGAAAATAAAGCTTAATCGGCGAACGCGGTAATCGGAACACTTTGACGCGAAGATTTGGAAATCAAACACCGATCCTTCTCCAAACCAAATAGGATCCCCGCTCTCTCGTTTTCGCCAGGAAAACGGATTGATTCTATTCTTTCCAGTCGGGGAAAAGTCCTCTTAGCTGGGGGTATTATGAGCAGTTCTCCCATCGAAAACGTGATCATTGTCGGAACGGGATGCGCCGGATTGACGGCGGCCATTTACGCAGCGAGGGCCAACCTGGAGCCGCTTGTGATCGAGGGGAATCAGCCCGGCGGTCAATTGACCACGACCTCCGAGGTTGAGAATTATCCCGGCTTCGAAAACGGAATCGATGGATTCACCCTGATGGACCAGATGCGAAAGCAGGCGAAGCGCTTCGGAACAAGGTTTCTGCAGGGCCAGATCAAGAAGGTGGATTTCGGCCAATCTCCCTATCTCATCTCCACCGGCGAGAAAGGGTTCCGCGCCAGGGCGGTGATCATCTCAACAGGCGCCTCTCCTCGTCTTCTCGGTCTTGAGTCGGAAAAACTCCTCTTCGGCGGTGGCGGAGTGACCACTTGCGCCACCTGCGACGGCGCGTTCTACCGGGACATGGACGTCGTGGTGGTCGGCGGCGGAGACTCCGCCTGCGAGGAGGCGCTGTTTCTCACTCGGTTCTGTTCGAAGGTTACCCTCATTCATCGGCGCGACGAATTGCGCGCTTCGCAGATCATGCAGGACCGCGTATTCGCGAACAAGAAGATCGAAGTCCTCTGGGACACCGTCGTCGAAGACATCCTGGGCGCCGAAGAAAAAGCGGTTCGCGGGGTGCGTCTCCGCAATACGAAAACGAACAAGGTGACCCAGCTGCCGTGCAAAGGCGTTTTCATGGCGATCGGCCACATTCCCAACACCCAACCGTTTGCGGGGAGTCTGGATCTCGATGAGGACGGGTACATCCTTCCGGTTAGCGGCAGCCAGGTGAAAACACGGTTCCCAGGCATCTACGCCGCGGGCGACTGTGTGGACCACGTTTACCGGCAGGCGATTACCGCCGCAGGCATGGGATGCCAGGCCGCCATCGACGCCGAACGCTGGCTGGCCGAGCAGGAATAGGGCTCAATCACCGCGATCCGGTCCGCCAATTGATCCGCCTCGTCGAGGTACTGCGTCGTCGGCAATACCGTCGTTCCCCCTGCCACCAGGGGGCGGACGATATCCCAGAGCTGATTGCGGCTGCGCGGATCCAAGCCCCGGGAACGAACAGATCCACCCCGTTTACCGCCCGGGTCTCGCCGAAATGCTTCACCAGTCCGTGCGCTTCAATGGCGGGCGGTTCGGAGCAGGCGCCGTTTTTAAATTTTCTCATTTTCAAAATCGACACTGTTAGTCCTGAAGAGAATTTGTAGCCCTCTATTTTTAGATGACAAACCTGAACAGAAAGGAGAGCAGCACGATGGACGACGACCCTGGAAGTAGTCGCACGGCATCTCTGTACCTCCACCGGATTTTCCGTCCGGGGGGTCCTGCGGGTTTGATTCACCGGAGCGAGGCTTAGCCTCGATCATTTCGGTTTTTCTTCGTTTCTCCGCGGGATTCATCCGGCGGGTTAACGCTCCTTTTGCCGTCGGCAAAGGGACTCGAAAGAAAGACCGTAAAATGAACAAAGCAATATTACAGGATAAAATCCACCGATTCCTCGATGGACAGAACGCGGATGAACTCAAGCTGCTCTTTGAGGAGCTTCACCCGACGGTGACGGCGGAGGCGATGGAAGCGTTTTTACCGGCCGATATCGCGGGCGTCCTCATCTACTTCAGCATCGCCACCTGGTACCTCGGTATCGGTGCATAAAAACACGGAGAACCTATCCAATGATTGAAAAGAAAATCAACCTTATCACGACGACCGGTCTGTTGGCCGCCACTACTCTTCACGCCGCCTATCCATTGTTGGTGGACGATGCCGCCATACTCGCGCACGGCGAGACCGAACTGGTCGTTTACTACGAGGGGAGTTTCGGTCCGGACGAGCGCCTGTATGCGTTTCCGGTGGAGTCTGGATGACCGCGACGCGAACGATCGGGAGCGGGGCCTCCTGGACACGATTGTTGCGCTCAAGACGGTCTTGCTTGAACAAGGCGAGGACAAGCCGCTTTCCCTCACCGCCGAAGGGGCGGTCAGCCTGCCCACCGCCTCGGAAAGGCGGGGTCTCGGAAGCGGAAGCGTCGATCTGGGGATCAACTTCGCCGCCACCCGCGAGTGGGAGCGGACGGCGCTGGACCTCAATGCCGGTTATCTCTTCGCCGAGCACTTTCGCGGGCAACGGGCGGACGGAGACGAGTGGTTCTTCGGAGCGGCCGTGCGTCATATGGCGACAGATACAGCCGAAACGTTTGTGGAAACGTTTCTGGAGATTCCAGCGGGATCCAGCAGCGGCGCTGTGACCACCATTCGAGCCGGCGCAAACTGGGAGGTGCGCGAAAACCTCTTTCTCGGCGGTGGAGCCGGCCCGTCCTTCGGCACCGATTCGCCGGATGTTGTCGTGACCGCTGGGGCGACCTGGGTTTTCTGAAGCGTCTTGGGCAAGCCATGTCTTCCGGTCAGCGGATCGCCGTACTGAAGCGCCGACGATGCGCGGCCCTGGAATCGTATCAGTTCGTTGGAAGGTTATCGAGTAGTTTTATTATTGAATTCATTTGTCCAGTTCGCGAGTTCCTGGTTATCTTTATTTGAATGGCGGCCAACTGGATCGGGTTTCTTCTTCTGACGTTTGCAGGCAGTTCGCTTGGCGGACTCTGTCGCTATCTGCTGTCCGGTTGGGTTTCATCCCGGTTCGGCGAGCGGTTTCCCGCCGGAACGATGGTGGTCAATGTGAGCGGAGCACTGCTGATCGGATTTATCTGGGCGGCAGCCGCGCCCGGTCCACTCCGTGATTTCCTGACGTTCGGGTTCCTCGGCGGCTACACGACGGTCTCATCTTTCACCCTCAACACACTGAACCTCCTTCAGGATGGAGAATGGCTCTACGCCGGATGGAACCTGGCCGGCACGTATGCCTTATGTCTGGCCGCCGTGTTTGCCGGGGCCGGTTTCGCCAGCCTGATGCAAAACTTGTAACGCATGGAGATCGGGAAACAATGAACGTGATTCGTTACAGGGCCGATTCGGAAAAAGCCGGAAAAAGCCAGGAGTCATGAGAATCGCGCTCGCTGTAGCGCTCGGCAGCGGGCTTGGCGGAATGGCCAGGGTGGCAATCGCCGGATGGATGCTATCGGCCTTCGGCGGGAATTTCCCCTTTGGTGTTCTCGCCGTGAATATTCTCGGTTCCTTTGCAATCGGACTCGGCGCGGCGATGACTTCCCCAAACGGCCGACTCTTTATCGGGCCTGCCGGACGACAGTTTTTCCTCGCCGGGTTTTGCGGCGGATTCACCACGTTTTCTTTCTTTAGCCTCGAAACGATGCATTTCCTTCAGGAGAGTCGCTTCCTGGCGGCTGTGCTCTATTCCGCGCTGACCCTCATTGTATCAATGATTGCCGTTTGGCTGGGCAATCTCCTTGGCCGCCGGAGCAGCCTTTGCGAACCCAATGCCGGATAACCGATGAAGGCGGTTCCCTGATTTTCGGGGCGGTCTCAAGCCGATGATGCGAGGTAAGCCGAATCCTTTTTACAGAGCGTTGCCACCATCTCATCAACGGTTCGTTCGGCCCCCAGGAGAGAACGTTTGGCGCGATCGTCCTGAAACTCGTCGTATCCGGCGCGAATGAAGTGGAGGTCGGTCAATCCGATAAAGCCCAGAACGGTTTTGAGGTGGGGCTCCAGGTGGCTCATGTGCCACAACTCCCCACCGGGGTGCATGGCTCCGTCGCCGGCCGAAACAATAATCACAACCGGCTTGTCCTCCAGGAGCGGCCGATAGGATTCGGCCGCGTCGGGATCGAACGCCACCGTTCGCCCGATGCGCCCCACCTGGTTGAAATAGGCTTTCAACTGGGCGGGCATTCCGAAGTTGTATATCGGAGCACCCAATACAATAAGATCCGCCCGCCGGATTTCTTCGATGAGTTGTTCGCTCTCCCTCAAAACCTTCGACGGCGGTTCCGGTTGGGGATCGGCGAACGCGGCGGCGATCCATTCCTCGTTTACTGTCGCCGGCGACCGAGTCCCGACCTCGCGCTCGATTATTTGGGCGCCGGGGTTGCGTTCGAGCCGTTGCGAAGCGAATCGGGTCGTGTCTAATCGAGATTCAATGAGTTTCTCAAGCCTCCAAAGGCGATTGATTTCCACAACACGCTGTTGGCGTCCCAAGCCAGGTACCATGACCCCCAGCCGCTCCACAGCCTGACGTCGCAGGTAGTTGATCCCCGTACCGCCGGACACGGCATTGATTTCCGCCTGGACGTCCGGCTGATTGAGCCACCAGGCGAGGTACGCCGGGAGAATGGACTCCCGCCGCGGGCGCAAAATGTAGAAGACGCTCGAAGCGAGCGTGTTGGCGAAACCTCCTCGATGAGGTGCACGCCGTGAACTTGCCCACTCGCCACCAGCAGGACATCGCCCGCCTCCACCCGGTAAGGCTCCGGATTACGCTTCGGGATCGTCCTCATTGACCACGATCGTGATCATGGTCGTGCTCGTCATCGTGATCATGCCCCTGCTCGTCATCATGCACAAGCTCCTCGATTTCTCGGAGCTTTATGAGATGGAGCGTACGCAATCCGACTTCCCCGCTTCCGTCCATCAAAATCCCCGTGTAGCCCGCATCCCACGGCGAGGTGTGCCCGTGGGCGATCATCTCGTCGTCGGCATAGGCGTGGAAATGCCGGCCGTCGGCGGCGACCCGCAGAGACGCCCATCCGTGCGCGTGGTGGTGACCGTCGTCAAGGACCTCGGCTTCCCCTTCCTCGCGGCGGCCGATTCGGACTGCATCACCTTCGTAGTCGAGAAACTCGTAGCGGGCCGGTTCGTGGAAGTGGTGCGCCAGCCCGACACGTCCCTCGAAATCGCCGGCGTTCATCACCATTTCCAGGCCGATGTCGTCGGTCCCCTCCGGAACGATCAGGAAAAGCAGCCCATCGCCGGTCTCGGCGCCAATCTCCAGGTAAAACCCTTCTTCGTCCTCGCGGGTGTGAAAATGCAGACGTTCCCCGGCGTTCTCTCCGTGGAGTTCGATGCGTTCCCGGAACACTTCCGCGACGTTCTTTCAGGCGCGCCTCTGCGGTGCCCGCTCCCTATCCCTGCTACCAATCTTTCCGTGTATTCCGCGTACTCCGTTGTTCCCAATCCCATCCGCCGATTCGTCCATTCGCCGTCTCGCCGTTCCCCCCGCCCCGGTTTGCCCGGGAAAGGTCGCGCGCCCGTCAGGCGACTCCTGCCGGCACCCTGAGTCCCGCCGCTTCGTCCCGCGCGGTCTCGGCCAGGAGAGTGCTCAAATAACGCTCGCCGCCGCTCGGCGCCACAGTCACGATTCGCTTGCCTGCCATGCCGGGTCGCTTCGCGATTTCCAGGGCCGCCCACACATTCGCGCCGGTCGAAATGCCGGCGAAGATGCCCTCCGCAAGCGCCAGCCTCCGGGAGGTATCCAGGGCCTCCTCGTTTCCAACCGTCACGACCTCGTCGATCACCTCGCGATTGAGGACCGCCGGAACGAAGCCGGCCCCGATGCCCTGAATCTTGTGCGGGGCAGGATCTCCCCCGGACAACACGGGACTCGCCGACGGCTCCACCGCCACCGAGTGCAACTCCTTGCGACTCTTGATGACTTCCGAGAGGCCGGTAATCGTGCCTCCGGTGCCGACACCGGCAACGAAGACGTCGATTCGCCCTTCGGTCGCACGCCAGATCTCCTCCGCCGTGGTGCGCCGGTGCACCTCGGGGTTGGCCGGATTTTCGAACTGTCCCGGCATGAAAGCCCGGTCGCCAAACTCCTCCTGCAGCGCACGAGCACGGGCGACCGCCCCGGACATCCCTTTCGGCCCCGGAGTCAGTTCGATATCCGCTCCGAGCATGCGCACGTTTTCCTGTCAATTTACCAAAGAAATACGCCCGGGGCCAGGCATCGTTTGCCAACCCCCGCCCGGATTTTGCCCCGGGCAAAGCGGTGTTCCGAACGCGCGCCGGTCCCACACAAGCCTCCGGCGCGGAGTGTTTCGACCCACGCGCCGGTCCTCGTCGACATTCGCCGTTCCGTCTCCACGGGTTGGACAAATTCTTGGAGATTCCCTATTTTCTTTAAGGGATCAGGACAGTTCGCGGGTATTATTTCCCAAACGAACGTCATTACCTTCGCCGCTACGTCCGTGCCAATCTGAAAAAGTTCACAAACGGGGAGATTCCGTATGAAAGATCCAATCATTACCATCACCGTTCCCGATATGGGGAGCGATCACTGCGCCGGCATCGTCCGGGAATCGCTCGAACGGCTTCCCGGAGTCGCCGAAGTCCGCACCAACAGCGCCCGGCATCGCGTCACAGTAACCGGCAAAAACGGAAACCCCGCCGTCGAGGAGCTCCGCCGGGTGATCGAGCGCGCGGGCTACACGGTGGATTCCATTGCGGTGGAAGGAGAAGCAACCGTGTGGCTGACCGTTCCTGGGATGGGGAGCGATCACTGTGCCGGCATCGTCCGCGATTCGCTTCAGCGTCACGATTCCGTAGTGGACGTTCAAATACGTCTCGCCCGCCACCGCGCGGGGGTCCGGGTCGCCGGCGACGCCCTGACCGCGGCCGACCTCAGGAAGATCGTGGAGAAGGCCGGCTACGAGGTCAGCGACGTGATCGAGGAAGGGGAGGAATCCGACGAGGACGCTTCCGAGGAAGCCTACCTTTCCAAAGCCTGGAAGAATCTGTGGCTGGCGATGACCCCGACCATCGCGATCATGGTGCTGATGATGCCCCACATGTTCTGGACGCCGATTCCGGGATACCTGTACTTCATCGCCTTGCTGGCAATCCCCGTGGTGTTCGTCGCCGGCCGGGAAACCCACGTTTCCGCATGGCGCTCGCTGACCAACCGCACCGCCAACATGGACGTGCTCATCAGCATGGGCAGTCTCCCGCCCTACTTCATCGGGCTCGCGGGCTTCTTCACGCCAATGACGTCCTTCATCGAAATGGCCGCGACGATCATGGCCTTCCATCTGCTCGGCCGCTACCTGGAGACCCGTGCCAAAGGCCGGGCCTCCCAGGCGATCCAGAAGTTGCTGCACCTCGGCGCCAAGACCGCGCGCGTCGAACGCGACGGCGAGGAAACGGAGGTTTCGGTCAAGGAGCTGCACCCCGGGGACGTCATGATCATTCGCCCCGGCG
>SLTG01000092.1 GCA_007130045.1 Opitutales bacterium
GATGCAAAAGCCTCTGGCGTGGTTTGGAGAAGCTCGATACGATCATGGAAGCCTGGCGCATGTTCGGCCCGCCAACCCGTATAGTGTTCCGCGACCCGGAATATGGGTAACGACCAGCTCTTGAGAGGGGGGGACCATGCGCAAGCATGGTGGGGTGTGTTTTCCGAAAACTTGATGACGGGGAGTATAATCTGCTTTCAGGTTTGAATCTTGGTGATGTGAGCTTGTCCGAGGAATCGTGGGAAGTTGATTTGATTTCAGCCGACTATTGCTTTTACGACTTGTGGAAGGTTGTTGAGGAACGACTCCGGCCAATTGAATTTTTACTTCAATTTTACCTAAATAAGCTTTTCTATTTCCGTTATTTGTTTCTATTAAACTACAGCAAGAACCGGAGCGATCCGATAGGAAAGGTAGTTATATGTCCGAAGAGAATGAACAGAGTCAATCCGTGGAGTCTCATGGGCTGGAGTACGATTTTCTCAAGTTGAGGAAGCATTACCGTCTGACGCAGGCGGACCTGGCCGATCTGTTGAAGGTCTCGAAGAATTATATTTGCCAGATCGAGACCGGGAGAAAGGTGCCGAGCCAGTCACTCGTGGAGCTCGTGCAGCGTATCGAGAAGGAACTTGCCGTCAATCCACCCGCACAACGTCTTCGGAACGCCGTGGGCGGGTATTCACTCCAGGATAATCCCGCTTCGGAATACATGCGGAACGTCTGGGCCGCCGCGCGCAACGACCGGTACCTCGAAGGGTACATTCTCACGAAACTGAAACTGGAATTCCCGATCGACAAACCGCCGTTTGTGTCCGAGTCCACCGAAAACAACGAGGATCACTGACGCGGAGCGGGTGCTCCGGTGAGCGCGTTATCTGTGTTTGAATCGCCCGAGACTATCCCTTCATGCTTCACATTATTCTGTTCCAGCCCGACATCCCGCAAAATACGGGGAATGTCGGGCGCCTGTGTGCGGTGACCCGCAGCCGCCTTCATCTGATTCATCCACTCGGGTTTTCGATCTCCGATCGGCATCTCAAGCGAAGCGGGATGGATTATTGGAATTGCCTGGACGTTCATCACCACGAAAACTGGGACCAATTCCTTGCAAGCGATGGCGGCCCACGCCGGATCTGGCTGTTCACAACCAAAGCGAACCGCTGCTTCTGGGATGTTTCTTTCGTCGATGACGACGGATTGCTCTTTGGCAAGGAGACCGCCGGGTGCCCCCAGTGGCTGCACGATTGGGCCGGTGCGGAACGCAGACTCAATATCCCGCGGTTCAACCCGGAGTTGCGCTCCCTGAACCTTGCCACCAGCGTGGGAATCTCCACATACGAAGCCCTCAGGCAGTTGCGCTGAGGGGTGGCGTCATTTTGCACGTTGTTTTTCGTTGGGCTCTGCGTCGCCTTGACCCACCGGCACAAAGCGGTTGAAGGATTCGCGCGAAATTCCTGTGGAATGTGACCCCGTTCGGTATCGATTGAAGACCCCGGGAATGTCAAGTAAATAAAGTCTGTCTATTTATCGGTCCGTTTCCTTGATCGACGATGAGGCGACGATGACAAAATCCACGCGGTTTGAGGCAATGGAGGTGTGGAGGGGACTTATTTTGTTGATTAGAATACTATTTAACTCAAGAATACTGTTTCAACGTCAAACTGAGAGCTCTTATTTATGCCAGTCTACAATGACATTATTGCGACCATGGGCGGAACGCCTTTGGTGAAATTGAATCGTATCGCGGACGGGTTGGATGCCGAGATTTGCCTGAAATGTGAATCCTCCAACCCGTTGAGCAGTGTGAAGGACCGAATCGGGGTGTCCATGATTGAAGCGGCTGAAAGGGAGGGAAAGTTGAAACCCGGCAGTCTGGTCATCGAGCCGACTTCGGGGAATACGGGTATCGCCCTTGCGTTTGTTTGTGCGGCGAAGGGCTACCGCTGCCTGCTGACCATGCCCGAAACGATGTCGATGGAGCGTCGGATTTTGCTGCGGATGCTCGGGGCCGAAATCGAGCTGACTCCCGGACCCAAGGGGATGTCGGGCGCGGTTGCGCGTGCGCGGGTGCTGCTGGAGGAATTTGGGGACGATGCGTTTATGCCCGGTCAATTCGATAATCCGGCCAATCCGGAGGTCCACCGCCGCACTACGGCCGAGGAGATCTGGAACGCCACCGAAGGGCGCATCGACGTTTTTGTCGCCGGGGTCGGAACCGGGGGCACGATCACCGGGGTCTCGGAGGTGATCAAGAGCCGGACTCAGCTTCTGAGTGTGGCAGTGGAGCCGTCGGCAAGCCCGGTCTTGTCGGGCGGGAGTCCTGCTCCCCACAAAATTCAGGGGATCGGCGCGGGATTCGTTCCGTCAATCCTGAATCGGGACATCATCGACGAAGTCGTGACTGTGGGCAACGAAGAAGCCCTCGAGACGGCGCGGCGCCTTGCGTTGACCGACGGTTTTTTTGGAGGTATCTCCACCGGAGCGAACGTCTGGGCGGCCATGGAGATTGCGCGCCGTCCCGGTATGGCTGGGAAAAGGATTGTGACTGTCGCTCCCAGCGGTGGCGAGCGCTACCTGAGTACGCTCCTGGTCGAAACCGCGCGTGAGGAAGCCGCGGCACTTTCGGCTCCCGTGGACGCGGGGTGATCAAGGATTTCAGTCGTCGCGTTCGTACGGCGGGATTCTTGTTTGTTGTCACAATCGAATTCGCGGTTCTCTGGAGGGTGTAAGTTCTATCCGTCGAAGTCGGGCGCGGGGAGTATGTGCGGCGGCGAGGCTTCGACTCGAATCACAATTGACCGTTACTCGAGATCCTTCTCGCGCTGCGGAGACGGTGTCGGGGGCGCTGTCTGAGAGTCATCAAGGCCGAGTTCGACCCATCGCGGTTCGGGTTCGCAACAGCAGCAGGGATCGTCGCACGGGTCGACGTCTTCGTTTCGGCTGTGAGAGCGGTGCGGGACCGTTGAGAAGGGCTTTCCCTTCGGTTCAAAGATGGTGACGGATCTATCGGACGATAATCCCGGGAAAGTGAATCCGCAATGGAAAGGCGGCTTTCTCGTGGGGGGCGGACGTCGATTCGGATTGTTTTCAGTGGATTGTCCGGCGGGAACGGGCGCTGGGCGACATGGGGCCAAAATCCGCTCGGGCTCCCGCAAGCGGTGCGTAGTAAATAGCGGGGGGGCGGCGTAGAGTACTAACAATTCGAGTATTAACAATGGAACCCCAGATATTAGCGTTGATAAAGCGGAGAAAGTTTGCGGTACTCAGTCAGTGGAAGAGTGAGATCGAGGACCGGTATCCGTTTTATCATGGACAACGGCCGAAACTGCGACCGGCGCTATTGTTTCGAACCTTTGATTCGGTCCTCCGCCAGTTGAAGCATCCGGAAAGCGGGTCCGAGCTTCCGTCGATGCCGCTTCTGGATCAGATGGCGTTACATACCGTCCCGCCGCTCCATTGGTACGCGGAGGTTTTCCTGATCGGGGAGGAAGTCATGGGAGAGTTTTTTCTCAGCAATCTGACCTGCACCCGCAACGAATTCAGCGAAACGCTGGCCCGATTCCAGAACTCGCTCTATATCGCGTTTCACCGGATTATTCAGAAAGAGCTCCAGGCCTGGCACCTGGCGATCGAGAGTCCCGGGGCGAGAAAATCCGGGAGCGGGGCATCGGCTGCGCCGACAGTTTTGGCAGCTCAACCCACCAACAGTCGATGACAGCCACAGAAGACCGGAAATTCCTCGCCGAGCGAATCACCGAGAACGAAACGTCGATTCGTCGCGCATGGCAGGACACGATAAAACACCGGGCTGGTTTCGTTTCGATACCGGACAACGAACTGCCTTGCGTGATCGAGCATTATATGCTACTGATAAAAATGCGGTTGGATGAGCGTGTTTCCGGGGCAGGCACCGCACAAGGAGATTCGTCGGCGGCGGGGATATCGCGGTGGGACGAGATAAATATCCTTCTCACCGGTGAAGAGGCCATAGCGGAGAAATTGGTTGAAACGAGGAAAGAAACGGATGATAGTAGGCTTATGCTGCGAATACGACGAGAGCTCAATCTCGTGACTAATGAATTGATCCGTGAAAGAACCGTCTGAATTCACGCTTTCGCCCCGACCATTCCCCTCGAGCTCAATTATCCGACACAGGCCTTTCGCAGACCGACCGCAAGAAACGCACATTGGAATACCAGATATGAAAACGACTCGCAGGGAATTTATTGATGGGCTGTCCGAAAGCCGCATTTTTAAAGACTACGAGACGGCGTTCAGTGCGGCGGCCGGACTTCCTTTGTCGATTACGCCGGTCGAAAGCTGGGGATTGCCTCATCATGAGAAGCCGGCCGAAAACGCGTTCTGCTATACGATGGCCAAGACGAGCAAGGCGTGCGCCGCCTGCCTCGAAGTCCAGCAAAAACTGTCAAGCAACGCGAATAATGGGCCGGTGACAGTGGCCTGCTTTGCGGGGCTCTGTGACACCGCCGTCCCGCTTCGGCTCGGCGACGAAGTTTTCGGGTATCTTCAGACCGGCCAGGTGATGCTCGGACAACCCAGCGAGGCAAGTTTCAGCCGCATGAGCCGGCAGCTCATCGACTGGGGATTGAAGTCGGATCTGACGGAATTGAGAGAAGCCTTTTTTCACAGTCGGGTGATGACCGAAGACCAGTACAAAGGGTTTGTGCGGATGGTGGAGACCTTCGCAAACCACCTGTCAATTGCGGCCAACCAACTCCTGATCCACGAGGAAAACCAGGAAGCTCCGATCGTGAGGCGGGCGCGTCGCTTTATCGAAGACCATTATTCGGAAAATCTGAGCCTGGCGAAGGTCGCGGGCATGGTAAACACGAGCACCTTCTATTTTTGCAAACTCTTCAAAAAGGCGACCGGCCTCACCTTCACGGAGTACCTGGGACGCTCCCGCGTCGAAAAAGCAAAAGGATTATTGGCTAATCCGACTCTTCGCGTGAGCGAGATCGCGTTTGAAGTGGGATTCCAATCGCTTTCGCAGTTCAACCGGGTGTTCAAGGAAATCACGGGAGCCAGTCCGACAAAATACCGCGCGCGGGTCCTTTCGGATATCGAGAGCGGGGCCGACGATTAGAATCCACCGGACACGTGGTCCAGCAACAGTGCCGCGAGGAGCACACAAAGGTACACGATCGAGATCTTGAACAGGAGTGGGGCGGCAAGGTCGCGGTGTTCGCGTTTTCTGAAGGCTGCGGCCTGCCAAACGAAAGGTACGCTGACCGCGGCGACCGCCGTTCCGTAAAGCCATCCCGCCCACAGGAGAAGCGGTGACAGGGAGGCGGCGACCATGCACCAGGTGTAAATCCACGCCCGCCGGGCGGCACGGTCACCGGTGGGGTCGATCACGGCAAGCATCCGAAAACCGCCCTGGCGGTAGTCGTCGCGGTAGCGCCAGGCGATCGGATGAAAGTGGGGCATCTGCCAGAAAAAAAGGAGGCTGAAGAGGACGAATCCGCTAGCGGTGACATGCCCCGCGGCGGCCGCCGAGCCGATCAACGCCGGCATCGCTCCGGCGACGGCGCCGGCTTCGGTACACCAGGGAGTGCGGACTTTCAATGGAGTGTAGACGAGCCAGTAGAGAACGACCGTCGCCGCCGCAAGAACCGAGGCGGAAAAGGAAAAATACGCAAAAAGGATCAAGACTCCGGCGGTCGCGAGCGCCAGCCCGATCAGGAGGACGGGCGCGGGTCGCAACTGTCCTGCAGGGATCGGACGTTCGCGCGTCCGAACCATGACGGCGTCCCTGGAATGCTCGGACCATTGGTTGAGAGCGGACGCGCCGAATCCGGCCAGTAGCGTGCCTGCCGTCAGGGCGAGAAGGATCGCGACGCTCGTTTCGGGAGCGGCGAGCACGTAGGCGCAGATTGCCGGAAGCGCGGCGGTAGCCGTTAGCGGCGCCTTGACCAGGCGCGCCGCCGCCCGGATACGGCCCGCGAGGGTCGTACTCCGCGGAGATCCCGAGTTCCCGCGCCAAGGGTTGTTCTTGGTGCGGTACGCGGGATTTCGATCCGGTTCTTCGTGACCGTTGGGGGGTGGAGACTGATGATTACAAGTCGTATCCGGCACGCTTATACAGTTCGTGAGAATCCCTTCGGCCCTTGTTTGAGGCGCCAGTCGAAAGCCATGGCGATGTTGCGCACGAGCAGTCGTCCCAGCGGCGTCAAGCGGAGTCCTCCTTCGAATCGCTGTAAGAGACCGTCCCGCTCGGCTTCGCCGAGCGAAGCGATCTCCTTGCCGAAGTATTCTTCGAAGTCGACTCCGAGCCGCTGCGACAGTTCCGCGTAATCGAGTTGAAGGTCGCACATGACTCGCATGATGGCATTACGGCGGATCCGATCGTCGTTGTCGAGGACGTAGCCGCGGGAAACGGGCAATTCTCCCCGCGAGATTCGCCGGTAGTACGCCGGAAGTTCCTTCTCGTTTTGCCGGTAGGTGTTGGCGGTCTGCGAAATCGACGACATCCCGAATCCGCAGATGTCGGCGCCCGCGCGGGTGCTGTATCCCTGGAAATTCCGATGCAGGGCGCCCTCGCGTTGCGCGACTGCCAGTTCGTCGGAGGGAAGGGCGAAATGGTCCATGCCGATGTTGACGTAGCCGGCTCGCGTAAGGCGTTCCACGACGCGGCACAGCATGTCGAGTTTCATCTCCGGAGAGGGAAGATCCCCGCGTTTTTCAAAGATGCGCTGGGCGGGCTTGATCCATGGAACGTGCGCGTAGCTGAAGACCGCCAGCCGTTCCGGCTTCAAGGTCAGGACTTCACAGAGGGTTTGATCGACAGAATCGGGCGTCTGGCGTGGAAGCCCGTATATGAGATCGATATTGATCGATTCGAATCCCGCCTCCCGCAGCCACGTCACCGCGCGTTCGGTCATTTCGGGCGGTTGAATTCGATTGACCGCCTGCTGTACCTGCGGGTTGTTGTCCTGAACTCCGAGCGAGGCGCGATTTGCGCCGGAATCCCGGAGGGCTTCAATGTGCTCGCGGCTCAGCCGTCGCGGATCGATTTCAACGGCGAATTCAGCGTCGCGGGAGAAATTAAAGCGTTTCCGGATCGCGTCTCCAAGCCGCCGGACCTGTCGGGGGGAGAGAAAGGTGGGCGTGCCTCCGCCCCAGTGCATCTGGACGACCGGGCGCGCGGGGTGGATGCGTTGCGCGATCAGGTCCATTTCCTTTTCCAGCGCGTCGATATATGGGTTTGCGGAGTCGTGGTCGCGCGTAATCACGGTCGTACATCCGCAGAACCAGCAACGCGTCTCGCAAAACGGAAGGTGAAAGTAGAGTGAGAGCGGCCGGGAATCGTCGTCAGGGGAACGATGAATCTCGCCGAGCAACAGTTCCTGTTTGACTGTGTCGCTGAACTGGAGAGCCGTTGGGTAGGATGTGTACCGCGGGCCCGCCACGCTGTACTTGCGGACGAGGGCGGGATCTAAAGAACCCGGAGGCGATTCTGCGGCCTGATTCGGAGTGGATATGGAGGAGGGGCTCATAATCAGCGATCCGCCTGCGGAGCCATCCGACCTTTTGAGAGCGTTGGTGGCGGGCCCGGAGGCATCCGGATATGGATACGTGTATAGTGCATCAAGGCGAGGAGGTTAGCACGTGAGAGCATCTTCAGCCGCGCGGAAGTTGTTGTTTTCTGCGCGAGGGTTGCATGCCGGGATAACCGCAAAGGCCGTTATTGTCGTTTTAAAGACTATTGCGTAACGAAGCGGTTTCGTTGATAACGGCAAATTGACCATTCGACGAACGACATGAACGAACAACCTATACTCCTTGGGGTGAACATTGACCATGTGGCGACGTTGCGTCAGGCGCGTTATCGCGGCGCTAACCGAACCTGCGGGGAAATGGTCGAGCCGGATCCGGTGCTTGTCGCTCTGCTGGCGGAACGGGCGGGGGCGGACGGTATTACTGTTCACCTGCGCGAAGATCGCCGGCATATTCAGGAAGAAGACGTCCGGCGTCTTCGGCAGTCCATCGCCACCCGTCTCAACCTGGAGATGGCCTGCACGCCGGAGATGCGGGAATACGCCCTGAAACTTCGTCCCGATTGCGTTTGCCTGGTTCCCGAGGGACGGGAGGAGGTGACGACCGAAGGCGGTCTGGACGTGGTGGGTCAGATGAAGCGGGTGAAGGAAGTCGTGGACGCCATGCGGGAGGCGGGAATTATCACCAGCCTGTTCATTGAACCCGATCCGGAGCAGATCGACATCGCGGCCGAACTGGGAAGCCCTCTGGTGGAATTGCACACGGGCGGTTACGCGAATGCGTATTACACGGATCGGCGGCACGCCGAGTTCGATCGGCTGTCGGAAGGCTGCCAGCGTGCGCACGATGCGGGGCTGGTAGTGAACGCGGGCCACGGGATCGATTACGTGAATATTGCCGAAGTGCGTACTCTTCCGTATATCCATGAGTTGAACATTGGCCACAGCATCGTTTCCCGCTCGCTTTCCACGGGAATCGAGGAAGCGGTGCGTGAAATGAAGGCGCGAATGAGGGGCGTCTGAGCGTGGCGGCGGACGGTTCAGGGACGAACGGTTATGGGACCGCGAGGAGTTATTTGCTTGCTTCGCTTAGGTGCGTTGTCCGGATTGATTGAGGTATGGCGCTTGAACTTCCCACAGGGGGATATCTTATCGGACTGGGAACCGACATTGTCGATGTCGAGCGGATTCGACGCGTGATGGAACGGCAGGGTGATCGGTTTATCAAGCGGGTCTATACGGAGGAGGAGCAGGCATACTGTTTCGGTATGAAGCACCCGCACAAACATCTTGCGGCGCGGTTCGCGGCCAAGGAGGCGGTGTCGAAGGCATTTACGACGGGAATCGGCGCGCGGCTCGGCTGGACTTCGGTTTCCGTTTACAACGGGGAGAGAGGCGAACCCCACATCAGGCTCGACGCGAAGGGGGAGTCGCTTCTGCGCGAGATCGGGGCGTCACGCGTGTGGATCAGTCTTTCTCACACAGACACGCTCGCACAGGCGGTAGCGGCCATCCTGAAGGATTGATCCGGAGCAGTCACCGAAATGACCCGGTGCGGCGCTTATTTATCCCTGACGCGACGGCGTGCGATCTCGCGCGTTACATCCGGGACTGTTCATCGGTTTCAGAGTGTTGTTTATTCCAACGGCTGACCGCGCCCAGGATCAGAATAACGAGACCGGAAAAAAGAAGGAGAACTCCCGCCGCGGTCGCGATGTCGTGAACGAGCGCCCGCTGCTGTAGTTCCTGTTCGATATTTTCGAACCCGGGGCGTTCCCGGGTCCCGAAATAGATAAACATGGCCATGCCGATCGCCAGGCAGACCGTTCCGAAGACGATTTGAATTCTTTGTTTCATCGTGACTTCCACCGGTCAACTGCTGAATCGAGGATAACGGAATCGCAATCATAAAGCGGAGGATTCGGCGGGCCGGTTCTGATGTTTACGCCGGTTGGGAATTCGTATTGGATTGGCGTTCATGAAGAAGGTGATGCATCCCGTCCTTTCGTGCGCCGAAGCAATGGAGTGGGAAAAGAGTTTGCTGGCGGGTGAGGAGAAGAAGGAGTGGCGCGCGATGTCGTCGGCCGGCCGGAAGATCGGGCGGGCGGTACTGGAGGACTGGCGCGAGACGCGCGGGCAGGGTACGGTTGCGAACATTCTGGTTTTTGCCGGAAAGGGGCACAACGCGGGAGATGCCCTGATCGCGGCTGAAGAAATCCTGCGGCGGCACGATTCCCTTCGTGTCGCGGTGGTCTTTGTGACGGGCGAAATCCCGAATCGGCCGTTGGTCAGGCGGGCGTGGAGGAACCTGCAGCATGCCGCGCGTGAAAGGGTGGAGGCGAGCGCGCTCCCGGCGGACGATTCCGCGGGGGATTGGCTGGAAGCAAAGTTCGGCGGGATCGAGTGGGATGTCTGTATCGACGGAATTCTGGGGATGCAGTTTAGACCGCCGCTGCGGGCGCCTCTTGACGGGGTCATCGGTTGGGTCAACCGGCACCCCGGCATCGTCTTGCGGGCGGCGGTGGATCTGCCGAGCGGCATCGGCGACGAATCGGCGGAGGAGCCGTTTCGGGCGGATTTCACGTACATGCCGGGAACCGTGAAGCGGCCCGTCTTCCTGCCTGATTCGGCTCAGTGGACCGGTCGATTGCGGTATCTCGACATCGGGTTTTTCGAGCAGTCCGGTGATCTTGTTGCGACGGCGTCCGGCAGTGGCGAATCGGGCGCGGATATCGAACGGAAATTCGTTTGTCCGGAGATTCTCCAATCGCTTTTCCGGTTGCGCGCCCCATTGCAGCACAAGAAGAACTACGGGCACCTTTTCCTTCTGGGTGGTTCCCGCTCGATGCCCGGCGCCGTTCTCATGAGCGTCATGGCGGCGTTGCGGAGCGGGGTGGGTCTGGTGACCGGATTTGTGCCTGAGTCGCTCGTTTCCGCGTTCGCCGCCCGTGTTCCCGAAGCAATGTGGGTTCCCCTTCCGGAAACGCCCGAAGGAGGTTTGAGTCTCAATGGATTGGATCATGTTCTCGACCACCGGTTCCGTCCGGATGCCCTGGTTCTGGGGCCGGGAATGGGAACCGCGAGCGAAACGCACTCGCTGGCGGGCGGAATCCTCGCCGGTATCGCCTGTCCGGTCCTTCTCGATGCCGACGGACTGACCGTTGATCTTGTGGATGCCGCTGCGGCGCGCCAGGTGGAGGCGCCGGTCCTGTTGACTCCGCACCCGGGGGAATTTGCGCGAGTGTCTGGCGGAACGTTTGCCGAAAATGGAGAAGAGGGTTTATTAGAGTTTTGCCGTGAGAAAGGGGTTGTCGCCGCCCTGAAGGGACCTCCGTTCACCCGGGTGACCGACGGGAAAGTCCTGCTCTACTGCACCACCGGGGGACCGGTGCTCGCCCGTGGAGGCAGCGGGGATGTTCTAAGCGGGCTGCTGGGCGGGCTGCTTGCGCAAGGGGCTGGCGATCCCGTTGAGGTTGCCGCCACGGGTGTTTTCTGGCACGGCGCGGCAGCCGATGCCCTCGCCCGGGCGCGCGGGTCCACGGCGGTGACCGTGACGGGATTGCTGGAGTTCCTCGATCCTAGACCGGGGGTCGAAAATCGGAGATGAACACGCAATAAAAAGCTTCCCCGGGACGTTCCCGGGGAGGCTTTTACGTTATTGGAAAAATGGTCCCGGTCGTGACGGTCAGCGCGCGGAAACGGTGACCGGAATCCGGACCTCTTCATATCCCTGCTTCTGAATAAAGAGGGAACCGGTGCCGGGGCGTCCGCCTTCGACCGAAATATTCACCGTTTGCGAGCCTCCGGGAATAATTACCTCGGGCATAATGATGCTTTCGGGGACGTCGGTCGTCACGTCGACGTAGAGCCCTCCCGGAGGCGCTTCAGTCGGAACCCTGAAGACGAGCGTCGTCCGGTCGCCGGTTGTGAAGGAAATGCGTTCGGGTTCGACTCGAATCCTTCCCGCGTCGATCCGCAGGGTGCCGACATTCATGGAGCCTTCCGAGTCTACCAGCTGCACGGGATAATCCCGTCCATGCGGTAGGGAGGGAACGTAGAATTCGAGAGAGTTGGAGGAATGGACAAGTGTTTCGGCAGGCTCGTCGCCCACGATGATGCGGTCTCCGTCGTTGAATCCGCGCCCGACGACACCGACCCGGCTTCCCGCCGGAGCCCGTTCGACATCGAGAGTCAATGCGTACCGGTCGGTCAGGCGGAATTCCTGGACATCGGTAATTTCCTGGCGCCTTGTGGCGACCTGGTTTTTTTCGATCTGATAGTCGATCTGGAAGTAGTACCGTGCCTGCGTGCGGTCCGCCGGAAGACGGTATTCATATTCCCAGACGTTGGGGTCCATGGCGCTTTGCTGCATCGGGTGTCCCTGACCGTCGATAATAATGTACGGTTCAATGGAGTCGGCGAGAACCTTCGTGCTGCTGGGCTCAATCATGACGCGAATGTCGTAATTCCCTGACGGGTTTTCGGGTACGGTTTCCGAAGTAAGATTCGAGACCCGAAGGTCGCATCCAACGAGAACGAGAGAGCTGATAAGAGCGGCGAGAGCGAGCTGTGTCTTGGCGATTTTCATGATGTTGCGAGTGGAAAAACTGGTTTCAGGCTGGTTTGTTTCAATTTAGGTGGATAAACTTCCCCCGACAAGCAAAAGTGTTGGAGATTCGATTGAATCAACGGATTCTTAAAAGGTTTAGGGGATAAAGGGTCAGAGGGTAAAGAAAATTAATAACGAGGCATGGACGGATCGAATTCGTCCGCCCAGGCGTCAATACCGCCCGCGACATTGGAAACGGAGGGGAAGCCTTTATTTCGCAGGTACTTAGTTGTCTGGAGACTTCTTCCGCCGTAATGGCAAAAAACCAGAACGTGCCGGTCGCGGGGAATACTTCCGAGTTTTTCGGAGATTTCGTTCATCGGTATCGTTTCGCTGCCTTCGATACGGCAGATCTCGGTTTCGTAAGGTTCCCGTATGTCGAGGAGAAAAACCTTTGAGCGATCGGCCTTCAACAGAGATCGGGCCTTGTGGACGGAGATCTCGAGCGGCCAGGGATCGGCTTTATCCCGGTTCCCGGACGAATTCTCTTCAGCGTTTTTTCCGGCGGAGCACGAAAAATCGTAGTTTTCGGAGCGCACGGAATCGATCTCCGCCTGTTCGCCGCACAGGGGACAACCGGGATCTTTCCGCAAATTCAGACTGCGGAAGTTCATCCGAAGGGCGTCGAAGACCAGGAGACGTCCCGCCAGAAGCTCGCCGATCCCGATCAGATACTTGATCGCTTCCATGGCCTGGATGCTTCCGATGACTCCGGGAAGGGCGCCAAAGACGCCGGCTTCCCCGCAGTTCGGGACGGCGCCGGGCCGGGGCGGTTCGGGGAACAGGCACCGGTAGCACGGGGTTCCCGCGCGTGGATTGAAGAAGGACGCCTGTCCCTCGAACTTGAAAATACTGCCGTAGACAAGCGGTTTCCCCGCGAAAAAGGCGCTGTCGTTGTTCAGGTAACGCGTGGAAAAGTTGTCGGAACCGTCCACGACAACGTCGTATTCGGAAAAGAGCCCGACGCTGTTATCCGCGGAAACGCCTTGTTCGTGAAGGCGGATCTCCACGTGAGGATTCAGGCGATGGATCTGTTTTTCGGCCGAATCGGCCTTGAAATTCCCGACGTCGGTGGTCCCGTGGAGGATCTGGCGTTGAAGATTGTGTTCCTCGACGCGGTCGAAATCGGCCACACCGATCGTCCCGATCCCCGCCGCCGCGAGATAAAGGGATGCGGGGCTTCCCAATCCTCCCGCGCCGACGACCAGAACCTTCGACGAACGCAGGCGTTCCTGGCCTTTCCTGCCCACCTCTTGCAGGACGATGTGCCGGCTGTAGCGGGCGAGTTCGCGCGGTGTGAGTTGGGCTGTTTCGAGTGGCATGTTAAATTGTAAATCGGTGTGCGGCGTGTCGATTTATTCAACTCAGGTCCGGCAGAGTTGTCAAAATCCGCGGCGGGTCCCCGGGGTTTTTTTCGCTTCCTCTCGATCCCGCTCTTGAATTATCGTAGGAGGATCTCCAAGGACTTGTTTATGAGCAAACGTTACGTAGTGATTATGGCTGGAGGGCGAGGCGAGCGTTTCTGGCCCCAGAGTCGTCTTCGGCGTCCCAAACACCTTCTCCCAATCGTGGGCGGCAAGCCCATGCTGGTGCAGACTGTCGAGCGTCTCGACGGGCTCGTGCCGCCGGAGAATATTTTCATAATCACTGGCCGCGAGCAACAGGATGCGGTGGCTTCAGTCTGCTCCATGCTTCCGGCTGAAAACATCGTCAGCGAACCTGTCGGTCGCGATACGGCCGCCGCGGTGGGGTTGGCCATGGTCATCGTCAAGCAACGCGATCCGCAGGCATCGATTGCCATGTTGCCGGCGGATCATATTATTCGTGACAGGGACGCCTTTCACTCCGTTCTCGATACGGCGTTTCAGGCGGCCGAGTCGAAACCGGTGCTGGTGACGATAGGGATTTCGCCGACGGAACCGGCAACCGGTTACGGTTACATTCACCGGGGGGAGGAGTTTATCGAAATCGGCGGCAGATCCGTATACAAGGTGAAAGGGTTTGTGGAAAAGCCCAACATCGAAACCGCGAAGCGATACCTGGATTCGGGCGATTATCTCTGGAACGCCGGTATGTTTGTCTGGACCGTCGCCGCGATTGACAAGGCGCTCGAAGAAAACGCGTCCGAACTCCACCGCAGCCTGAGGGACCTCGAGTCGGGTTTGACGGAAGGGAAATCGCTGGAAGCGGTCATGGACGAAGTCTATCCCGGGTTCGACAGGATCTCTATTGACTACGCGGTGATGGAAAAGGCGGACAACGTGGTCGTGGTGGAATCCGAGTTCGACTGGGACGACGTGGGATCGTGGCCGGCGGTGGCGCGGCACTTCAAGCCGGATCGCAGGAAGAATACCGTGCGCGGAGCGGCGCTGATCGAAGACGGGAGCGGGAACATTGTGGTTTCCGATTCGAAGCACCTGGTCACGGTATGCGGAGTGAACGACCTGATCGTGGTGCATACCGACGACGCCACGCTGATCTGTCCCAAGGACAAAGCGCAGGACATCAAGAAGCTCGTCAAAAAGATCGGGGACGATCCGAATTGGAAATCTCATGTATGAAGGAGGGGACTTTCGAACGCTCACGTCCGGCGAATATTTCCGGTTGTCGTTCTTGCCGTTCCGCGTCGAGCGCCGAAGCGGATGACGGAACCGGGATCCTCTGTCTGCCGTATCGATCAAATTGAAATGCCCTGCTACCTCGGAATCGATTACGGCGAAAAGAGAATCGGCTTGAGCTGGGGCGACGAACTGGGGCTGGCGGTGCCTTTGCCTGCGGCCGTGGAGAAAACGGAGGAGGAGCGCTGGCGGCATATTGAAGGGGTTGTCGCCGACAGGCGGATCAGCGCTTTCATCGTTGGATACCCGTACAACATGGACGGCTCCGCGGGATTCAAGGCGCGGGAAGTGGAGGAGTTTGTCGAAAAATTGAAAGGGAGGTTTTCTTTGCCCGTTCACTTCGTTGACGAGCGGTTGACATCCAGCGTGGCCGAAGATCGCTATCGGAAGCGCAAGAAGAAAGCGGACCGGAAATCCGGCGAAATCGATTCCCATGCGGCAAGCATCATTCTCCAGGACTTTCTCAACACCCGTCATCCGTCCGGAGGGCAGGGAGGGGCGAGGGAGGAGGGAGGAGTGAGGGGCGCGGGACGAGGGGCGAGGGAGGAGTGAGGGAATTTGGTGGTTGTTAATTGATGTCGATCTGTGGCGACCGAGTTTACCTCGGGAATTCGCCGCCGGAATGCCGCAGTGTTCCGGGGAGAAACCGTCACCACATGAGGAAACCGCGCGTGACAGCATCGGCGCTTTTCCGTCCCGCGAATCACCACGGTCCATTGATCGACTGAAGGGATAACCGATGACTTTTCCCCTCGACCCCCTCCCCGCGACTCCCGACAATCCACGCATGCGATGGAAGTGTGTGTGCGCCTTTGACGGCCGTGAGTTCCGCGGCTGGCAGAGCCAGGCGGACGGAAGCGGAGTGCAGGACGCCGTCGAGAAACGTCTCGGCGAAATCTTCCGGCGCCCGGTGCGCGTGCACGGATGTTCGCGCACCGATACCGGGGTCCACGCCCGCCGCTACGTGTTTCACTTCGACGCCGAGTGGCGGCATTCCAAAGAGGCGCTTCTCGCGGCGTTCAAAAGCGCACTGCCCCCGTCCGTGCTCGTGTTTTCCGCCCGGAGGGCGCCCGAGAGCTTTCACGCCCGATTTTCGTCCACCGGCAAGCGTTACGTTTACTACGTTTACCAGGGAACACCTCTTCCGTTTGAGTCACGTTACTGCGTTGCGTGTCCGGTGCGCCTGGATACGGAGAGTATGGCGGCGGCGGCCGCCGTTTTGAGAGGACGGAACGATTTCGCCGCTTACTCGGCGGACGGCGGCGACATCAAGGAGACCACGGTACGTGACCTGCGGCGCCTCGAAGTCATCCGCACGGGCCGACGCATCCGGTTTATCGCAGAGGCTGACGGATTCCTGTACAGGATGGTTCGCAGTCTTGCCGGCGCCCTGATCCGGACGGGTGAGGGAAAGCTGTCACCCGGGCGGGTGAAAGAACTACTCGACGAAAAGGAGCGTACTCCGGAAATTCCCACCGCCCCGCCGCACGGGCTTTTCCTGGACCGCGTTTTTTACGGGTGAAACGCCTTTACTCCTTACTCTGGGGCTATTTAGAACGATCTCCGGTGAATCGGTTCGCGGAAATGTTCAAAACTCAGGTTGAGAATGCGATCGACCTGTTGTATCCGCGTTCGTGTGTGCAATGTGGAGACGCTGTCGAGGAGAGGGGCCCGTTTCCGCATTTGTGCCCGCCCTGCGTCCGGCGGATCCATTGGGTCCGGTCGCCGGCCTGCACGGTCTGCGGGTACCCGTTTTTCGGTGCGATCGAGGCCGACCGGGAATGCCCCCACTGCATCCTTCTGAGACCCGTTTTCGGTTCGGGGCGAACCGCCGTCTTGCTCAAAGGTGCGGCGCGGGAACTCGTTCACGGGATCAAGTACCGGAGAGAGATTCACCTGTTGCGGGACGTTCGTGCGGTATTGGAGCGGGCGAAGGAACTGGTCGAGTTTACTGCGGGTGCGGCGTTGGTGCCCGTGCCCCTGCATCCCCGGAAGAGACGGGAGCGGGGATTCAACCAGAGCCGCCTTCTGGCGGAGGTCCTAGCCTCGCTTTCGCCGGGCGGCGGGGTTGAGGAAGTCCTTTGCCGTACGTTGGATACGGAAACGCAGACACGGTTCGACCGTGGCGAGCGGCTCCGGAACCTCAAAAATGCTTTTGCTATTTCACCGGATTTTTCGTTGAGTAAGCGCAAACGCTACGTACTGGTGGATGATGTGTTCACAACGGGAGCGACGCTCAATTCCTGCGCAAAGGTGTTGCGAAGCAACGGTGCAAAGAGGGTGGACGTCGCAACGTTCGGGCACGGCTAGAATTTTTTAGGATAATATGGCTTTATTCAGCAAACCAAAGTATTCGACCGTCACGGTCAAGAAGAAGGACATTCCGGTCGGTCTCTGGGAGAAGTGTCCGATCAGCGGGGAGATCGTTTACCGAAAGGAACTGGAGCAGAATCAGATGGTGGTTCCCAACAGCGGCTACCACTTTCGGATCGACCCGGAACGGCGATTGTCGTTTCTGCTCGACCAGGACAGCTTCGTCGAAATGGAAACGAAGCTCGTTTCGATGGACGCCCTGAACTTCCAGGGTGTGTCTTCGTACGAAGAAAAACTGAAGGAACACCGGGGCAAGACGGGGAGGCGCGATGCCGTTTATTCCGGGACGGGCACGATTCACGGAATCCCGATTTCGATTGCGGTGATGGATTTTCGTTTTCTCGGGGCGAGTATGGGAGCGGTTGTCGGTGAACGAATTGCACGTACGATCGAACGGGCTCTGGAAGAGAAGATGCCTTGTGTGATCATTTCCACCTCCGGCGGCGCGCGGATGTACGAAGGTATTCTCAGCCTGATGCAGATGGCGAAAACAAGCGCCGCCCTCGGACGGCTCCGCAAAAAAGGTCTGCCGTATGTTTCCATCCTCACCAATCCGACGACGGCGGGAGTGATGGCCAGTTATGCGAGCCTGGGCGATATCATTCTCGCCGAGCCGGGCGCCCTGATCGGTTTCGCCGGGCCGCGGGTGATCAAGGAGACCACGCAGCAGGCACTGCCGGAAGGCTTTCAAACCGCCGAATTTCTACTGGAACACGGACTGCTCGACCAGATTGTCCCGCGTACCGAGATGCGCGATCGTCTTCACGTGCTCTTGACGGCAATGTACCTGAAGAGAAAGGAGACATCCTGAGCCGGACGGTTTGCGTATGGATTACGCGGCAACGCAGCAGTATTTATACGGTTTGAAGAACCGGGGGGCCCGTTACGGCATCGGACGAATGCCTCCGTTTATGCGAGAACTCGGGAATCCGGAATCATCCTTTCCCATATTCCACGTGGCGGGGACCAACGGCAAGGGGTCTGTGTGTGCGATCCTCGAGGCGATCCTCCGCGCTGCGGGTCACAGAACCGGGATGTTTACGTCGCCGCATCTCGTGCGTCTGGGAGAACGGGTTCAGATCAACAGGACAATTCTGACGGAAGAAGCGATCGTCCGCTACACGGCCGAATTGAAGGATGCGGCATTGCGGGCCTCGGGAGGCGATCCGGAGCTTCACCCGACGTTCTTCGAGTTCATGACAGCCATGGCCCTGCTCCACTTTGCGAGAGAGGACGTCGATGCCGCGGTGATCGAGGTCGGTCTCGGTGGACGGTTGGACTCGACGAACATCGTGACCCCCGCGGTGTCGGTTATCACTTCGATCGGCCTCGACCATTGCGAGCAACTCGGCGACACGCTTGCGAAGGTGGCGGGCGAGAAGGCCGGGATCATCAAGCACGGCGTTCCCGTCGTACTCGGACGGATACAGCCGGAGGCGGAAGCGCCGATACTCGAAGCGGCCAAAGCGAAGAACTGCCGGGTCTTTCGTGTGCCCGACGCCTACGGCGACGACCTTTCGGCGTATCCTCGATGCGGGCTCGAGGGGGATTGCCAGCGTCTGAACGCGGCCGCGGCTCTGCTCGCGGTACGGGCGGCGGGCGATCGTTTTTCGATTCCGAAAGAGGCGGTGGAAGAGGGCCTCCGCACCGCGGAATGGCAGGGACGCTGGCAGCGGGTTCCGCTTCCGGCGCGGAACCTCATTCTCGACGCGACCCACAACGGGGAGGCCGCCGCATGGCTCGACCGGAACCTCGCGCTCCTCACACGTGAATCGGGGCGAAAGCCCGTGGTGATCACGGGAACCCTCGGTGAAGCTCGCGCGAGTTCGGTTATGAAAGTGATTGCTCGGCACGCCCGGGAAATTCATCTGTTGCGCGCGAACCAGCCGAGGGCGACGCCGTTCGAAGTCCTCGAAGCGATTCTGGCAAGCGAGTTTGACGGACCCGTTACCCGTGGAACGGTCGATTCTCTTTTCCCCGTTCCGGGTGTCTGCACGGCGGGGGTTGACGGTGACCCCGTGGTCCTCACCGGCTCGATCTACCTGATCGGAGAGGTCATGGAACGCCTCCAGGCCGCCTCGCCGGTTGCTGAGACCGAATTGCAGGATTGAGTCGATTTGACCGGCGTCATGAATCAAGAAAGGGTCTTTTCCGTTTGCGGCGGTCCGTAGCGTGGTTCAGCTACGCGAAGACCCTCCGGAGCGTTTCAGGAGGCGAGGTCGGGTAGTCGGTTCGTGACGCATTTAGCGAGTTGAAAAGACGCCATAAAATCACATATATTGACGACATTTATGAGACGACGATACCTTGATTCCTTTCTGTATGGACTGATCTTGACGCTAATGCTCGTCATTGCGCCCGGATGTGGCGAATTCCCGGAAACAGATGGGACCGGGGAGATATCGGAAGCCGATCATGAGGCCGGTGAGACCTCGGGAACGGAACCCGGCGCCGGTGAGACAGCGGCAGCGGAACCGGCTGCCAATGGGCGTAAACCCATCCTCGAGGTCGCTCGGGAAAGCGGAAAGTTCACCCAATTTCTGATGGCTGTGGAACGGACGGAACTCGCGGAGATGCTTGACGGGGAGGGGCCCTACACGGTTTTCGCCCCGGGCGACGATGCGTTCGATCTCCTTTCGGCCGAATTGCTCGACCAGCTTTTCGAACCGCAGCAGCGAAATTATCTGACGCGTCTGCTTTCGAATCATATTGTCGAAGGCGAGTTACGCTCCACCGATAAGATTGGAGAAGGAGAACAGCGCGTGGAGACCTTAGCGGGCAGCCGGGTCAAGTATGTGTCGGAGGAAATCGGGTTTTATCTTGAAGCCGCGGAAGTCAAGGAGCGAGACCTGGAGGCATCCAACGGAGTTCTCCACCGGATCGACCGGATCGTTGTCCTGCGGCCGGACTGAGCTCTGAACCTGCTTTCCAGTGGATGAACGGTGCCTGAACCGCGGTTAAGGCTGGGACATCGTGTTTGCCTGGGGAGAACCCGCCGGCCGATTTTACGGAAGAAGTTGAGTCCCGGTGCTGTTCAATATGCCCTTCATGCGCCTTTTGCGGCGGGCGATTTGGAAGCGGGTTGAGCTCCGAATTCAGCGAGCAGTTCGGGCGTCGGAGGAAGGTCGTTGATAATCTGGGACGGATCCGGTCCGACCCCCAGATAGCGCACGTTCGGCAAATCGGCCGGCCAGGGCTCTCCGTGGGAGGCGCACGAAATCACGCTCCGAATCATGCCGGCGAAGTAGGTTTTCGCCGCGGCAGGGAGATCCTCGAACCGCCGGACTTTGGAAATATCCTCAGACCAGCCGGGATAGGTCTGGTAAACCGGCTTCAATTGCCTTCGGAGCGAATCCCGGCGCGGGACGTGGTGGTAGAGGCGTCCCCGATCGTCTTCGTAGGCGACGCAAATCCTCAGCTCGCCGTTCCAGTCGCCCCGGTGGCGGAGGGCGTCGAGCTTGTTGATCATCAGGTCCTGGAAGCCGGCGTAGCGCAAGGCGTCGCCTTTTTCGACGGCATCGAACCAGCCCACCATGCGCTGGCGTCCGGTCGAGGTGCCGTATTCAAGTTTTTTCAGGATGGCAGTCAGCGGGTGCCCGTCATCCATTTGGGTCAGGAAGGTGTGGGTTCCGACCTTGGTGTCGTAGGCCTTGGCTACGCCGAACGTGTGTATCGACTGGTTCGGGATTCCGGCGGAGAGAAAGAACTCGGGCGCGAAGGTGTGCGAGGCCGTGACGTTCGGAGAAAAGCCGTGGCGTTTGTCCAACCAGAAGGACTGGCCGAATTCGCCGATGATGTATTTTTCTTCTCTCAGGTCGGCGAGAAGAATTTCCCGCAGGTCGCGGATCTGGCCGGCCAGTGAGCTGCCGGCCATCCAGTAGGCTTCGATCAGTTCGTCTTCGCGCAAAGCAAACGGGGTGTCGCTGCGGAAGCGTGAGAAATCGAACTCGTCCGCCGGAAAGGTTCCCATCCGAATGCTCTCCTCGTTGGCGCGGGTCTCGGCCTCAGTGAGACGGTCGAACATCGCGGCCCAGGTCTTCTCATCGACGTTGCAGACGTGGCGGATCGTCTTGCGCGCTCGGTCGATACGGCCCCGCAGCTTGCGGACAAACTCGTCCTTCGGGCCGAGGAAGTCGTTGTAGAAAATCTGCCACTGACCGGTCTCGTCCTGGTAGGCCGGCGTGATGCCGCGGGCGGTGGAGCCGCGCGGTTCCTCGCCGAGCACGGACACCCGGTAATGTTCCCAGGCCAGATCGAGGAGGCGGTGGGTGAGATCGGACACCATTGTCCGTTCGTCGATCACCAGGCGCGAGAGGACCGGATAGCCCTTGGCCTCCAGGGGACGGATCTCCCACCAGAACTTGCGGGGATCGGCGACGACGCCGCTCGCGATGCCAAGCGTGCGGGTCTGGGTCTCGGCCACACCCGCCGGGAGAAGGTTGAGCTTCAGGCCGGCGGCGGTGTGTCCGGAGTTGGCGCCGCCGTTGACCTTGATGACCGATGCGACCGGATTCGGCGTACCGGTGGACTCGCGCAGCTCCTCGGTGATTTCCGCGATGAGCCGGCCTTTGCCTTCGTCTCCCATACTGATGCCGATATCGGCGATCAGTCTGCTGGTGAATGGTTGCAAAGCCATGATAGATCAGGATTATAACATCGAATCAGACCGGTCGCCGGAACCCCTCGCCGCCGGACACAAACGGACAGGCTTTCACAATCCAGCCACCCTGGCAATGCCGAAAATCGGCGATGGATTCCTTCAGAGCACAGCGTCAACCAGTCGATCCACGACAGTGCCGACGGCGATCATGGCGACGACGAGACCGACCGTCGCAAGGAAGGAGATCTCGTGCATTTTCATCATTACGACAAATGAAACGACGATCGTCAGGAGCAGCGTTATGAGGCCCGGTAGGCCGTCCTAACCGCGCTCGTCGCCGGCTTGCTTCTTGGTGGCGACCTCGACGACGTCGTGGGGGGCGGCTTCCTTGAGACCGGCGGCGCTGATGCGAATGAAGCGGGCGTTCTTGCGAAGTTCGGAAAGGTCGCGGGCGCCAAGGTAACCCATCCCGGACTGAATTCCGCCGACAAGCTCGGCGACGACGTTGTCGAGAGTGCCGGACACTTCCTTCAAGCCTTCGATTCCCTCGGCGGCGATTTTGCGGGAGGTATCGGCCTTCTCGTGGCCGTATCGGGCCGCTGAGCCGATCTTCATCGCCGCATGGCTTCCCATCCCCCTGTACTGCTTGTAGAGTTTGCCGCTGATCTCGACGATTTCCCCCGGCGCCTCCCGGCAGCCGGCGAGGATGCTTCCGCAGATAACGCCGTCGGCGAGCGTGAGCGCCTTGACGATGTCGCCGGACTTCGAGATGCCGCCGTCGGACAGAATCTTCACGCCCTTTCTCGCCGCTGCCTGCGTGGCGACATAGAGGGCGGTCAATTGCGGGATCCCAACGCCGGCGACGAGGCGCGTTGTGCAGATCGAGCCCGATCCCTGGCCGACCTTGATGACATTCGCTCCACAGTCGGCAAGGAACTCCACACCCTGGCCGCTCGTCACGTTGCCCGCGATGATCGTGAGATCGGGAAACTCCCCGCGGATCGTCTTCACCATCGAGCCCACGCCTTCGGTCGCCCCGTGTGCGGTGGAAACGGCGATCACGTCCACGGCCTCATCCACGAGGCGCCCGACGTGCTCGACAATGCGGTCTCGGTCCAGTTCGCCGTTTGCGGTGCGCATGGGTGAGAGCGCGGCGCCGACCATAAGGCGAAAGGCCGCGTCGCGGCTCGGTTTACGCAGCGCGCTCGCTTCGGCAATGATCTTTTCGGTGTCCGACATCGTTACCAGCCCGCACAGGCGGTCGTCGTCGTTCACGACGAGAAGCTTGTGGATGCCGATGTGTTTTGTGAAGAAGCGGTCGGCGACTTCGATCGGATTGCCTCCGACCTCCTTTTCGTGCAGGGTGTAAAGGTTCGCGCGGGAGGTCATCGCCTTGCTCACGGGGAGCCCGCGGTAGCGCTCCTTGACGGTCTGCCCCGTCAGGAGGCCGAGGAGTTCGCCCTTTTCGCCGACTACGGGAAAGGTGCGGAAGGCGTAGCGCTTCTTTTCGATCAGTTCGAGCACGTCGCCTATGCAGACATCGGGAGAGACGGTGATCGGATTCTGGATAAGGCCGTGAATGTGGTGCTTCGTGCGCGACACCTGCCGGATCTGGTCTTCGGGCGGCATGTTGAAATGGATAATCCCGAGCCCGCCGTTGAGGGCCATCGCGATCGCCATGCGCGATTCGGTCACGGTGTCCATGTCCGACGAAACGATCGGGATATGGAGGAGCAGGGAATCGGAGAGTGTCGTAGCCAGATTCGTCTCGCGCGGGAGGATCGAGGAGTAGCGGGTGGCGAGGGTGATGTCGTCGAATGTCAGTGCCGTTCCGGCGTTTTCGCGAAAGAATTCATCCGCTTGCTTGTAGAAAAATTCGTCGTTCTGCTCGGTCGTGCTCTTCGCTGGGCCTTTCATTTGCGGATACTAGAGGAAGACCGCGCGAGGGTTCAACCCCCGTTTTATTCGAAAAACCCGGAAATCATGCGTTCGAGCCATCTTCGGCGGTCGCGTATTCCGCAGGCAGTTCTCCGGCGAGTTTGTCAACAAGACGGCTGGCGGCCCGGGCTGTTGCCAGCATCCGATTATTGAGCCGGTTGCGGAGGATAAAATACGCGATCATTGCCGGAATGCCGATCATCAGTCCAGTCGCGGTGGTGACCAGGGCCTGGCCGATGTCGCCCGCGAGGAGTTCCGGGCGCCCCATGCCGCCTTTGGATATCGTTTGAAACGCCCCAATCATCCCGCTGACCGTGCCCAGGAGACCGATCATCGGAGCGACCGTTGCCACCACGTTCAGGTAGTTGATCCATTGTCCGATTCCGTTTTCTTCGTGTTCGAGGGATTCTATCAAGGACGATTCAACCTGGTCCTTGTTGGCGTCGTCCGCCTCGGGACGCGCTTTCAGAAGGGCGTTTTTCAACGATCGTGTCAGCACGCTTGGAACGGCCTCGAGGTGCTCCGCCGCCTGATCGACATCGCGGGATTCCATCAGTGAAGAGAGCCGCGGAAGCGCGGGTGCGGGAACGAAGCGCGGGCCGGCGGTTTCGCGGGTGCAGTAGAACACCAGGAAGAACATGATTACCGAACAGGCGCCGAGAGGGTACATCGCCCAGCCGCCCTGCTGCATTAAGGTCCAGAGGCTCAGACTTCCGCCCCCGCCCTCCGCGACGGCTTCCTCGGCCTGCGCGGCGACGGGAGCCATGACGGCGAGTGAAAGGTGGAATAGGAAACGGATGCGTTTGAGTAAGTTCATGGTTATTTCGGGTTTGTCATTATTCGGGGAGGGAGAGAAGAAGTTTGCGCACGTGTTGAAGGGGTAGGTTCAAGTCTTTGTTGGCGGGACGCGCATCGATCTCAAGATCTCCCGGAACCTTGTCCTCTTCTTCGATTGCGGCGGCGATTTCCCGGTAATGAGCGCGCGTTTCCGCGTAACGGTCGCCGCTTTCCGGCCAGGTGAGGCCGTGTTCTTTCATTTCCTGAAACAGGCGGTAGCCATCGTTTTCGGCATCCAGGGCCAGATAGGAGTGCGCGGCGACCGCGTAGGCGCGATCGAGGTATTCCATCGGCCGGGCGCCGGAGAAAGCAACGGGTTGAAGAGCAACCCACAGCGCCTCTTCGTACCTTTCCTCACGGAGCTTCAGCTCCGCGAGGAGGGCCCACCCGATCGCGGATTCCGGATAGGTGTCCTGCCGGGAACACCATTCCCGGGCCAGTTCGGCGGTCTGATCGTAGAGTTCAAGCCGGAAATAGCCTTCGAGCATTAGGGCTTCGAGTCGAGCCCGGTGGGCTTCCCTGCCGTTTTCCCGCAGGAGGCGCCGGGCGATCGAAACCGCGTTGATGTAATCGGCGGTTTCAAAATAGGCCACGGGAAGACTGACCAGGGTTTCCTCCTGCCTTTCATCCAGAATCTCCAGGTAGGACACGCGCTGTCGAAAGAGAGCGTTGAGAAGAGGAATTGCCCGGTCGTATTCAGCGGCATCATACAATTCCACCGCCGCGCGCTCGACTTCATCTCCCGGGAGGCGAACCGATGCGATCTCTTCTATCCGCAGCGAGTATTGGATCTGGCCGGCTCCTTCAAAGACGAGGATCCGGAGGCGGCCTTCTTCGATGCCGGTGAATTCGCCGGTGTACCGCCGGCCGTTCTCCATTATAGCCGTTGCTTCACCGAGAAGTGCGGTTTCAATCTGAATCTCGTCGAACACGTCGCCGGGACTTCGATCCGGAATGAGAAGAACGGCCATTGCGAGGAGAACGGCGCGGAGAGAGCGCGCCGAAATGGGTCCGGGTGATTGCGATGTATTGGTCCGGCTGTAAGTCATAGCGGTTGCTCGTCATTCTCCGGGGCAGCCGGATCATCCGAAAGTTCGTCGCGCAGCCGTTCCCGGTGGCCGAGTGCGTGTTCGTAAACCTCGAAGTCCGAAAGCTCGTCGACGTTCGTCATTTCCCTGAACGTTTCGTAGGCGGCCCGTATGTCGCCGATCTCCTCGAACAGAAGACCGCTTTCGTAGTACGCTTCGGCCACGAGGTCGCGGTAGGCGAGGTAAAGGGTGTAGATGCGCTGATAGTAGGCGATCGCCTTTTCGGGCTCGCCGAGGTTCCGGTGAATCCCTGCCAGCCCGCGCAGGGCGATTGCGTGGGGGCGTCCTCGTGCGGCGCGCTGCCGGAGGACCGATTCGTACGCTTCGCGCGCGGCGGCAAGGTCTCCTTTTTTCTCGAAGACGGTCGCTTCGAGAAGGCTTGCGTCGACAGCGAGACGGTGTCCCGGAGCATGTCTGTGAAAACGCCTCAAGCTCAAGAGAGCGTCGTCGTATTCGCGGTTTTCATACGCGATTCGGGCGAGGCCGTAGTTCGCGTAGGCGGCTTCGGGAGCATTGGGAAAATCTTCGAGCAGCCGCAGGAGGAAAGTTTCCCCGGCAGCGAGGCGGTGTTCGCGAAGAAAATGTCCGGCGAGCCCCAGACAGGCGGCGTCGAGGTCTTCGGGGGTCGCGTGGTTCGAGATTTCGAGCAGAATTTCGTCTGCACGGTGTCGCCGGCCGTCGAATCTCAGGCGTTCCGAGAGTTCCAGCGATACGCGGGCGTACCAGGTGATCCGGTCGTTGCGCAGGGCGGCGTCGCGTTCGGCTTCCAGCCAGTGGTTGAAGTCTCCGGCGGCGAGCAGGAGGCGCCCGGCGCCGGCGAAATTGGTCGTGCCGTCATTCTGCCGTATGCGGCGGTGGAGTTCTTCCAGCGCGGTGAGAATGGAGCCGATCTCTCGTGCGTCGCGATCGTTTCCGTAGAGCTCCAGGGTTTCAAGGAAGAGAGGGAAGGCCGCTTCCGGACGGTCCATTCGAGTGTAGGCCCAGCCGATCCAGTAAAGGGCCTCGCTGATGCGTGCGTTTTGCGGAATATCATCGCGTTCGAGAAAACCGCGAAAGTGAGCGGTCATTGCCTCATGCTCTTGGAGGGCGCGGTATACCTTTCCGATCTGGAAGACGGCGTACAGAAACATCGAACCGGCTTCGGGAGGCACTTCCCGAAAGGCGGAAACAGCGTCGTTGAGTTCTCCTCTTCCCATGAGGATGTCCCCGGCGAGTACCAGGGCTTCGCTGTGCCGTTGATGCCCGGGATACTCGTTGGTGAAGTCAGTCGCGGCGACAAGAGCGCTGTCCAGATCGCCCATCGCGTAAAGGGTGGCGGCGCGGCGGTAGAGAATCTCGCCGGTGAGGCGGTGCTCGGCATAGGATTCCGCGAGCCGGTCGAACTCTTCCAGGGCTGTGGAGTAGTTCCGCTCGAAGAACCATGTCAGCGCATGCCACAGTTCCGCGTTCGCGGTCAGGCGGGCTTCGGGAAAGGCGTCCCGAACTTTCATGAAATCAGTGCGAGCCTCTTCGAATCGTTCCAGCAGGGCAAAACTGAATCCGCGGGTGAAGAGCCATCGCCGGCGGAGCGGATGTTCGGGAAACCGGTCGATAAGATCGCTGAGAACTTCGATCGCTTCCGGGTAGCGGCGCTGCTCGCTGTGGGCCTGGGCGATAAGGTAGAAGGCATTCGGGGCGAGCGTGGAGTTTTCGTAGCGAACGGTGAAGTTACGCGCTATCGTCAGCGCCTCCTCCCAGACTTCCAGGCCGTTGGCTGCAAGAACCCACCGGTAATGCGCGTCCTCGCGAAGGCTCGCGTCGAGCCGTTCGTCGAGGGCGAGACTCTCAAAGATCAGCCACGCCTCCCGGTGACGCCCGGCCATGAGGAAGGCGTGGCCGCGCCGCAGTGTCAGGCTTGGCGTGTAATCCGGGGATTCCTCAAGCGAGAGGAGCTGGCGCTGCGATCGCCGGAAAAGGTTGCGGTGGAAATCGGCGCGGCCGCCGCGAGTTACGGCTTCCGCAGGATTTCCCGTGGATGCCCCGGGCGCGTATCGACTGAGTGATTCGAGCCGGTCCCTTTGCAGCGAGATAAGTTGGCGGCGGGGTAGAGCCAGGCGGTAGCTTCGAATCGCATCGGGATAGTTTTCATCATCCATCAACCGGTCGCCGAGTTCCATAGCGGCGAAACTGAGCACCGCAACTTCCCGAACGGATTCCACGTCCCAGTCGTTTTCGAGAAGAAGGACTCTCGCGAGATCATTGAGGCCGTTTTCCATCGCGCGTCGTGCCGCGAGCAGGCGCGCCTGCTCGCGAATCGACGATGGCGCATCGGATTCGGAAAAGTCGTGCAGCAGGCTAAGAGCGTCGTCCTCGCGTTCGAGCTCGAAGAGGATCTCGGCCTGTTGGAGCGCGGCGAGCGCCGCTTCGCGGTTGTGGGGATATAACTCCCGGTATGATTGAAGGTGACGAAGGGCTTCGTCGGGACGGGCGTTTTCCCGTTGAGCGAGGGCGAGGTTGTATAGGACGAATGCGTTCGGACGCTGGTCGGAATCGAAACGAGCCATGTAACGCTCAAAGGTCTCCGCCGCTTCTCCCGGCACTCCGGAGCGAAGCTCCGCGTAGCCCTTCAAGGGAAGGATCCGACGGAGGAAGCCGCCTTCCTGAAACACAGGTTCGTTTCCGAATTCCTCCTCAATTCGAACGAAGAGTCCGGCCGAAGCGGCGTAATCCCCTGAAGAAAAAGCCTGGACGGCATCGTTCAGAAGGGACTCGAGCGTGTCGCCCGAGAGCTGCTGCGAGTAGCATCGCGTTGTGGAGAAAAACACGCTCGTCACGGCAAGCGCGGAAACGATGACGACAAAAGAAAGAGGCGCGGATATCTTCGAAGAAAGGGGCATTCCAGACAAAAAGGGAGTTTTTAGAATGCGATCGGTCTGCGAGGGTGGAAACTAAGTCATTCCGTAGCAGAATGAAAAGGGAAAAGTTTTTTTGAGTGCATAAGAAAAATATGTTTCACGGGATGTCCACCTTTCCGTCTTGCTTTCGCTATGGGTGTCCGTGTTATTGTGGGGGCAGCATCCGGGACATCGATTTTCCCAAGACCACAGCGGGCGTAGTATAACGGTTATTATGCGAGCTTCCCAAGCTTGAGACGAGGGTTCGACTCCCTCCGCCCGCACCGTACTGGTCGAATGTGCGGGATTCAACGTGGTTTGACGAAACCCTTCGCCTTTGTGCGGGGATCGGTTTCGGTCCTCGCGGGGAGATCCGGAAAGAACACTAGCGTCGGCGTCGCCGTCGTTCGGATACGCGTTCCATGCGCACGAGGATGGTGCCCAGGACCAGCAGCGCACACCAGGTGGTCAGGATGGCGGGGTTCTGGAAGACGAAATCGACCGAGGCGTGGGCGACGGTAATTCCAATGGTGAACAACAGCAACAGAATGAGCGGATTCTGATACGTCCTTCTCGAGAGCATTTGCGCTCCGAAATAGATCAGGGAGAATAGAATCAAACTCATTCCGACGACCCCGAGTTCCGCGGGGAACTGAATCAGGTCGTTGTGGGCGAATTCCCAAAGGCGCTCCCCCTGGAAGACGGCGTGGCCGGAATCCCAGTCCATGTATGCGGGAAAGAGCCAACGGAAACTTCCCGCGCCGGCGCCGTAGAACCAGTTGTCGGCGAACATCTGAGCGGTTGAAACGGTCGTGCTCCAGCGGATTTCCCATTCAATACTATCGACCTGGCTCATTCGGTCGAAGCGATCGATCAGGGCGTCGTAATCGATCCGGCTGGCCGCGAATCCGCCAAAAACCACGACCAGGGCCATGATTGAGACGGCGATCGCCTTGTTCGTCGAAGTGCTTTTCTGGAACAGCGTGAAGAACAGGAAGACGCAGAAGAGGCCGATCAAGGTCATTGTTCCGAGCACGACCCCGGTACGGGAGAGGGACAGCGCGACGACGATAAAAACGAGCACCGCAAAGAAGAGAAAAATGCCGCTGGGGTCGGACCGCTTGAGCATAACCCTGCCTTCATTGAAGTAGTATAGGGCCAATCCTCCGCTTAGACCGATGATCAGGTTATAGTAGGCGGCGGCGTGATTGCGGTAGATGAAGCTCCCGACGGTGTTGCGGGCGGAATGTTCGACGATCCAAAAGATTTTGTCCGCTCCTGTGAAAATCTGAGCGAGGCCAAGAAGGGAGAGCGCGATCCCGTTCAGCACGATTATTATGAGCAGAAAGAAGACCGATTGTTTCCGCGTGATCCCGCACCAGAGGGCACAGATTGTGAGAAAGGGGATGGCCAGGATCAGGAGGTAGCGAAAGGGATTGGCGTCGGCGAACGCGGTCTGTGTGCCGGAGGGAAGCCAGCCGATGTATTCGCGGATCGGGATCATGTACCAGCGTCCGGCGAGTTCGTAGTATTTCCATGCGGGATTCAGGCCCTGGATGGCGATGTACAGGAACAGCAGCAGGCCGGCGTAGAACACCGGAAAGCGGATCAGTTTGACAATCCCCGGAGTCACGGGATCCCCGCCCCGCGGCAAGATTGAGATCACGAGGCAGAATGCGGCGATTCCGAGAGCCGTGAACTGGCTCCACAGGTGCATTGTGCCCAATGCCCATGGCAAGAATACGAGCAACAGGCTGAGGGAGGCAAGCAGGGTTTTCTCAAGACCCGGGAGTCCGGGATCAAAGTTTTCGGAGGATAGCGAGTTCTCTGGCATATTTTTTTGAGCTACTATCACCTCGGGAGGGGAGTGAGCACGGAGGTTTCGTCGGTTAAACCCTGCCGATTTGGGGGGAAATTGTCACTGTCTTCGGTTTTTCTGGAATGTACAAGATCATTTTGGCAGGTTTTCTAACGGGAGCCGGACCCGATTGACGAACAAAATATTTATATACTTCCCCGTCGCCAATCCAGGGGCAGGAGGATGCAAAAGCTTTGAGCGGACGGTGTCGAGCGGGAATGTGTTCCCGGTTTTCATTCTTGATCTTCGAGCCAAAATCCAGTCCCTATGGGGAAAGATTTCCCTTTGGTGGGGTACTGAATGAAACATTTAGCCAAGCAACTGGTGGAAAAGCAGCCGGTTTACGAACCGGGACGGCCGATTGAGGACGTCGCCAGGGAACTCGGACTCGACCTGAGATCCATAATCAAGCTCGCCTCGAACGAAAGTCCCTTCGGCCCTTCCCCGATGGCGCTTGAAGCCGCGCGCGAGGCGTTGACTAACGGCCATCGCTACCCGGACGGGAACGCGACTCACCTGAAGGAAAAGATCGCCGAGACCCTTTCGCTGAAGCCCGAACAACTCGTGCTCGGAAACGGTTCGAACGAGATCATCGAGCTGCTCGGTCACGCGTTTCTGCGAAAGGGCGACGAAGCGGTAATGGGGAAGTCCGCGTTTATCGTCTACAAGCTGGTCACGCTCCTTTTTGAAGCGGTCCCGGTGGAGGTGCCGCTTGCCGGCCACCGCCACGACCTTCGCGCGATGGCGGACCGGATAACGGACAAGACCCGGATGGTTTTTCTGCCGAGCCCGAACAACCCCACCGGCACGGCCAACGAGGAAAGCGAGATACTTGCGTTCGCCCGCGACCTTCCGCCACACGTCGTCTTTGTATTCGACGAGGCCTACGCGGAGTACCTCGATTCGCCGCCGGATCTGCGACCGCTGATCGAAGAGGGCCGAAACGTGGTTTGCCTGAGAACGTTTTCGAAGATTTACGGTCTGGCCGCGCTGCGAATCGGGTACGGTTACGGCAGCGCCGAGTGGGCGGCTCTGCTCAATCGCGTCCGCCAGCCGTTCAATACAAACGCGGTCGCGCAGGTCGCCGCTTTGGCGGCTCTTGACGACCGCAAGTTCGTCAGCGAATGCCGCCGGAGAACCCGTGAGGGAAAGGAGCAACTCGAGCGTGGCCTCGCCGCCGCCGGAATCGAGTTCGTGCCGAGCGAAGGGAACTTCATCATGATCAAGGTCGGGGACGGCAGGGCGTTTTTTGAGCGCATGCAGCGGGAGGGCGTAATCGTCCGTCCGCTTGACGGCTACGGCCTGTCGGAATTCGTGCGGGTGTCGATCGGGACCGCGGCGGAAAACGAGCGTTTCGTGCGAACCCTCGAAAGCTTCAAGAGTTCCAGCGATTGACCGCGCGCTGCCGGAGAGACATTTTGAAAAAACCAGTCGAGCGGGAAGGTGCCCGGGGTAGCTTTTTTCCTCCGCCGATGTGATCGCAACGATTATGGATATTATCTGGCTATTGCTGCTGATTCTCGTGTTCGTGTTTGTGCACGCGGTTTTCGTGGCGGTCGATTACGGCCTGATCAAGCTTCATTTCACCCGGTTTGACACCGCTCTCCTCGATCGGGCTAAGGGCCGTCGAAGTGTTTTCAGGCTCATGGAGGCGGTGAACCGGTATTCGCGGGCGGTTCGGTTCGGAAGCATGGCGTGCACCCTTGCGGTGGGTATGCTTCTCGTTCTACTGGGCGAGCGGATTGTTGCGATTTCGGGAATGGACGAGACCGGTGGCGGGGTTCGTGCCCTGTTCTGGACGGGGGCATTTCTCCTCGCGTTCTTTCTGCAAACGGTGATTGGGGAACTTGTTCCGCGCGCGTTGGGAATCCGTTACCCGATTCAGGCGCTCGGGTCGTCGTCTTGGTTTATCCGGATTTTCACGGCGTTGACCTCGCCCGTTTCGCGGATGTTCGAGAGGGCGGCGGCGGCGTTGCTGCGAATCGTTAAGGCGGAGGCGGGCGAGGAAACCAGCCTGATTGACGTCGAGGTCCAGATCCGCTCGCTGCTCAGCGACGGAGAAGACGTTTCACCGATCACGGAGCGTATTCTCAGCAACGCGTTGCAATTGCGGAAGCTGGTGGTCCAGGACGTGTTGATACCACGGAATCAGATTCAGTATTTCGACGTTTACGACGGCGTCGAAGCGAACATCGAAATCGCCCGGAAGAGCGGACACACCCGTTTTCCCCTTTGCGAGGGAGACCTCGATCAATGCATCGGGCTGGTTCACATCAAGGACCTGTTCCGCCAGAAAGCGGATCCGCAGCGGTTGGATCTCCGGAAGTTCAGGCGCGATATCCAGCGGTTTTCGGTGGACGATTCCCTGGATTTCGTCCTGGAGAGGCTATTGAAACAGAAAATGCACATGGCCCTTGCTGTTGACGAGTTCGGAGGGGCGGCGGGCGTGATTACCCTGGAGGATGTACTGGAAGAGCTTGTAGGCGAGATCCACGACGAGTTCGACCGGGAGGAGACTCAGATCCAGGCGCTTGACGACGGGCAGTACGTCGTCGACGGCCTCACGCCGATTCACGACGTCGCCGAGACGATCGGAGTGGCACTCTCGGACAAGGAAGTGTCTACGTTCGGCGGATTGATTACCTCCGAACTGGGACGAATGCCGAAGGAGAGGGAAACGATTATCATGGGGCCGTTGAAGGTGACGGTGACGGGCGTCAGTGAAAAGCGCGTCTTGAGCGCCCGGGTCAAGCCGGTTTCGCCGCCTGTGGAAGGGGGAGCAAAGGACGGCTGACCGGGTTCCTTAAGGAAACGCGGGCGCGATATTTTCTTTGCCATCCGAACGGTTGCCGACAAGTATCCGGGGCATGAGCGATCATATTTACAAAAAAATCGAATTGGTGGGCTCGTCGCCCGATAGTATCGAGAAGGCGGTTGAAAACGCTCTGGTGCGCGCCGCGACAACAATACGAAACATGCGCTGGTTCGAAGTCGTCGAGACCCGCGGGCATATCGAAGAAGGCAAATTGAGCCACTGGCAGGTGACGATCCAGGTCGGGTTCACGCTGGACGAATGACGAAACTCATTGCTCCGAATGCCGTTTGCGGCGTCTTGTTTGAATCCCTGCCGGCTTTCGGGAGGGTGATTCAAATCGGGAACCCGTAATAACAAATGTTGTTTCAGGCGACTTGCCGGCGCCGGATCAACAGGCGGCGGGATGCCGTTCCGTGAGCGGAATTTGGTTTTCCTTTTCGGAAAATTCTGCCTTGTTCGATGGCATGACTCAGACAAGGAAACCGGTGCTCTTGATCATCCGCGACGGATGGGGGGCCAACCATAATCCCGAACACGCCGCGTTCGACGCCGTAAGTTTGGCCAGGAAGCCGTGCGACGACCGTCTTCGCGCGAAATACCCGGTGACGGAGGTTGCCGCGTGCGGACTGGACGTGGGCCTTCCCGAAGGCGTGATGGGCAACAGCGAGGTGGGGCACCAGAACATCGGGGCCGGCCGGATCGTGGACCAGGAGGTCGTTCGGATCAGCAAAGCGTTCCGCGACGGGAAGATGAAGGATAACCCCGTGCTCCGGGAGATATTGGGGAATGTGACGTCGAAAGGCGGTCGCCTGCACCTGATGGGAATCGTTTCCGATGCTGGGGTGCATGGACTCCTGGAGCACCTGTACGGATTGCTGCGCGAAGCGAAGGCGGCCGGGATCGGCGAGGTTTTCATTCACGCCTTCACCGACGGCCGCGACACCAGCCCGAGGAGTGGAGCCGGCTATTTGCGCCAGATCGAGGAGCAGTGCGGGGAAATCGGCATCGGAAAAATTGCCGGCGTCTACGGGCGTTATTGGAGCATGGACCGTGACAACCGGTGGGATCGCGTGGAACGCGCCTACAATGCCCTCACGGGCAAGGCCGCCGATCGGACCGCCCGTTCGGCGATCGAAGCGGTTGAGCATTATTATGAGAACCCGATCGACAGCGACCGCAAAGGGGATGAATTCGTCACTCCCTGCTGGATCGTGGACGACGAGGGGAAGCCGGTCGGAACGATCGCCGACGGGGACAGCGTTATTTTCTACAATTACCGGGGGGACCGTCCGAGGGAACTCTGCAAAGCGTTCGTCCTTCCGGAATTCGACGGGTTCGAGCGCGGAAGGCAGCTCGACCTGTCGTTCGGGACGATGACGGAGTACGAGAAGGGGCTTCCGGTGAAAGTGCTGTTTACGAAGCCGGAAAAGATGAAAAACATTCTCGGCATGTACCTCAGCGAGAAGAAAATCTCCCAGTTCCGCTGCGCCGAAACCGAAAAATATCCTCACGTGACATTCTTTTTCAACGATTACCGGGAGGAGCCCTTTTCTTTGGAGGACCGGAAAATGGCGCAGAGCCCAAAGGTTTCGACTTACGATCAGAAACCCGAAATGTCGGCTTACGAGATTACTGAAGCGGCGAAAGACGCGATCCTTTCCGGCAAATACGGCTTCCTTCTCGTGAATTTCGCCAACCCGGACATGGTTGGCCACACCGGGGTCCTGGAGGCGACGATCAAGGCGGTCGAAACGGTCGATTCATGTGTGGACGTGCTGCTCAAAGCGCTTGAATCCGCGGGAGGGAAGGCGATTGTCACCGCCGATCACGGAAACGCGGACCAGATGTTCGATCCCGCGTCGAACGGTCCTCACACCTCACACACTCTCAATCCGGTGGAGCTTTTTGTTGTCGGCGACGGATGCGAAAACCTCGTACTCCGCGAAGGTGGACGCCTGGGCGACATCGCGCCGACGCTCCTCGAGTTGATGGAACTGCCGGCGCCGGACGAGATGACCGGCAGTAGTCTGATCGAACGACGTTGAAGGACCGTGTAGGTTTGGCGTTTAAAGAACCCGTAAAGGTTGGCGCGTGAGGACAAATCAGCGTTAAATCGTTGCGGAATCAAGTTTCCTTTGTTTCGTTATTCTCAGTGTCAACTACTTGAGCATTGAACCGTCTGTTTTCTTATATGTCTCAAATGCGCCGCATCCGTTTTCTGTATTGCGGCTTGGCGGTCGCGTGGGTCGCGTGGGTCGCGGGAATTGTTGTTGCCGATCAGGAAGGCCCGGAAATTATGCCGTTGTCCGAGGTCCAGCCGGGAATGCAGGGCGAATGGAGAACGGTGGTGTCCGGGACGGAGATCGAGTCATTTCCCCTCAAAGTCATCGGTGTCGGAGAGAATTTTATCGGTCCGAGACGCTCCCTCATAATCTGCGAGGCGCTCGACGAAAAGAGCCTCGTGACCGGACCGGTTTCCGGGATGAGCGGAAGTCCCGTCTATATCGACGGCAAGCTCGTGGGGGCCTATGCCTATGGCTTCACGTGGGCGAAGGAACAGGCGTTGATCGGCGTCACGCCCATCGAGGACATGCTGGAGGTGATGGATTGGGCGGACGCCCGGGACCACGGTGTGATCGCGCGGCGCAGCGGGGAACGCGACGGACTGAGAGGGACGCTGGAATCACAGCTTTCGCGTGAGGAGATCGGCGCGGGAGCCTGGCGTAAATCCGGTGATGTCGAATTGCCCCGGCGCGATCAGTTGCTCGAAGTGATCCAGCCCCTGCCCACCCCTTTATTCGCCTCGGGAATCTCCCCCGCTGTCATGGCCGAGTTCCAGGACGAATTTCGCCGGCGCGGCGTCGAATTGCAGGCCGCCCCGATGGGGAAGGGACGCGAGGATATGGATCTGGAACTCGAACCCGGGTCGGCGGTTGCAGGAGTGCTGATGAGCGGGGACTTCACCTTTGCCGGCACCGGGACCGTGACCTATCGGGACGGGGATAGGGTTCTGGCGTTCGGGCATTCATTTTTCGGTGATGGCGACGTGGCGATTCCGATGGCCCCCGCTGAGGTGATGACCATCGTGCAATCGGTGATGAGTTCATTCAAACTGAGCAATCCGGGACCCGTCGTGGGGACGATCCACCAGGACAGGCAAAGCGGGATTGCGGGAACAGTCGGGCGGAGCGCGCCGGTTACCGGCATGGAGGTGCGCGTGCACGGCCGCCTGGGAGAAACCGAGGTTTTTCGCGGCGACCTGTTCGAGAATGAGTATTTGTCGCCGCTGATCTCCGCGACGGCGCTGTTGGAGGTGCTGATGGGTGCGAAGAGAGCGGGTTTTGAACGGACCTTTTTTATCGAAAGCCACTGGGATATTGAAGGGGAAGAGCCGATTGTCCTTAAGGATGCCGCCGCCGGCGCCTCCGCGCCGCTTGTTCTGGCGTCCGAACACCTGTTCCTTTACGACCGGATCGTCGGCAATCCATTTGTCTTTCCCAGGGTGAACAGGGTCGTGGTCGAGATAACGGCGGAAACGGAGCAACGCCTCTCCCAGCTCGAAGCGGTGCAGCTCGACCGCACCCGGTTTCGCGGAGGCGATGAGATCGAAGTACTCCTGCGACTGAGGAATTTCCGGGGTGAAGAATCCGTCGAACGTGTGCGGGTTCCGTTGCCGGAGAGAACCCGGAATGGGAAGTTTACCCTTTTCGTCGGCGACGCGCGAGCCGCTCGAAGCGTGGACGATGCGCGGGCCGCGGTCCCCGCGAACTTTGGACAGTTTCTCGATCGCATCCGCGATCATTACTCGCACAGGGAGATCACCGTAAAAGTGCTCGAGGAGGCGCCCGGGCTGACAGTGGAAGGACAGGTGCTCGCGGATCTCCTGCCGTCAGTGAGATCGCTCTACGGATCGCAGGGCACGCAGGTTAGGAGCGCGCAGACCGGATCGAAAACCCTGTGGGAGGATCGCCTGACCCTGGACGGGGAGTTTAGGGGGAGTTACAGGCGAACGTTCACACTTGAACAGTAGGATTTGCAATGTCATTGAGTTGTCAATACGCATTTCGTAATCGGCGGTTTCTTCGGGAAACGTTGTTGCGGATCGCCCCGGTGCTGGGACTGGTTGCGCTGCTTCCGGCGGCGGTTTTCGCGGTGAGGACGGAGTCGGTGGAGCACCAGAGTTTTGAGGATTTTCTCGGGGGCGATTTCCGCAACGTCGCGCTGAGCAGTTCGGGCGCGCTAATCCTGGCTCCGGAAGCGGAGGAGCTGGCCGGTCCCGACGAGCCGATTATATGGAGCGCCGTTTCGGACTCGAACGGGGGCTTTTTCTTCGGCACCGGAAACCGGGGCAAGGTTTTTCATCTTTCGGCCGACGGCGAGCTGCGCACCGTGTTCGAGCCGGAGCAGGTGCTTTCCCGCTCGCTGGCGCTCGCGCCGGATGGAACGCTTTTTGTCGGAACGTCTCCGGAAGGCAGGGTGTACCGGATTCGTGACGATGAGAAACCCGAGGTGTTCTTCGAGCCGGAGCAAAACTACATCTGGGACATCGTCCTCAACGACCAGGGCGACATGTACGTTGCCACCGGTGCCCAGGGGCACATTTACAGGCTCGCTCATGATCATGAACCCGGAGAAGCCGTCGAACTCTTTTTTGAAAGCGACCAAACGCACATTTCGACGCTGGCGTGGGATGGTGAAGGGAGACTGCTTGCCGGGACCAGCCCGGGAGGTTTTGTTTATCGCCTTGATGCGGAGGGCAACGCCTTTGCGATCCTTAATACCGGTGACAACGAAATCAAGCGGATCGTTACCGCCGAGGACGGGGCCCTCTACGTGGCCACTTTTACCGAGGAAAGCGGCGGATCGGCGCCTCCCGCCCGGCCCACTGGAGCCATTGCGAACGTCATTCAGGCGTTGATCGGCTCGGGTGAGAATGACAATTCCTCCAACAACGCGCGGCAGCAGGCACAGCGCGCGACCGCGCAGGCAAGAATCAGTATGATTTACAGGGTGGATCCCGACGGGTTTGCCGAACCTCACTGGGTTCTTCCGGGGCATGCGATTCACTCGATGATTCTCCTTCCGGATGGCAGGCTGCTCGTCGGCATGGGCAACGACGGACGGGTTTTTTCCGTTTCCGATGCGACGGACTGGCAGTTGCTTCAACGGCTTGAAAGCGGGGGAGAGGTTTCGGTCCTTTTGCCCGGCTCCGCGAAGGACGGCGAAGTGTACGCCCTGAGCAGCAATCCTTCCCGCATCTATCGAATGGATTTTTCGCTTGCGGCAAAGGGACATTATACTTCGGAAGTGCTCGATATGGAGCGTGGTTCGCATTGGGGGCGTTTTCATCTCGACGGGGCCGGCGACGGCATCCGTGTTTCCACCCGCAGCGGCAACACCGACGAACCGGAACGCACCTGGAGCGATTGGACCGATCCGGCGAACGCCGGCGAGGCAAACGCGATAGGGAGTCCCGCAGCCCGCTACATCCAGTACCGCGTTTACCTGGAAAGCGACGGCGGGTCGAATCCGCTTCCGCGGGTCAACCGTACACGTCTGTTCTACCGGAACTTCAACGCCTCGCCAGCGATTACCGGGATAAGACTCGTTCCTGCCGAGGTTGCCCTGGAGCGGGTTCCCGCTTCTCCCCAGGCGCCGAGTATCGATCTGGATCAGCTTTTTAATTCAAACCGGGTCCGCTCTTCCAACGCCCAACAGCGAACCGGGCAGCTCCGGGCTGTTGAGCGCCCGGGGCTCGCCACGATCGCATGGCAGGCAAGGGATCCGAACGACGATGATCTCAGTTTTACGCTCAGGATTCGCTCGGAGGACGAGGAACGTTGGACGACCCTCGCGGAGGACCTGCGCGACAACTTCTTTTCCTTCAATACCCGCGGATTCGACGAGGGGCGCTATTATGCGAAGGTGATCGCCAGTGACCACCTGTCCAACCCGCCCGGAGAGGCAAGAACGGCGTCGCGCACAAGCGAAGCGTTTCTCATCGACAATACTTCGCCGACAGTGGAGCTCTTGGAGAAAAATGTCGGCAACGCTTCGGCGGTGCTGCGTGTGGCTGTGGAAGACCGCGTCAGCATTATTAAAGATGTCCGTTACTATCTTAACGGCGGAGACCGGACACCGATCTTTCCTGAGGATGGTCTGTTCGACTCGCGTCGCGAAACATTCCGGCTCGAACTGAACGACCTCGAGCCGGGCGCCCATAGCGTGATTGTCGCCGCCGAAGACGAAGCAGGCAACGAGCGAGTCCTCAACATCCATTTCGAGGTCGATTAAGCGCGGCGCGCCGATGATGTCGGACGCGGCGGTTGGCGAACACTATTCTGGATGACGGGCGTTGGTTTGTCCCGGTTCGGTGAACTCGGCAACGAACTTGCATGGTGTTCGCCCTTGGCGATAGGATCGAATGTATGAAAAAGCAGAACGAACCGGATCCGAATATTGAAGCCCACGTCGACCCGCTCAAGGAAACCTATCACGAGAAGATCGTCGACAATCCGGTTTACCTGAAGAGCCTTGAGGCGAAGGACACCGCTCTTTTGGTGATCGACGTGCAGTACCTCGACGCCGCCGAGGGATACGGGGTATTCGCGGACGTCTCATCCTCCGGATTACGCCCGGAGGATGCCCAATATTATTTTCAGGCATTGAAGCAAAGGGTGATTCCCAACATCGCCCGGTTGCAAAAAACCTTCCGGACGCACCGGATGGAGGTGATTCATACTCGTATTCAGGCGCTGACCCGCGACGGGCGGGACCGGAGCGCCGGGCATAAACGACTGGGTTTGCTGGCGCCTCCCGGCTCCAAGGAGGCCGAGTTTCTGCCCGAGGTGGCCCCGGTTGGCGACGAAATCGTCATCAATAAAACGTCGAGCGGCGTTTTCCCGACCACCAATCTTTATTACGTCCTCAAGAACATGGGCATAAACGCGCTTTTCGTCGCCGGCGTTTATACGAACGAGTGCGTCTCCAGCACCGTCCGGGCCGCCTGCGATCTCGGCTTTCACGTGACAATGATCGAGGATTGCTGCACCACAGTCACCCCGGAGCTGCACAAGTTTACCGTTGCCACCCTCCAGGACCGCTATTGTCGCGTCATCGATACCGACCAGGCGGTCAAGGAGATCGACAAATACGTATTCGATTTCGAAAGACGCAAGATCTCCACGCTCGTTCCCGAGGACCGGATCTATAGCGAACTTTCACCCGACGAGCGAAAAGAAGCATAAACGGGATTGTCGTCTCGTCCTTCAGGGGAGAGTCAGCCGGGTTTATCATCAATCGCTGTGCGTTTGGCCAGGGCGCTTCGCCGGAAGCATCCGGGCGCGCCGGGTTTCGGGAACGCGGCGACCAAAGCTCGGCCGTTTCAGAAATTGACCCGCGCCCCTGCAAGAAAGCCGATATCGCCGTCCTCGACGTCGAGTTCCCCTATCAGGCCGAAGTGGTTCGTAAGGTGGTATTGCAGGGTTCCCGTGACTCCGACGTAGTCGTCGTCGATATCGCCGCCGATGTTCACATAGCGAGCCTCGATGCCGATTTCAAACTCCTGGTTTATCCTGTGCCGGAGTCCGCCTCGAAGCCCGAAGCCGAAGTCGTCGGGTCCCGGACTGAAGTCGACGTATTCGATGCTGGGACCGACGTAGAGGTCGGTTCTTCGCGCGACTTCAAACCGGAAGGCGGCGCCGATATGCGCCTGTGCGAAGTCGATGTCGTCGGTCAGGTAGCGGAATTGGCCGAAAACAAAGACTTCCTGAATGGGCTGAATCGCCCCGCGGACACGCCAACCCGTGAAGTCCTGGCTACCAGGGCCGCTTCCGTAGCTGGGATAGAAGGCGACATTGCCTTCGAGGTAATTGTAATTAAGCGATTGGGCGGATGTCGATTGCCCGAATGGAATCGACGTGCAAAACATGGCTATTGTCAGGACCGAGGCGAATGTGTGTTTCATGGTGGCTCACGAGGTGGAATTGATTGTGTCGAATGACGGGAGATGTCCGGATGGCAAATACCCTGCCGTCAATTGAAATTGGTGCTGCCGTGATTATGAGGATCCGCCGGGAACTCGTCAAGGTATATGTAAGGAGCCCTGATCGGGGTGTGCGCGATCCGAGGATCGCCGGTCGTTTCGGCAGTTCATAAACTCTTGAAATCGAGGTATGTTGATCGCGTATGCCGGAGGGAGAAAGCGAGTCAACAATGCGCGATTTCGCTTGATCTTATGTTACGATCATGTGTAAAAACTTGTGCAGTTTCGCGACGAAACTGAATTGGAAGTGTTCATAACTATCAAACCAACTATGAATAAAAATATAAGAGTCCGACTTAAAAAATGGATGTCCGTACTGGGTGCGGCGGCGATCGCGGCGCCTTATACAACGTCCGCGCAGGAGCATAATGCCCTGGAGGGGCTTGAGCCCGTCCTCAGTTCAGTCAGCGGGTTGACACTCAAGGGGTCGATCGGCGCCGAATACGGCATTTCCGATGGAACCCGTAATCGCGGACCCGGCCTGGGCAAGTCAGAGAACTACCACACCTTCAACCTCGCCTATCTCAGGCTCGGGGTGGAGGCGACCGTTTACGATGACTTCCACTTCGATACGGTGTTGTCCATTCTGCCGAGCAGCGGAAACATCGTGAACGACCTCGGGGGACGACAGGGCGTGATCAGTCCGGGGGTGAACCTTCACCGGGCAACGCTGACGTACACGGGATTCGATGTGACCAATCTCACCTTCGGACACGCCCATCCGCGGTTCGGAATGGAAGCGTACCGGGCGGATGAAGATCTATATACGATCACCCGCTCGTTGCTCAGCGCCGCACTGGGTCCCTTGCAGCATACAGGGTTGTGGGCGCACGGCGAATGGGATATATTCGACTACCATGTCGGCATCTACAATCATGACTCGTTTGGCGGAACAAACTATTCCGGGGCTTATCCGGTCGGTTACCTGTTCAATCTGAGTGCGGGTGCGGATTTGGATGAATACGCCAGAGCGTTGCACGAAGATCTGAGCGTACGTGTGCGCGCCGATTTCATCTACAATGATGAAGCCGGTGCCACACTCGGAGAAAATCGGGAGCCGTACAAGAACGCTTACGCGCTTGGCGCGAACGTCGGGTTCATGGGACTCAACGTGGCCTACGAATATATCTGGGCGCGTGCGACCAATGTTGCCGGCTTTCCCAATCGGCCCCGGGCGCGCGGCTATTACCTGATGCCGTCCTATTTCGTTACGGATGAGTTCGAGGTTGTCGTTCGATACGAAAGGATGCGAAACACCGAAGGTAACGCCGGAGCGGCGGCGTTGTTCCATAACCACTACGCCGCCGACGTCGTCGGCATCGAACAGCCCGGCAATAAGTACCAGGCGATATACTTCGGCGGGAACTATTATCTCTATGGCGATAACGTGAAGATTATGGGGGGAGTCGAGTTCGCGGAGTTGAAGGGCGACACAGCGGGCACCGGCAACTTCCAGAGCCGCTCCCAAACCGCGATGACCGCGCTGCGGATGATGTTTTGATCCGGCCGGGATTCGGGTATATCAAGAGAAAAGAAAAAAGCGGGCGTCCTTTGGGGGCGCCCGCTTTCTTTTTTTCCCGGGATAGAATCGATTTTGCTCCCGGTTGAAATGTTGCCGGTTAGAAATTCCATCGAACGCCGGCGAGCAAGCCGAGCTCCCCGTCTTCAAGGTCAACTTCGCCCACCAGTCCCACGTTCGGGTTGAGGAAGTATTGAAGCGTTCCGGTGACTCCGAGGTAGTCGTCGTCAATGTCGCCACGGATGTTGACGTAACGGATCTCACCGCCGATTTCAAAGTCCTCGTTCAGGCGATGACGAATCCCACCGCGGAGACCGAAACCAAAATCGTCGGTACCCGGGCTGAAATCCACATATTCCAGCGAGGGTCCGCCGTAGATGTCCGTGTTTTCGTCGATGGCGAATCGATACGCGGCGCCGACGTGCATCTGCGTGTAGTCGACGTCATCGGTTAGGAACCGGAATTGTCCGAAAAGGAATACTTCGGGCATCACGAGAAAGGAGCCCCGGACGCGCGGACCGATAAAGTCCTGACCGTTGTAGTCCGGATAAACGGCAAAGCTGCCTTCAACGTAGTTGTAGTTCAGGTTTTCCGGAGCGCTCCGTTGGGCCGATACGAATGTCGCCGTAAGGAGGCTGACCGTGATTAGAGATACCAGTGTTTTCTTCATAGGTGGGTTGTGTAATGGTTGCTTTTTATTGTTCAGTGTCTTCATCGGCAACATGCCGCCTTCGACAGGGTTGCCACTTTGATAGAAACGTTCGGTCGCACAGTCAAGAGCGAAGTTCTGTTTTCACAGTGGTTGATCCTGTGGGTCTCGGGTCGATATACCTCGGATTGATATTGTGGAAATAATTTTTTCGGTCAGCCGAGGGTCCATTTTTGGCTCGCGCCGGGTACACTCCGAGTTTTCAGATGGTTCTCAACATGAGAATTTATCCAGCTGTAGATATTCGGGGCGGGCGATGTGTTCGCCTTCACCAGGGAAGGAAAGATGAGGAAACCGTTTATTACGCGGATCCCACCGAACCCGCGCGGCTTTGGAAAAACGCCGGAGCCGAGTGGGTGCACGTCGTCGATCTGGATGGGGCGTTCGAGGGAGTCCCGAAGAACCAGAATGCCGTTCGCCGCATCGTGGAGACTGGCCTGAAGGTGGAAATGGGGGGCGGCATGAGAGACCCCTATAGCGTCGCCCGGGCGTTTGAATTGGGCGTGTCGCGGGTGGTGATCGGTACCCGCGCGTGCGAAAGCGAGGAGTTTGTCGCCGGCCTGGTCGAAAAGTTTGGCGACCGGATCGCCGTCGGCATCGATGCGCGTGATGGGAAAGTTGCCGTTAAGGGGTGGGTGGATACGACTGAGGTTTCAGCTCTCGCCATGGCGAAACGAATGGTGGACCTCGGTGTACGGATCATAATTTATACGGATATTGCGACCGATGGTACCTTGACCGGCCCGAATTTTGAGACGCAGGAGCAGATGCTCCAGTCGGTTTCGGCGAGAATAATAGCATCGGGCGGAGTCGCGCGCCGTGAGGACATCATCCGTTTCACCGAAATCGCCCGTGCCTATGGAAATCTTGATGGCGTGATCGTTGGCAAGGCTCTCTACGACGGTAAAGTGAACCTTCCGGATCTGATAGGCCTGACGGCGTAATGAAATGCGGGCCGGGTTTTGGCCGGCGACTTATTGCTGCAGCTTTTCGGCGATCTCTTCCAGTGGATACGTGATGATCTCCGACAGGGTGGGATGATACCAGGGCGCTTTCAGTAGATCGTGAACGCTCGCGTTCAGGGCAATCGCGGTCGAAAGAGAGTGAATGAGTTCCCCGGCGTCCTTGCCGACAATCTCCGCGCCGAGCAGGCGCCCGTCGGGGATTGAGGCGATCACCTTGACGTATCCGTATTTTGCTTCCATTAGAATCGACTTGCCGTGATCGTCAAAGGGATAGGACGCGGCGATGAAATTTCGGCCCGATTCTGCAAGGTCTTTTTCCGTCTTGCCCACCAACGCAATCTGTGGGTCGGTGAAGAGCACCTGCAGGAGCAGATCGTAGCTCATCGGGGCGACTTTGGAGCCGAAGGCGTGTTGGGCGGCCAATTCCCCCTGCTGGATCGCGATGTGAACGATCTCATAAGGTCCGGCGCAGTCGCCCGCAGCATAGATGTCGGGATTGCTCGATTGCTGGTACCCGTTTGTTTCGATCTGGCCGTTCTCCCGGAGCTTGACGCCTGCCGCTTCAAGGCCGAGCGAGTCCGTCTGCGCAATTCGTCCCAGCGCATTGAATCCGTAGGCGGCTTCGCGAGTGACAATCTCCCCGTTGTGCTCAAACACGGCGGCGACGCCTTTCTCTGATTTTCGAACCTCCTTGAGGTTCGTGCCGGTGAATAGTTCGATCCCCTCGTCGTGAAAAGCGGTCTCCAGTTCCCGGGAGGCCGACTCGGGAAAGTCTTTGACGATGTGAGAACTTCGCTGAATCTGGACGACTTGGCTGCCGATTCGGCTTAGGTATTGGGCGAGTTCGCAGGCGACTATTCCTCCGCCAAAGACGAGGACCGACTCCGGGAGGAAGTCGAGGTCCAGGACATCGTCGCTCGTCCACAGCGGTACGCGATCCAGTCCGGGAATGGACGGCCAACTGACTTGCGATCCCGTGCTGATCAGGAATTTCCGGCCGTTTAACACAGTGCCGTCCGCGAGCTCGATGCTGTGAGTATCCCGAAAGCGGGCCATCTGACGGTGAAAGTCAAAGTCGCCCGACGTCAGCCCGTCCACCCGGTACGAGGCGAACTCCGAGATGATTCGGCGCTTCCGTTCCGCCACCCGTTTCATGTCCGCGGCGGCCCGGGGTATCTCGAGTCCGAACATCGCTCCATTTTTTGCGTGATGAAGGATCTCGCCGGTGTAGATCAGCGTCTTGGACGGCATGCAACCTCGAAGAATACAGAGTCCCCCAGGTTCGTCCGCCCCATCCACGACAGCGACCTTTGGGCTGAATTCCAAAGCTTTTCGCGCGGCATTATAGCCGGCGCTGCCACCGCCGATGACGATAAAATCGTAGTCTTTGGTCATAGAACACGCAATTGTAGGCGGTGGCCGGTCATTTGAACAGGACGAAACGGCAATGGAGTCAAACGCGCATGGTTTAATGGCCGGGATTGGATATATTGCCGGAATTGCCGGACTGAAAAGCCTGAATATAAACTCGGAACGGGGGAAATCCAGGATTCCTCGGATGGAATCCGACGATCTCTCCGCCAAAGCAAGTGTCCCTTGCAAAGGGTTTGAGATCGGGGTTAAAGTCGATTGCAGTGATAATCGACAGCCATGTGCACATGTATGCGCCCGAAGTAACGGCCGACCCGCGAGGCTGGGCTGAGGCGCGTTCCGAGTTTGGCTGGGCGGAACTGGCCGCGCCGGCTTCGGGACCGAGGATTCAGGGTTGGTCGGATATCGACACGCTGCTGGCCGATATGGACGCGGCCGGCGTGGAAAAGGCGGTTCTGCTCGGATGGTATTGGGATCGATTGGAAACCTGTATCGAACAGAACAACTGGTACATCAAATGGGTGAACCAGCATCCGGACCGCCTTCTGGGATTCGCTGCGGTGCAGCCGCGTGCGGGAGGTGACGCGGAGGACGAGGTCAGGCGCGCCGTTGAGGCGGGCCTTTGCGGGATCGGCGAGGTGTCGCATCGCTCGCAGGGATTCTCAATGGACAATCCCGAATGGATTAGGATCATCGAACTGGCAATCGAGTGGAACCTGCCTGTCAACCTGCACGTGAATGAGCCCGTGGGTCGTCGCCATCCCGGTCGGCTGCAGGACGCTCTTGATGATTATGTCTGGCTTGCGGATCGCTTTCCGGAACTGAAACTGATTCTTGCTCATTGGGGAGGGCTGCTCCCCTTCTTCGAGTTGAATAAGTGGGTAGGAAGCCGGATGAATAATGTTTATTACGATACCGCGGCCAGCCCCCTGCTGTACCATCCGGATATCTTTCGGGCGGTGGTGGACCGGGTCGGAGCGGATCGGGTGCTGTACGGCTCCGACTACCCGCTTCGTCTTTACCCGCGCAAACAGAAGGCCCCCGATTTCCGTTTGTTTCTTGAGGAGATTGAGGATGCAGGCCTGACGGCTTCGGAAAAAAAGAAGATACTGGGAGTAAACGCCTCCAAACTCATCCATCCAAAAAAATAATCCCGTAAAGAGAACAATATTTTGCCAGGCAAAATATTGTTTGACGGGTTGGGGGTGGGCGGGGCAGGATGGCCGGGTTATGAATACTGAAATCGGACTGAACAGGAGGAGGTTGAAGGTTCGCGGTGAGAGC
>SLTG01000100.1 GCA_007130045.1 Opitutales bacterium
ATCAAGGATCTCCTCGGTAAACTCCGGTTGGCTGCCTTTCATCATTGGCCAACCAGCTTGAACGAAATCCTCGATAGTGTCCCGCAGAAAATTTATGAACAATGCCCAGCTCTTGAGAGGGGGGGACCCCGCGCCTGCGGGGTGGGGTGTGTTTTCCGAAAACTTGATGACGGGGAGTATATCAATCCCGCCTGCCCTGCCGGTTGGAAATGCGGTGGCGCCGGTAGAGTGGTTATTTGGAATCAGCGCGGACGGAGTCGATGACCCCGCAAATGGCGGACCTCCTCGGCCCTCCATCGAATTTCGTCATCCTTTACGAGCAGGTAGGCGTGAACCATGTCGAACTCGGCAAGTTCGTACCAGGATCCTTCAAATGGGACTTCGAAGCGCCTTACAAGACGTCGTCCAAGAGTGGGCGGCGAATCGCCGTCACCGATTTCGAGCGCCGACTGTATGATCTCCCACGCCTCCTCCGGGTTCCGATGATCCCCGAACGGGGTCATTCCGAGAATCGACATTATCGCCGCGATAATACGCCGATTCTGTGCCGGTCGTCCATCGAGCCGCCAGCGCTCGACGAGCTCGCTCAGACGCGCTTCCGTCACATCCGAAAAACTCGCCCCGACCCGGTCGACGATAATGTCTCCCGAATGGTCGACCACAATGAAGTGCAGCCGTCCGTCATCGTCTCGCGCCCAGCAAATAACCGCTTCCGTCCCCTCTTCAATCTCCACGGGAACCCCTTCATTGCCCTCGATTTCGAATAATGTAAACCGGTCATAAATCTCGTTGAAGCCCGGCATGGAAGGCTGGAGCGATGCGTAGGCGTAGAGTGCGAATCCATAGACCTCGTCCGGCTCCTCTTGCTCCTCCTGATCGTCCTGACCATCCTGATCCCCCGGCGGGCTCGGCAACACATCGGGATGAAGCCGGGTCAGGCGAAAATAAAGAAGCGCCTCCGGATCCTCCTCGTCAAAGGATACGACCAGGTAGGTATTATCCGTATCATTCCCCGTATCCGATCCCAGGGAAACAACATTCAGGATTACGGATGGCAACAGCGCCTCGGCGTTGATTTCCTCAAACCCCCTGCCCTCCCTTCTCACCAAACGCCGGTCCTCAATGCCTCCAACAGCCCCTTCGGCAATCTCCCGCCGGAATCGGATGTCGCGGGAAAGATAGACCTGCACTTCCCCGACGAGCTGGCTGATATTATCGAGGCCGTATTGATCAAGGAGTTCCTCCGTCAGGATAACATACTCCCCCCTCACCTCCGTGTCCCTGACTGTCTGGCAACCACCTGTCATAATCACAAGCGCAACAATCGCCGATAAGCATTCGACCTTCCGTCTGAAGGATTTCATAAGACCGGGGGCTTTCATTTAAGTGCGTGGTATCCGGAAAAATCTGGAATCATATAATCTTGCCGGAAAGAGGAGACAAGCCAGCCGGGCCCAAAGTTCATTTTTTAAGTTTCGTCGCTTGAAGTCTGCCTTGAATGACCGCGGCCTCAAGCAAGCAGGATATTACCCGAAATTCAATGTTGGACCGATTACCGGGATTTCTAGCGGAAGCGATAACGAGTCGCAAGTCTGAATTGCTCTCGATGCGCATTTCCACCCGCACCGCTCCCGACCTCGGCGCGCCAGGTCACCCGGTCTTTTCCTTCTGTACCGGATTGGTCAGTTCGCCGATGCCTTCGATGGCGATGGTGACCGAGTCGCCGGGCTGGAGCCACAGGGGCGGGGTGCGGGCCATGCCAACGCCTTCGGGGGTGCCGGTGAAAATGACGGTTCCCGGCAGCAGGGTCGTGCTTCCGCTGAGGAATTCGACCAGGGTCGCGACGTCGAAGATCATGTCGGCGGTGTTGCTCTCCTGGACGGTTTTTCCGTTCAACACGGTCCGGATCGGCAGTTTGTTGGGATCGGGGATCTCGTCGGGCGTCACGATACACGGCCCCATCGGCGCGAAGGTGTCGAAGCTCTTTCCCCGGCTCCACTGCCCTCCCCCTTTCTTCTTTTGCCAGTCGCGCGCGCTGACGTCGTTGCCGCAGGTGTAGCCGAGGATGCAGTCAAATGCATTGTCGCGTGAAACATTCTTGCATCTTTTCCCGATCACCACGACGAGTTCACACTCGTAGTCCACTTCCTCGCTCGGAAGGAAGCCCGGCAGTTCAATCGGCTCTCCCGGGTCGAGGAGCGCGTTGCGGCTCTTGTGAAACACAACCGGGTAATCAGGAAGCTTCGCCCCGGTTTCCGCGGCGTGCTTGCGGTAGTTCAGCCCGATGCAGAGAATCGCCGGCGGAACGACCGGCGCCAGCAGCTTCGCGATTTCGACGGTGTCGCCGGTCGCTTCGAAGTCGCCGAAAATGTCCCCGTCGATCCGTTCGCATGTGCCGTCAGCCTGCTGCGCCGCGTAGCCCGTATTCCCATTCCGATCGATGTAACGCACGATTTTCATGAGCCCTGCTTAAACGACCATTTCAACCAAGGCAATCCAGGAGTGACTTTTCGCCCCTCATTCCTCGCCGCACCGGACAAACGCCTGTCTGAAGCCGGGCGCTCCTTTTCAGATACCGCTCATTCCCGGAGCTCACGTTCCCCGGGTGTTTCCGAACAATTCGATATGGAGCCTTGGTGCGTAGCGGTAGCCGGTTTCGCGGCAGATCTCCGCAATCCATTTCGCCCGCTTCCGCAGGGTGGCCGCATCGGTTCCCTCGGGCATCAGGAGCACGTCTTCGGGCGGAATCGGGCGTTTCAGCCCCGCAAGGAGCTCGCGGATTTCCTCCAGGTCGTCCTCCCGCCCGACCACGAACTTGAGCTGACAGGCATACCCGTCGAGCCACTCGCGGATCACGTCCGGTTGCAGGCGACGCCCCTCGTGACGCTCGCGCCAGCCCTCGGGAGCGAGCGGACCCGGATCCGAGTTGCTCAGTTTCGGGCTGAGCGAGGCCAAGTCGCAGGCGACGCCGTCCGGGGCGATGGTCGCGGCGGTTTCGATCGTGACGTGGTGTCCCTCCCGGCGCAGCGCCGCAGCCAACTCCGGCAGCTCCCGTGCCACCATCGGTTCCCCCCCGGTCAGTACGACGTGGCGCGCCGGGTGTTTGCGCACCGCCTTGAGAATCGCATCGACCGAAAGGTTCTCGCCTTCGGGAGCCCACGACGCGTACGGGGTGTCGCACCAGCCGCAGCGCAGGTTGCACCCCGAGGTGCGCACGAAGACCGAAGGAATCCCCGCGAGCTTCCCCTCCCCTTGGATCGAATGAAATATTTCGGATATCAGCACGTCAATGAACCCAATCCGCGGCCCCGCTTGAAACACGAAAAACGGAATTGCCGCAAAGGAACGCAAGGAATCCTTTGCTTTGCGATCGTGCAAACGTTACTCATCATAAATAGCTTATCATATTTCCAGTCCCCTGTAGGTGGAATGCCGAAGCGGCGGGGCCTCGGAACATGGATGAATTCTACCACAGAGACAAGATGATCACAGAGAGACGCCGGAGCAACCGGATGCGGTCCGAAAAGACGATTTTCAACCACGGAATACGCAGAATACACGAGCAAAGGAATCGCTGTTCAACACGTTCCCCCATTGCTTTTGTCACTTCGTTTCATCCTTTCCGCGCGCACAAACCGGCCTGCGCGCCAAGCGCTCATTGCGCCGGCCGCGCCGGGAGATCCGGGGTCGCTTCGTACCCGGTCGGGTCGATAACCCCTGCACGTTGAAATGCCTCGCGGCGTTCGACGCACGTCCCGCAGCGGCCGCAATGCTTCTCGCCGCCTTTGTAGCAGGACCAGGTCCGGGCGTAATCGATTCCCAACTCCACCCCGCGTCGGACAATCGCGGCCTTGTCGAGTCCTATAAACGGCCGCTGCAGCCTTATCCGTGCGTAGGTCCCCTCCTCGACCGCCCGGCCCATCGATTTCATAAAGTTCTCCCCGCAATCGGGATAGATGCTGTGATCTCCCGTGTGTGCGGCGATCACAAGGCCCTCGGCGCCCACGCTTTCCGCGTAACCGGCCGCAATCGATATGAGGATCCCGTTGCGAAACGGTACAACCGTCTGCTTCATATTCGGTTCCGCGTAATGCCCGTCCGGAATTTCCCCGCCCGAGCGAAGGAGATTCGACGAAAACAACCCGTCCATGAAATCCAGCGAAACCAGGCGAAACCCCACCCCGAGCCGTTCCGCGTGGTGCCGCGCCCACGGCAGTTCCCGGTCGTTGTGCTTCGAGCCGTAATGAAATCCCAGGACCCCCGACACTTCCTGCCTCGCATGAGCATCGTAAAACGCGGTTACCGAATCCATCCCTCCGCTGCACAGAACAATCGTCTTCATAGAATAAGAATATACGTTACCACGGAACAGCGACGTCGCGCCAGCAGTTAATCGAACCCCGGCGCCGGAGACTCCCGCGGCGTCCCCGGTCCCCCGGAAAACGGATTTTTTTACAAATTAGCGTTTATTATTTTCTGATCCTGGATAAGGTAAATTCCTGTTGCGTAGAATCATTCCAAAACCGGAGATGTCCGGAACCGCGCTTTCACTGGAAAGTGCGCGTTTTTCGCCAAGCATACTGGAGGCGGCGGGATTGGCGCAGGCACGCAAGGTGGGCCGGAAGGCCCGGGTGCCATTTCCCTGCCGTCCGGTTGCGGGTTCGGCGGTGCATTTGCGCTCTCCGGCGTTCCGCCGCTCGGGAACATCGCGTACACCCTCGCTTCCCTGGTTTTCCCGCCGGCCAATGGTCGATTCGCGCCCGATATCAGTAACGAGTTTTATACACAGTGAGCATTTCATTCGAATGGATTGACCAGCAATCCGACCTCGACATTCTCGTCAAAGACCTGAAGTCCCTGAAGGAAGTCCCCCTGGACACCGAGGCGGACAACATGTACCACTACCGGAACCGGATCTGCCTTTTTCAGGTCCAGGCGGGCAAAGTGACCCACATTATCGACGCGCTGGCGGGTCTCGATTTGAGCGCCTTTATGGAGGTATTGAAACCCAGGCTGCTCATCATGCACGGAAGCGATTTCGACCTGCGGTTAATGGCGGATTTCTCACGGTTCCGCCCCAGGGAAGTTTTCGACACAATGCTGGCTGCCCAACTGATCGGCATACCTAAAATGGGTCTCGGCGCGCTCACCGAACACTACCTCGGTGTCGAATTGCCGAAGACGCACCAGAAGAGCAACTGGTCGAAACGTCCCCTCCCGGAAAAGATGCTTCATTACGCCGCTGAAGATGTCCTGTACCTGACGGACCTTCGGAAAAAGATGGAAGCGGACCTCAAGAGCAAAGGCAGGATGGATTGGTTCCGCCAGCGCTGCGCCTCACAGATCGAGTCGGCGATGGAAGGTTTCCCCGAAAAGGACGAGTACACCTGGCGTTTGCCCGGAGCGAACAAACTCGGACCGCGCGGACTTGCCGTCCTCTTCGAACTCTGGCATTGGCGCGAGCGGTCGGCAAAAAAGGCCGACCTGCCCCCTTTCAAGATCATCAACAATAATTTCATGCTGGCCGTGGCGGCGTCCGTTGAGAAATCCCCCGGCGTGGCCTGGCGCGAAGAACTGCCTCCGCGGCTTTTCGCCCGCCATCGAAATGCTCTGGAAAAAGCTGTCCAGCGCGGCGAGCAACGCGACCCGAAAACCTTGCCCAAGCGGAAAGACCCGCGCGAGGAACGGATCCCGCTCAGCGCCGAAGAGATCGAGCGCCAGGAAACGTTCCGAACCATTCGCGACAGGCACGCCGGCGAACTCGGGATCGATCCGTCCCTCATCGCCAACCGCTCCCAGCTCGCGGTCCTCGCGCGCGACAAGACCAAGCTCGACGAAGTGCTCCTCCCCTGGCAGGCGGAACTCCTTCGGGAAGCATTCAAGGAGAATTGACCCATGGCGTCCAACGACAATCTGACCGGCAGCCTCGGCGATCTCTACCGGCAATCGAAGAAAAAACGGCCCGCCCGCCGCAAGAAACTTGCCGCCCCGCCCCGCCGCTTCCGATCCGGCCGCGCGATGGCCCTGGACCCGTTTTTCGTGACCACCGTCGTCCTCCTCGTCTGCGGATTCGCGTTCCAGTTCTTCCTGATGGGCTGGCTGGAATTCTTTTAGCGCGCCGGAGGCATGCGGGTTAGCGCTTCCCTCCGGCACACGAAATGCAAGCCACAGCGTCCGGCTGGTACTCCAATCGCTCGTGCCCTATGTCCTTCCGGCAGATCTGGCAGGTGCCGTAGATTCCTTTGTCAATCCGGCCAAGCGCATCTTTGAGCCTCTGAATCTCAAACTTCTGCCGGTTCCGCGCATCGAGCGCCATCTGCTGCATCTGCATCGAATCGAGACGCGAAAGGCGCCCGATCCCGGGGTCCGGCGAAATCGCCCGCGCATCCTCGACAGATCCCTCCAGTTGCGCCTCCAGTTGCTGCAAGCGCTTCTCGATCCTCGACCGAAAACGCTCCTGTTGCTGTCGTTCCATATGAAATTCGTCAACAGTTATCGAGTCGTCGATCCGCCTTTGCGCCCTGAATGGCGCACGTTCTAACGTCATGTCCCAGTATGGCTAAGGCGGAAGATTTTGTGAAGCCGAATCCCGGGAGCTTTGCCGCGACCACGTCCCCCAATGAGCGATTCATACTGCCCGATCGTTACCAGGCACGCGACCGGAAAGGCATGAAGTCCGGGTGGCGGCTCCGCTTTGAAGAGCTCTGAAGTTTAACCTGAATTATTCACCGGATTGCGCAAAAAACAAGTTAAGGTATTTTCCATGAATTTGTTATGGTTAAGTAGGGTGCGAAACTTTTTTGACGTCCTGTATTTTGCGCAATCCAGGTCAGCGGGATTCTTTTCGCGCGTGCGCTTGCATTCCCGCCGGAATTCAGGGATCTTTCCGATGGATTCCCGGAGAATGAACCCGCGTCGCAGCAAACAAATAAGATTGCACGTTTTAGCCTCTGTTGCCGTTCTGGCTCTGACCGTCGCGGTTCGGCTTCCCGCAGGGAGCGAGCGAATTCTCCCGGTTGATTCCGAAGAACGCACCGGCGGCGAAGAAACCGGATCGGCTCTTCTTGAACGGCTGGAACTGCGAGCGATCGTCACCCTGCCCGGCGCCACGGTGTTCAGCCTACGAGACCCCGAGGACGACCGCGCGTTTTGGATCGAGCCCGGACAGAGCCGCGATGGAATCCGTGTGCAAAACTTCGATCCGGACCGGAATGTCGTTGTTCTTCGACTTGGCGGCGTCGAACGGGAAATTTTTCTCAAGAGAATTCGAATCCCAACGGGCCAGGCATCGGAACTCTTTGAGCTGGAACGTCTTCAGGCGCGTTGGGCCGACCGGGAGGACGAACGCCGGCGCTTCGTGGAACGCTGGGGAGCCGCCGTGGCGAGTTCGCCGGAATTGGAGGAAATCCAGGATCATTTCCGTGATCTGATCGGAACGATGCGTGAACTGCGCGAGCGGATTGAGGAGATTGAAGAGGGGTCCGAGCCGTACGGCCTTCTCCGGAACCGTCAACGTGATGTCGCCTCCGAGTACCGGTTGCTGGAACGGTATGTCGAGGGGACGATTGCCGAAAGTCCCGCATTCGAGTCCGAAGACAGGGAAACCGTCGATATTCTACTCGGGCTGGTCAGGCAGTCGTGGCCGGAAATCGAGATGCGCTGAATTTCCATGGTCAAAACGGCCCCTGCCGGCGCCGGGATTGTGGAATTTGAGAACCGGGGCGAACACAAACCTCCGCGCGCCCCTGCGGAGCACACTTGCGCGCGACCAGCGACTGGTACTCCTCGGCGAGTTCCTGAAACACCGATGCCCGTTCCCACGGCCAGACTTCCGTGGGCCGCTCCTCCCACGCGCCGCTCCCGGCAATTGCATCCCCGGCGTGTTTGGCATAATCGCTGTTATCGGTGCGGAAGTACAGGGTGGCGCCGGGCCGGCAAACCGATGAAAGGAAATCCATGAAGCCGGTCTGAACCAAGCGGTGTTTGTGATGGCGTTTCTTCGGCCACGGATCCGGAAACAGGATGAACACCCGGGAGAATGAGATCGTCTCGGGAAGGCATTCCAGGAAGAGCAATGCCTCCGCCCGGATCCACGCGATGTTTTTCAATCCCGCCCGCTCACTCTTCCTCCGCGCGCGTTCGAGCCGCCCGCCCGCAATGTCGATTCCAATGCAGTAACGCTCCGGATGCGCTTCAGCGTACGCCGCGAGGAAATGTCCGTGTCCGCAACCGATCTCGAGGTCGTATTTCCCCCACCCCGCCGGAAGATCCCGGCAAACTCGAAAAACGTCCTCCCTCCGCTCAATAAGCGCATCCCGGAATCCCTTCGAGACCCGGTCCATCGACGACCCGTATGCGTACGGCACTTTCATTCGCTCCGAAATTCCACTAAAACGCTTTTAACCAAAACTTTCCGAATTCCTACCACTGAACGGCGCTTGCCTGCGCAAACAAACATCCGATGGATTTTTCACCTTTAAGATCGTGGTTCAAGACCCGCTGATCTTCGCTGATAACGGATCCGAAGGAAAGTCCAATGGATCCACTTCCCTTATTCGCACGGAGAACAATCTCTTGTGCAATATAGCCGGTGAAGAGAGGGCTGGAGAGCGCTCGAGTTTCCTTACTGTCTATTGATAAAATACTTACAAACCCATCTTGGCGCGCCTGCGCCGGCTGCTCTCGATGTGGATCATAAGAATGTTGATGTCGGCCGGGTTTACGCCGCTGATCCGGCTCGCCTGGCCGAGGGTTCGGGGACGGATCGCTTCGAGCTTCTGAACGCTCTCAGCTCGCAAACCCCTGATATCCAGAAACTTCATATCCTCCGGAATCCGCATCGACTCCACCTGCGACATCCTTTCAATCTGTTTCAGCTCCCTCTCCAGGTAGCCCCGATAGACCACCCGGTACAGCACTTCCTCACGAACCGCCGCGTGCAACGCCAGAAACTCTGCCGGAAACGGAATCTCCGCCTCCCTCCTTCGCGCCCGCTCGGCAAAGGTTCCCCCTGCAGTCCGTTCGTTTTCCAAGCGTTCGGTCCATTCACCCACGGCCGCAGCTTTCCGTTCTATCCGACTTAAACGGCTGAACTCCAACAGGTTCCGATCACGCGCATGATGCGCCAGCCGCAGTTCCGCGCTTCCGTGGTTGAAAAGAAGACGGTACTCGGCGCGACTGGTGAACATCCGGTACGGTTCGGATGTGCCCTTGGTGACCAGGTCGTCGATCAGCACGCCGATATACCCCTCGTGCCGGCCGATCACCATCGGCGACTCTCCCCTTACCTTCAAGACCGCATTGACCCCGGCAACCAGTCCCTGGGCCGCGGCTTCCTCGTATCCGGACGTTCCATTGATCTGACCCGCGAAAAACAGATTCTCCACCTTCTTTGACTCCAACGAAGCCTGCAACTGGGTCGGTGGAGCGAAATCGTATTCCACCGCGTACGCCGGCCGAAGAATCACCGCCCTCTCCAGGCCCGGAACGCTCTGGATCATCCGGACCTGCACATCCAACGGCAGACTCGTTGAACACCCGTTAATGTAGTACTCGTTGGTGTTTCGCCCCTCGGGTTCGAGAAAGAACCGGTGATTGGGTTTGTCCGGAAAACGAACGAACTTGTCCTCGATGCTCGGACAATAACGCGGCCCCGCGCTCTCAATCCGGCCGCTGTACATCGGCGACAGATGCAGGTTCTCGCGGACGATGGCTTCGGTCTTCTCGTTTGTGTAGGTGATATAACAGGAAACCTGCTTCTCCCCCGGAGTCCAGCCGAGCCGACGTTCCCCCGATTGTTCCACGTGGAACAAATCGGTTTTCTCCCGCGTGTCGTAGAATCCGAACAGGCACGGCTCTTCGTCGCCCTTCTGTTCCTCCATGACGGAAAAATCGATGCTCCGGCCCAACAGCCGCGGCGGGGTTCCTGTTTTCAGACGCTCGAGTTCGATCCCGGCCTCCAGGAAGCTCGCCGAAAGCGTTCTTGCGCTGTAATCCCCCATTCGCCCGCCTTCGTTCCGGTTCTTTCCTATATGCATCAGGCCGCGCAGGAACGTTCCGGTTGTGACCACGACCGTTTGCCCGTAGAAATCCACATCCAGGTTTGTTTTGCACCCGATGACCTTCCCGTCTTTGAAAATCAAGCTGTTCACGGTCGCCTGAAACAGCGTCAGATTCTCTTGCAATTCAATCGTGTGTTTTAACCGGAATTGGTACGCTTTTTTATCGCACTGGGTACGCGGGGCCTGAACCGCAGGTCCTTTCGAGGCGTTGAGTTTCCGGTATTGAATCCCCGTCACATCGGCGTTTACGCCCATTTCCCCGCCAAGAGCGTCGATTTCGCGCACAATGTGCCCTTTGGCCTGGCCCCCGATCGCCGGATTGCAGCTCATCTGCCCGATCGTGTCGATATTCCCGCTCAACAGCAGCGTCGTCGCCCCCATCCGCGCTGCGACCAACGCAGCCTCAGTCCCGGCATGCCCGGCCCCGCACACGATTACATCGTAGGGTTTTTCCGTGAAATCGTTCATAGGAATCCGCGGGTTCCAAGTTTCACCTTACGGCCAAACGGCTCATCCCGCCTTTGATGCGACACATATCCCGAAGCATAAACGACCCCGCTGGCGACACAATTCCCAACCACAGCCGCGCCGCATTCCCGCTCCAGGCGGCGCAACATCTCGCTGACAACTGACAACCAGTAACTTAGACACACCAGCTGATAATTTCTCATCTCTTGACTACTTTCCTATACAAAACGCGGAAAAGAGCTTATCCAACATCGCTTCGTTGTCCACGCGCCCTACGATTTCTCCCAACGCGTCCAGCGCACCGCGAAGTTCGCTCGCCGCCAGCTCCGGCGGATGCCCCTTTCCCAGACTCGCCAACCCCGCCGTCAGCGCGTCCCGCGCGGCCCCCAATGCCTGGGCGTGCCGCGCGCTCACCGCAACGCGATCGGCCTCCGGCCCCGATGCCTCGTTTTCCAGCATTCCCTCCAGGAGCTTCTCCAACTGATCCATTCCCCGGCCCGTCAGGGCCGAAAGCACGACCTGAGCGCAATCCGGCAGAAATTGCTTCCGCGGCTCGCTTTGCAGCAAATCCGCCTTGTTATAGATTACGATGGTGTTGCCCGCGTTCAGGCGTTTCGCCAGCGCATCCGGCAGGGCGGGGTAGGGGACCGTCGCATCGAGCACCACCAGGAAAAGGTCCGCCTCATCCGCCTGCTCCAGCGTTTTCTCCATCCCGAGCTTCTCGATATCATCCTCGGTCTCATGCAAGCCCGCAGTATCCATCAACCGGATACAATAACCCCCGATATGCATCCGCTCCTCCAGAAAATCGCGCGTCGTGCCCGGCGTCTCGCTGACGATCGCCCGTTCCCGCCCCGCCATGCGATTGAGCAGGCTGCTTTTGCCCGCGTTCGGGGCGCCCAGGATAATCGTTCCAACGCCCTCGCGAAGAATCGCCCCATAGTGACTAGTCGCCGCGAGCTTATCAACTTTTGTAACCAACTTTCGGATACTCCCGGCCGGCCCGCCGCGTCCCTCCGGAGGGAGATCTTCCTCCGGAAAGTCGATGTAGGCCTCGATCTCCGCCAGGATTCCGAGCAGTTCCTCGGTCAACTCCTCAATCCTCCCCCCCAACTCGCCCCGGAGCTGGTGGTTCGCCGCCGCAAGGGCCCGGTCGCTTCGCGCCCGAATCAGGTCGATCACCGCCTCCGCCTGGCTGAGATCCATACGTCCGTTCAGCCACGCCCGGCGGGTAAAATCCCCGGGGCCCGCCGGCCGGCATCCGCGTTCGAGCAAATCTTCGGTGATTTTCTGAACGATCAGCGGATTCCCGTGGGTCGAGATTTCGACCACATCCTCTCCGGTGTACGACGCGGGTTTCCGGAAATAACAAAACACCACGTCATCAACCCGTTCTCCGTTCCGGTCCCGGTACTCGGCGTGGGTCGCGCGGCGGGGTGGGGGAGTGCGTCCGAAAATGCGCTTCAACAGCCCGGGCACCAACGGTCCGCTCGCGCGCACAACGGCGATCGCCGACTCCCCGTAGGGCGTCGAAGGCGCCGCAATCGTATCGTTGTCGCTGTTCATTCTTTCGGAAGTAATCCATCCGGCCCGTCTTTTGCAACCCGTCAGGATTTCGGCGGGATCAGCCTGGCGACGGGTTCCGGCAAAATCCTGCGATCACCCCCCCCGTTCAAATAGCCGCCAAAGAACGCACCGAAGGAATGCAAGGGCAGGGAAATGAGTTGAAGTCGGCAGTCCTCGCCCGTTCAACTGCAAGGCGACCTGAAGTGAAACACGACCCCCGATGAAAACTCCTCGAAAATCCGGCGCCTCGCTGTTTGCTGTGGGTTCCATTGCCTGTCTGAAGCACGGCACTACTGGATAATCGCCCTTTCGCAATAGCGAAGATCCTAAAAACCTCTCCGTTGCGCTCTATCGCGGCAATGCTATCCGACAACAAACACCTTCACTCCGCCGCAGCGGACTTGGCGAGGCTCCGGGCGCCGGTGGTCGACTCCTTCAACTTCTCGGTCACCGCGCTCTGAATCTCCTTCCCCACGTCCGGATTCTCCATCAGGTGCTGCTTGGCCGCCTCGCGCCCCTGGCCGACGAGATCGCCGTTGTAGGAAATCCAGGCGCCTTTCTTCTCCAACACCTTGTGCTCGATACCGAGATCTACCAGTGACCCGGTCGCGGAAATCCCTTCATTGTACATGATGTCGAATTCGCACTCCGTGAAGGGTGGGGCAACCTTGTTCTTCACCACCTTAAGGCGGGTGCGGTTGCCAACAACCTTGCCGCTCGAATCCTTGATCTGGCCGATCCGGCGGATATCCATGCGGACGGATGAAAAGAACTTAAGCGCGCGCCCGCCCGGCGTCGTCTCCGGGCTGCCGAACATCACCCCGATCTTTTCCCGGATCTGGTTCGTGAATAGGCAAACGCACTGCGTCCGGCTGATCACTGCGGTCAACCGCCGCATAGCCTGGCTCATCAGGCGCGCCTGCGAACCGACTGTCGCATCGCCCATCTGTCCGTCCAGCTCCGCTTTCGAAACCAGCGCGGCCACCGAGTCGATTACCACCACGTCGATGGCGTTCGACCGGATCAGGCTCTCTGTAATATTGAGCGCATCCTCCCCGCTGTCGGGCTGCGAAACCAGCAGATCATCCAGATTCACCCCCACCACCCGGGCGTAATTGGGGTCGAGCGCGTGTTCGACGTCAACGAACGCCGCGAGCCCGCCCTGGCGCTGGGCCTCCGCGATGACGCTCAACGCCATCGTCGTCTTACCCGAAGACTCCGGTCCGTAAATTTCGGAAACCCTTCCCCGCGGCAGACCCCCGATTCCCAACGCGAGATCGATGGCAAGCGAACCGGTCGAAATCGACGATACGTCCATTTTCCGGTTGCTGCCAAGACGCATGATCGATCCTTCACCGTACTGTTTGGTGATAGCGGACAAAGCGAGATTCAGGTTTCTATCCCGCTCCGAATTGTTCGTTTCAGCGGTTTTCTTGTTGTTCGTCTCTTTGGCCATAACTTAATCCCGGATGGGCATTCGATTGTCGCGTTTCGATATCAGCATCGTTGAAAATGAATTCAAGTCCGAGGCGAACCCCGGCGCAAGAATTATGGCTATAAACAAGTGATCATAATTTCAATACTTTTTAAGAAAAGTTTTCGACCTATCCGATCAGCCTTTGATTTCCCGCGCTTGCGTTCCCCGGCTGCCTTTCACACCGCGCTGCTCGGGATATTGAAATTTTCTCCGTGTCTCCGCGGTTGTCATCGTCCGCGAATCGTGGAGAGTAGGGGGAAATGAACGGAAATCGCGGACATGACTTTCGGGACGGCGAGCCCGGCCTCCTCCCACCCGGCTGACCGGACGCATGGATCCCCTGACCCATATTGTCGCCGGCGGTCTCGCCGGCCAGGCGGTTCGGCGCCGCTTTCCCGGAAAAACGATCGTTCCCTTCGGGATGCTCGCCGCCTGGATCCCCGACATCGACAACTTCCTCTCGGGCGATCCCGAGTTCTACCTCCTTTACCACCGCGCCTTCACCCACTCGTTCGCCGGCGGAATCGTCCTTGCCGCCGTTCTCGCCGGGGTATTCTGGATGTTCAAGCGTAAAACCTGGAAATTCGGGCCGCTTTTTCTGTTCGCGTACGGTTGCGTGCTCCTTCACATCTTCCTGGACTGGATAAACAACTACGGCACCCTCGTTTTCTCCCCGTTTACCGATACACGCCACGCCCTCGGAAGCGTCTTCATCATCGATCCGATTCTCACGGGAACCCTTCTCATCCTGTTCGCCTGCTGCCTCAAGACCGTTCTTTCGCGCAAACCGCTTTTCGCGACGGTCGCGCTCGGGTTCCTCGTTTTATATCCGTTCGTCAATTACACGGTAAAAACCACTCTCGAACACCGGATCGCCGTCGCGCTCGACGATCAGGACGTGCCCTTTGAAACCGTTCGCCTCAGTCCCGATTTCCTCACCCCGTTTCGATGGAAGCTCATCGTCGAGACCGAAGACGAGTACCTGCTGGAAGCATTCACTCTCTTTCGGGCGAACGAACTCCCCGAAATCCAGGCATTCCGGCGCGCCGACCGGGAAAAACTGCGGCAACTCGGCGAACAGGAGTCGTTTTTCGCCACCTACGAATGGTTCGCGGTTTACATCACGGTGAGCGAGGCGGAACGCGACGGAAACCGCCTGCTAACGTTTTCGGATCTGCGCTTCAAGAGCCTTCATCCCTGGGCGCGCCGGCTCCGGCCGGACGAGGAACCGCCCCCGTTTTCCGTAAAAGCGGAACTCGATCCGGCCGGAACACTGGTCGATTGGTCCTACCTCACACCCCGATTCGGATTCGAGGCCGACTGACTGCGGCGCCGGGCTTCTCACCCCCCGAAAAGGAACGAAAGCCCCAGCGAAAGGCGCATCAAATTGAAATCGCTCCCGAACGAATACGAAAGCTGCGTGTTCAGGGCCATCCGCTCGGAGAGGTAATGTTTGATTCCTCCCCGTATTTCCACGAGAACCTCCGTTTCCGAATCGCCGTTGCTGAAAATCAGAAAGTTCGGTGCGCCCCCGAAAAAGAATGCGAAGTTGTCGTTCGGGATGTGGTAGTCGAGACCGAGTCCAAGGTAATGACTGGTCAGCGAAACCGGCCCCTGGCTGAATCGAATCAACTGATACTGGGGCCGAATCGCGAAATTATCGACCATGAAGAATGAATAATCGAAGTGCCCGCTGACCACGTCGGCGCTGCTCGCCCCGTCCGGATCGATCATCATATAACTTCCATGAAACGCCATTTCCGAGTTGCCCCGGGCGGTCATGTCGGAGGCCAATACGGCCGAATGTGCCGTGGAGACCGTCCCGATCAAAAAAACGAGGATGCCGCTCAGGCGAAGAAGAGATTTACGCGAGTGTTTCATGATTTTCTCCTTATTTGTTCAGTTGTTCAGATCGCTCGGCTGCGGGTCTTGCCCATTCACGTCGAAGGAAACGGTAGGATTCCCGGGAAAGGGAGTAAAGAAAAGAAACCGCATGTGCCGTTCCGGTCCGGTTTCTCACTGCCGCCTCATCATTCCCTGCGCCGCGCTGAATGTCCTGTGGGCTTCCCAGGTAATATACCCGCCCAGGATCGCCATCCAGAGAGGCATGATCGGGAGCGTGCGCCCGAATTCAGGATTCAGGTACCCGAGCAGCCCGACGGCAACCATCAATCCCCCGAACGCCAGCCCGACAGCCGAGGAATAGTAGATCGCTTTTACGCGTGGCATGAAGTACCACAACACCGCTTGGAGTATCTGGCCTCCGTCGAGCGGGTAGGCCGGCATCATGTTGAAGAGGAAGAGTATTGCATTCAGAAAAACAAACGTGTTCAGGTAGCCCAGGATCGCCTCACCCGCGCCGATCGCAGCGGCCACCATTATCCCGGCCACTCCCACGACGATCAATCCCAGGTTGACCAGGGGTCCCGCCGCGATCGTCCAAAGCAGCGCCGACGGACGGGGAGGGGGCTGCACGAATGCGATCCCGCCGAGCGGCCAGAGCACAATGTGACCGACGCTTCCCCCGACCGACCGGCACGCCAGCGCGTGACCGTACTCGTGCAGGACAACCAGTCCGAACAGCGTTACATAGAGCAAAAGAAAGAGCCCCGGATTCCGGTCGCCTTCGGCAACTTGGTAGATAACCGCCAGCGCGATGAACCACGACCAGTGGACGTAAACATCAATTCCATACGCCCGGAAAATTTTCCACGAGCCGCTCGTATTCTGTGTCATGCCGGGGAGTATCGAGGATCCCCGCCGATCCTGTCGAGCCGGATCCTCCCTCGTAGGCCTGCGCGTGAGCGCAGGGAAACCGCCCCGATGTCTCATCCGCAACAATCCCGACAAAACCTCACCGTTCCGCCGCACCCCCCTCTTCGTAGGCCTGCGCGTGAGCGCAGGGAAACCGCTCCGGTGTCTCATGCGCAACAACCCCGACAAAACCTCACCGTTCCGCCGCACCCGCTCTTCGTAGAGCGGCCCGCAAGCACGCTTTCTAATTGTCCGGAACACGCAACCCGCCCACAATCCCGCAATGGCCCATTCCAGCGCCCGCGAAAAAGCCGCCCACTTCGTCCGAAACGAAACCGCGTTTCACCTCGGGGCGCTGCCCACCGAGCAGGCTCACCCGAAAACCGCCACCCTCAGCACGACCCTCCAGACCGACCTCCAAAAAGGCATCGTCCAACTGCTCTCGGTGGACAGCAAGATCCCACCGGTTGCCGAACGCTGCATCGAAAGCCCCGCGTTCTATTCCCTCGTCACCGCGCTTCTCGAAGCGATGCGCGGTCGGCGGAGAATCTTCTTCACCGGTTGTGGGGCGACCGGCCGGCTGAGCATCCTTCTCGACGCCGCCTGGCGCGAATGCTGGCAGCGGCTCAAAACGCGCACCGCACAACTCGGCCGGCACGTCCCGGACCTTGAGGACCTGACGACGAGCATCATGGCCGGAGGCGACTACGCCCTGATCCGCTCCGTCGAAGGATTCGAAGACTTCCCCGGCTTTGGGCGCCGCCAACTCCGAGAATCCGGGGTGGGGGAGGGCGACGTCGTCGTCGCCATCACCGAAGGCGGGGAAACCTCCTTCGTCATCGGAACCGCATGGCAGGGACTCGAAGCCGGCGCCAAAGTCTTCTTTGTCTTCAACAATCCCGCCGACGCCCTCGCCGCGCACGTCGAGCGCTCCCGCGAAGTGATCGAAGACGGACGCATCACGCTCCTCGATCTGGCCACCGGCCCCATGGCCATCGCCGGCTCGACGCGCATGCAGGCGACGACCATCGAACTCCTCGTCGTCGGCGCCGCAATCGAGACCGCCCTCAGACGCTTCATCGAAGACCATCTCGGCAAGGGCGACCTCGAAGCGCTCGACATGGACGCAGTCGATCCGCGCGAACACGTCGCGGGATTCACCCGCCTGCTCGGAAGCCTGCAAAGCCCTGAAGCCCTCCGCGCCCTCGCCGGCTGCGTGCGGTACGAGGCGGACGTCTATTCCGCCGGCGGACGCATAACGTATGCCGCCGGCCAATACCTGCTCGACATCCTGACCGACACCACGGAACGCTCGCCTACATTCTGCCTGCCCCCGTTCCGCAAATCCGACGACTCCGCTGCACCGGTCTCCTGGGCGTACCTCAAGAACCCCCTTCACCCGACCCCGGAAACCTGGAAACGCCTTCTTCTCCGCGAACCGCTTTGCCTCGACTGGAACGCCGCCGTTTACCGTTGTCTCGGGGCGCCCGAATCCCTCATCGAAACCCCTCCCGAACTCGACCGCCCCGAACTCCATAAATTCCGTATCGGCTGCGAGAACGACCCCTCCCGCTGCGCAACCGCGAAAGACGCGCTGGTCGCCATCACAGTCGGCTGTGAAACCGATCCCGCCTTCGCCCGGGCGTTCGCCGCCATGGCCGAACCCTTTGCCCGTACTGCTTCCATCCACATCGGCTGCACCCCGGCCCCCGTCGTGGCCGATGATGCTTTCGCGATCGAATGCCCGTTGCCGCCGTCGCTCCTCGATCTCCAGACCCACCTCGCCGTCAAGCTGGTGCTCAACACCCTTTCCACCGCCACCATGGCGCGGATGGGACGCGTCACCGGCAACTGGATGACCTGCGTCGAACCGGGCAACAAAAAACTGATCGATCGAGGAACCCGTCTCATCGCCGACCTCACCGAAGTCGATTACGCGACGGCCTGCGAACGTCTCTTTGAAGCCATCGAAGCCGTCCGCGACCTCCGCGCACAGGGCACACACGCCCTGTCGCCCGTCGAATGGGCGATCCGGCGTTACTCCGGCAAAACGCCCGGTCTCGTCCGAATTGCCATTCCTGATCCGAATTCACCTCCAACGACCGGGCGAGATCGCGTCTGAGGACCGAGGATGGCTTTGGCTCTTCCCGCGCCGGCAACGGCAATGTGGGGGATTCATTACGCCGGTGCGCCTCCACTTCCGTTCCAAAATATCCTTGCCACGGAACCCGATCTCCTCCAGCATTTTCGCACGGTGGATCGCTTCCCCGGTCTGCCCCCACAGTCACCGGTCCAT
>SLTG01000030.1 GCA_007130045.1 Opitutales bacterium
CTCATCCGGGCACTTGAAGCTCATCATCGCAATGCGAAGGAATCGTCTGAATCCAATGAGGTTTGAAAGGCACTCTTCTGTCCGTCGCTTCGCTCCGGCCTTGCCGCTACGCGGCACCCCTACGGGGACGGCCTCCGCGAAGCGACGGACAGAAGCCTCGAACCACCTTGACGTACCGTTCACTTATCTAAACACTCACTCATCCACAGGAAATCCACCTGAAGATTTTAACAGGATTTGGGACACCCCCCCCATCTGCAACTTCGGTGGCGAGGGACGTTAGCGAAAACCGCGTGAACGCTAACAGGATGTCCTCAAAATCTGGGACCGAATGAAACTAAACCGCCTAGACTTCACTCATGGGAACATCGTCGCGTTCCTGAATCAACTGAAACGAATCCTCCGGTAGAGAGAACCTCAACGTAACCAAGAACCATACCGAGCAAAACAGTTAACCACTGGTGGACCGTGACAGAGTCGGATCCCAAGGACAAGCCGGTAATGTGAGCCAATTATTAAGAACTGAAAACGCCAAGCAGGCCCGCAACCAACTGGAAACGACGAACAAAAACCTCGCCGTCCTGCTTTCCGGTGTTGATGCGAAGGTCGTCTTTGCCAGTTATGCTCTCTACCGAATTTCCGCACTCCATTCTCAAAGAACGAATTGGTTCCCAAGGGCCGCTCCAACCGCCATCGAAATTGCGGCTGGAATCCTTTTCCCCCATTTCGGGAAAGGTGGCCGAAACGACCCCGACGCAGTTGAAAAGCTAATCAACGCAATCGATGAATTCCAGAAAGCACAATTTTTCTCCGAAATGTTCTCGATTGAGAACGATGACTACGACGAGTTAAAGGCACACCTTAGAATACATACCGAAAACGTCCGAGGTTCCGCATATCCCGTTCAAGTTAATCGTCGAATCGATGGAGCTCTCGGACCCCTCGAAGAGGATTTCCGATCCAAGTTCGGTCTCGGCCCTCTGCGGGCAAGGGATATTGCTCTCGCAATCCTCGATCAAACCGAGGACAACATTGGCACGATGCACGAGCAAACGCGTGCGATCTTCGGCCGTTTGAATGTGGCCGCGAAGGCAGGTAATACAGGTGAGGCGGAAAACCTTGCATCGGAATTGCAGACTGCAATGGCTGGAATGGGGGGCGACTGGATCCCCATGCGTCGTCAAATCGAAAGTCGGCTTCCGGATCTGACCGACGCCGAATGGGAGGCGTTGATCAAAGTGATCGGGTTGACTCCCGACACGGTCAAGGAAGTCCCGAAGATAGTGGACCTTCAGGACCGTCCCCTCTATTTCACCGCCTCCGACCGCGCTTTTTCGCTTCAAGGAACTTCCGTCCTCGACGCGATCTTTTCGTATTTCGACAACGCGGCTCGCGACGACAAAACACTGGTTAATCGGTACGTACACGCGGCCTCGGAGTGGATGGAGAAAGCGATCGTCGAATTCGTACGGCGGATTTTCCCGGAATCCTCCGTCATTCAGAGTGCTTGCTTCCCTGACCCGGATCATCCCGGTGGAGAGACTGAAGCCGATGTTGTCGTTCACCGGGGACCGTTTCTTGTTATTCTTGAAGCCAAGAACCACCGCATTACCAAGGAAGCCGTTCGGAGCGGTTCGAAACGCCTCAAAAAGGTGCTATCCAAAAACATTCAGGACGCCTTCATTCAGGCACAACGTGTCGTGCGCGTCCTGGAAACCGATGGTAAAATCACCTTCAAAGAGAAGTCCACCGGGCGAAGAATCACTGCCACGAAGGACGATCTCCGACGGGTGTTCCCAATTTCGGTCACGTTGCAATACCTCTTTGGAATCACCACTCAACTTGCCGTAACGCAACGGCTTGGCCTTTTCAAAGGAAATGCGTTCCCCTGGTCTGTATCCCTCGACGACCTTGATGTGATCACGCGATTTTCCGCTACACCGGACACTTTCCTCTTTTACATTGAACGGCGGACGGCTCACTAAGCCTTGGATGTCGCTCTGAACGGTGATGAGCTTGATATATTCGGCCACTTTCTCGACACCAGGCTTCACCCTTCGATCTATGAAGCACGACCTGATATCGCCGAGCACCAGGGCTCCCTGTCGATCGCATTCCACGGAGGGGAAGAACGATTCGCGCCTGTTTACAATGCCGAATGGTATAAGGAGGAGGTGCCGCGGGATCTCCCAGGCCTCGACGTTCCACAAAGCGTTTTTGCCATTCTGAATGAACTTCGACGCCGTAATGACGATGATGCCCGTTTTATCGCTTTTGCTTTGCTCCGCCTTAACCATGCCGCGTTGGTAAGAATCGCCAGAGCCGTTGAAAACTTTCGCAATACTGCCCCACCGACCCACCAAATCCATCGCACAACCTTTACCGAAGACGGAATCTGCATCAATGTCATGGCTCACGTCTCGTTGAACAATAAGGATTTTTTTCGAAACGTTACCTTTCGCACCCGGATGGAGCACTATCGGGCGAAAGCCCAGGCCACCATCACGCTTGGGATCGACCTTCGAAAGAAGAAGGCTTTCGAAATCGCGCAGTGGATGGAAGGCGAATGGGAATACGAACCATTGATAGAAAAATTGCTTCAAAATGACCACTCACAACACCGAGTCGTTACCCTACCGTCTGCGATGCCCATGCCGGGAAGAAACAGCCCTTGTCCATGCGGAAGTGGGAAAAAATACAAAAAATGCTGCCTAGGGATTATCGAAATCCGTAAGGCCGAACCATAGAAAGAAAATCGTTTCCTTGATCACGAACAGGACTTCTCCGGATACTGACTGGTCATTCAAATTCATCAATTATCTCACCTTCTCGGACAATCAGAAAAGCGCAAGCCAGGGCCGGAACAGAGGGGGGTGGCCGATATGTGCGTTTTCCTCATCGCGTTGATGTATCTCCCACCAAATCGGGCTTGCGCGTCCGAAGGGCCTCGAACGCCCGCGCGGCCCCACATCCCCAAAAACGTTCAGCGCTGTAGTTCCCCCGGTTGATCACATGATAAACCGTCCCGGCATACTCGATCCTCATTTTCCACGCCCTCCCCTTCCCTGCAATCAACCCACCGCGCGTCCCGCTACGATCATCATGCCCCACAACGGCCGAATTCGAAACCGATCCGTGCGTTCGACCGCCAATCCGTTTGCCTCCAGGAGATCCCGCAGTTCCGCGAGGCGGTGAAGGCGTGTTAGAGAGGAGCCGCGGAAGCGAAGCCAGCGAGCGAACAAGCGCATCGCTGGATAGTCGGCGCACCATCCGGTGATCGCGTACCTGCCCGAAGGGCGAAGCACGCGCCGGATTTCCGCAACCGCTTTGTGGTGGTCGGCGAAGAAGTGAAACGCGCTTACACTGAGAACCACGTCGAAGGAACCGTCCGGGTAAGGAAGCGCTTCCGCGTTTCCTTCGGTCAATACGACTTCCGTTCCGCACTTTCGCCGGGCCACATCCAGCATCGGTCCGGACGGGTCGATCCCGTGCAATGCAACCTCCGAGTGCCTTTTCAGGAGCTCCGCCAGCAACGTGCCCGTACCACACCCGACGTCGAGCACCCGCTCCCTCCCCGTCAACTCCAGCGCATCCACGGTTCGCGCAACGGAACACTCGACATAGCGCCGCCAGCGCCGGTCGTAGATCGCGGCCAAAGCGTCGTATTCTTTCTTTGCGGTATGCGCCATGTCCTTGGATTGCTTTTTACTGATCAAGTCCCTTACACCCGAAATCCCGCGCAGAACCAGCAAAATTTCCGGAGGACCATGCTCCGCTCCGGCCGACAACCTTTTCGGATGCGAAAAGCCGGCGATTTCCGGTTTGTACGCACCAAACGTGGACGGCGCTGAGTTGGGTGGAAATAAATCGGCAAGTCATGCGTCCAATGACGTGTGAGATTACTACACTGCGTGATGTTCGTGTCGATGGCCTGGGCGGTGTCGGTTTCCACCGCCGCGATCGAAGAATTGATCCTGCACATTCGGGAAACCCGTCCAGTGGTCCTCGTCACCCACAACATCGAACAGGCCCGGCGCGTCACCGACCGCATCGCCTGTCTCTGCGTGCGCCACGGCGCCGGCGAAATCCTCGAACAGGGATGCTGCGACGCCGTCTTCGGCAACCCCGAATGCCGTGCGCTGTTCGAGCGACTGGAGGCAGAGGACGGAGAATAATCTCTATTCGTTCCACAATACTCGCAAATGCTTCAAGACGAACAAACAATCGTTCGAAAAACCGTTGATACGAAAAGCGGGATCCATCGCTTTCCCATGACCGCCCGAACTACTTTTCCAGGATACGTATCCGCAAGAAACCGCTGGCAGCGCCCTCAGCTATCGCGGCCAGGCGGGCGATGACGGTTTCGATGCCGTCGGAATCGACCGAAACGATCTCCTCAACAACCGGCTCGTCCCAGCTTTCCAGATCGACGCTGCCTTCGACGACCACCTCGTAATCCGCCAGGTCGCCGCGCCGTGTGAAGGTTAAGGAAACGGCCCCCTCCACCCGGGACAAAACCGCGCCAGCGGCCGGACTGTTGTGTTCCATTGGGTTCAATCCCAATGCGTAGGCGTGCAGGTTGGTGAGGCCGTCACCGGTGAGATCGACGCCCGGCCCGCTGACCGCTGGGTTGGCGGCCTGTTCCGGGCCAAAGGTTTCCACTGACCAGTCGGCGTAGCTCAGAGCGGACGGAGGAGGTATGCCGTCTGGGCAAAGTTCGTTCGACTCGACAAAGAGCGGTGTGATCGGGATTTCGACAGGTGTGAGTTCGGTGTTTGCTTCCGAGGTACTGACAGGGACATCGTTCGGTTGCGGGAACGAATCAATGGAAGTCACGACGCGGCTGCCCGAGGTCAGTGTGACGGCGGCGTCGAATAGGATGTCGCAGGAAGTCACCGGGTTCAAGGCATCGTCCAGGATCACGACGGACGTATCATTGGCGAACAGCTGTTGTCGCGACGCATAGAGAAACGCGCCGGCTTCCGGATCGTGGGAAATGCGCGAGACTTCGCCGCCGATATCGCCACGGAGGTGGAAAGCGTCGGCGCCATCGAGACCGCCATCCAACTTAAGCAGGTAAGCCTTCGGCAGAATACCGGAAACCGGCTCCTCAATGGGACGGTCGGAATGAAGGGCGAGAACACCGTGTTGTCCGGTCCAACCTCCCAGAGCGCCGCGCAAACTATGCTCGCCTTCGATCGAGATTTCCGTCTGGGCGAGGAGGGCGCCGGAGGCGGCGTCCAATCGAAAAACCAACAGATCTTCCGCGCCGTCGTAAGGAGGCGACTGGCCCGCTTGGTCCGAAGAATGACCGGTAACCCAAAGGGTTTCCCCGTCCGAAAACGGATTCAATCGTTGTGTCGAACCAAACTCAAAACCCGAATCGGGAATAAAGTCCTCTATCTGGGTCACCCATTCGC
>SLTG01000062.1 GCA_007130045.1 Opitutales bacterium
CCGGTTCCGGTTCCTTGATACTTGCGGGTGAGGAGGAAGCTGTAGAGGCCGCCGCCCGAGCCGTCGATGTCCTCGGTCTCCAAATCCAGCTCCGCGGTATAGTCGAAGGTTCGGGCGCCGACGGCGTCGGTCACGGTTTCGAGCGCCCCCCAGCGCGTGTAATCGTACTCCACATCGGGGGTGCTGTCGCTGTAGGCGACCTTCTTGAGTTCGCCCCCTTCATCGTCCCAGTAGGTGTAGGTGGTGACGAGATCCTGGCCGCCAACCTGTCTTGCCCATGTGCGGGTCTCGAGTTGGCCGGAAACGTAGTAGGTGTATTCGGTCTTCGTCGTGTCGGGGTATTCCTTTTCTTTAAGAAAGCCGGTCGCCTCATCGTAGTGCCAGGTTGTGGTGTCGGCGGTTCCGGGGCTGGCCGGCCAGTCCGGTTCTTCCCAGTCGCTTCCTCCGCGGAAGGTGTGCTGCCTGGTGCGCCAACCGAAGTCGGCGTCGTATTCGTATTCGACCGGATAGGCGGCATGGCCCCATGTATGGGTTTGTTGGCCGCGCAGATTGTAGGCGTAATAAGTCATTTTTTCGTCGGGCGCTTCGACGGATTTCCTGTTCCCGGCACCGGCGCCGGATTCGTAATAGTCAAAGGTCGTTGTGTTACTGGCCGGATCGGATTGAGTGTCGACGAGGTGTCCAGTGCGCTGTTCGCTTTCGTCGTTGAGGAACACCCGGTAGGTAATCTCGGTTTTACCGGTGCGCGGGTCGATGGTCGCGACGCGGCGACCGAAATCGTCGTATTCGTACGTCGTCGGCTCGGCGAATTCCGTTCCGTTCTCCTGCTGGAGAAGTCCGTTGCGGGTGATCCGCACGGCGTTGATGTTAGAACCGGGGACGTTGGCGGTTTCGGTCACTAGAGCATCGGAGCGGTCAACCTCGACCTTTTGGGTGGATTCGTTTCCACGGGCGTCAATGCTGACGGATTCCGAAATCACCCCGGCGGGAAGACCGGTGAGTTGCCGACGTTGGACGGAGACGTCCTTGGGGGTAGGGTCGCTCGTGGCATAGACCCGCTGGATCGATTCCTGATGCCAGTCACTCCCGATCTTCGTGTATTCGGTTTCGGTTTCGGTCACCCGGTCATCAGTCAGGCTCAGCGTACCGGATTCGGTGAGGTCGAGGCCGGTGCGAAACAGGTTCCCCACGTCGTCGTAATTGAAGAGCGAATCGGCCTGTCCGGGCTGGGTGCGTCTCTGTAAGCGGCCTTGGGCGTCATATTCCATTTCGACGATGTGGTTGGCGGTATCGAAGCCGGGCTTCTCTATTTTCACGACCTGGCCGAGCATGTTCGTGGTGGTCTCCTCCCACCGGGCGGAAGTCGCGTTCCCAAAAGTGACGCGGGTGGAACGGGTGCCGTCGCTATCGGTGTTGTATTCGTAGTGACGCTCCACAACAGCCGTTCCGGTGACGCTCTTCACCTGACCGTCGAGGAAGTGCTCGGTGACTTCGGTGCCGCCGCTGGGGAGGGTTTTTGTTACGATTCGGCCGCCATCGGCGTAGCTGTAGGAGGTGATAAACCCATTTTCATCCGTATGATTCAGCAGACGTCCACCCTTGTCCCTCTTGGTAATGGTTCCCAATGTGACGTCGCCGGTGACGCCGGTGATGCCGTCGACCGTGATGCTCTTATTGCTTCCGGTGCAACAGCCGCAACCGGCGGTAACGGTGTCGTGCCCGTGATGCGTCACGATGTCGTTCTGGAGCGGGAAGCTTCCGGAGGCGGAGACACCTTCCTTTGTCGAGGTCTCAACCTGACCGAGAGCGTTGTAAGTGTAGGTGGTGGTGATCCCGAACCGGTCGGTTTCAGAGACCTTTTCGCCGTTCGTCCATATGCTTTCGTAAAGAGTCCGGTTCTCGGCCCCGACTTTGCTGGTTTGCTCGGCGAGTTGCGAATATTCGTTATACGCGGATTCCACGTGCTCGATCGGTTGGACCTCGTCGAATTCCGATCCGTTATAAACCTCGACTCTTCGCTCGATTTCCAAGCCGCGCTCGTCCACCACACGAATCGTACGGGTGGACTTATTGGCAACCCGCGAATACACGCTGCCATCCAGAAAGTGATCCTCCCGGGTTATTGTGAGCTTACCACCATCCAATTCATAATCGTAAAATCGTTCGGTTCCGTCCGGACGCCGTACGCTCTTCAACCTGCCGCGCTCAAGCTCTGAAGCATTACTGGGATAGTAGGTACGAGTGGTGCGCATATTGTTCGATGCGCCAAAGGCGGCGCCCGGAGAAGCCGCCCGCTCCGTAATTCTCACTTCGGCGCCACTCTCCTCGCGGAAGGAATAGTAGGTCCGGCCGACTTCCTGGTTCTTGATCGATTCGATCACCCGCCGGGGAGAACGCGCGGTGGGGGTCAAATCCTCGTCGCTTGTCGGGTTCAGGCCGTAATCGATGTCGGATGAATCCACCGCATCGTAGCTGAACTCCCTCACCCGCGAGTCACCGGCGGAAGCGTCGAAAGCCGCGTCCAGCCACCCCCTCTTCTCGAGGATTTTTCGACCGAACTGATCGTAATCGTAAACGATCCACCGGCCATCCGGGCGCTGAATGCTTTTAAGACGGCCGAAGCGGTGGGGATCGCCGGAGTTCTCGTAATAAGAATAGGAGGTTTCGAGGGCGAGCCCGCCCGGATCCCTGACCTTGGAAATAATCGACGCCCCCCAGGGAAAGACTTCATATGTCGTTTCTTCGCTTGAGAGCAGGTTTCCACCCGTACCGGGTTCGTCATCGTATACCTTGTGGCTGACGGTGCTTTTTGCGCCCTCGCTCAGCGGCCAGCCCCGATCGGACTGGGTCGATTTAACCTCGACACGGTAAGCTCCGAGCGGATCTCCTCTCTTCAGCGTCCAATGGTCCGAACCGGAATAGGAGTATTCGAAAACCCATTCTTTACTTCCCGAGGTTTTGGTTACCTTAACGTCATCGATGTTTTCGTCATCTTCGTTCGGATTTTCAATCCGCCAAACCGTATGGGGAGAGCCAGTGGGGACGTAAAAATCGCCGTTCTTGGTGCCGGCATTCTCCGGAGCGTACAAGTGGATCTCGTAGCCGTACGGGTCGTTGACCGGATCGCTTTGCACATCGACAAAAGCCCGCGAGCCTTTGATCTGCCGGATCACATCGAGGCCGTCCTTTGTCTCACGTATCACCTCGGTCCCCGTCTCGGTGAGATTACGCCCTCCCGGGGTGATGAGAAAGTCCACTCCGCCATTCTCCTGGGCAATGTAACGAATCACTCCGCCGTTGGAAAATTTCCGGTAAAAGTAGGCGGCATTGGTGAAATTCGGCGTAGGTTGCCCTGCTCCATCCAGCATGTGCAACCGGGTAATCGACGGGTCCGTCACTCCTGAGGGAAAACCCTGGGAACTGGTGGAGGGAAACGTGTACGTAACCATCTCGCCATTGTAGCGCGTGATCTCGACCTTGCGGTTGGAGGTATCGATAGAATGGACTCCCGTCTGCAAAAGGTCGTGAAAAACCAAGCCTTGAGGAGTGAACATCGCCAGGGATGGATCCTTCCTGTGAATTCGCAATTGGCCGCCGGGGAGCGCCTCATGCGGCGCCGAGCCTACGTCAATTTTCAACGAAAACGAGTCGAGACACGCGCTGCATGAGGAGCTGGTCCGTCCGTGGCCGCTCCCAGCCGGAGCCGGTTGCGGAGTTTCTCCCGGCTCGCCGGAGGGAGAGCCGGCATCGCCGGACTCGTCGCACGGATCGTCGCAATCGTCTTCGCTTCCTTCTTGCGGGCAGTTGTTTCCGCCTGGCGGAAGATTGACCTGGCCAAAACAGAGCGAAGCACCAAGCGCAAGAAAGCCCAGAGAGCCGGTAAGGAGTAGGATGTATTTTCGCATAAGGCGTATTGGTTTTATGGATAAAATTGGCAAGAACGAGCTTTAGCGGAAGCTAAGAGTCTCTCCGTCCTGGATGAAGCTAATCGTGTGACATGCCGCTCCGGCCACCCCCGCGGACTGGATCATTCGGTAACGGTAGCGGCCGAATTCGTCGAAATCCTCCGCGGTGACGACCCGTTCGGTAGTGCCGTCATCAAAGAGCACTCCGGCCCGAAAGATTGACATGTGAATTTCCAGGTCGGCGGGAACGTGACCGAGGCTGATCACAGCCTCCTGCATATAGGATCCATCAGAGAAGGTCTCGATCGTCCTCCAGGAGGTGAAATGGTAGCTGTAATCCTTGATCGGCTGTATGGACACCGAATCGAGAATTGGTCCGTCCTCGCCGAGACGGGCGAGAACGATCGCTTCGCGGTCCGCCGAAATCGCGATCTCGGTTCTTTTCCCATTTCCCGCGGTTTCGCCTTCCAGCAGGTGAAGATGCGAATCCCATTGCAACTCCGCCTCTTCGGGCAGGACAGGGACCGTCCACTGCCGGAAATACCCGACCATCGCCGCGGGAGAGGACCCGAGATCGGCTTCGATTACGCGGACCAAGACGTAGCCGTTCGCGTCGGGGTCATCACTGTCGGCGATTTGGCCGCCGACGATGTATTCGCCGGGTTCGTCAAATTCGATAATGACGGGATTGTTGGCGACGCCCTCGAAAATTTCAACATCCTCAATGGATTCGAGCGGAGCAACGGCGACAGTGACCGGATGGTGCGGATTGGCGTTCGCTGAAGCGTTCGTGGCCGTGAAGCGCATCGAATCGTCGCCGCGAATGACAAATTCCTCTTCATGGTGGGCGAGGATATTCACCGCCCGCCACTCGACAGGCTTGGTATAAAAGGCCGCTCCCCCTTGTTCGGATACGGAGATTTCGGTAACCGCCGACGGATCGAGCGGCACGTTGGCGTAGTAATTTCCCTCAATCCCACGGTGCGGGACGATCGCTTCAGGTTCCTCGCCTTCGGCCGTGTAGCCCAGGATGGTCATCATCTCAAGATAACGGCTGCGCCCCTCCAACGGATATGGCGACACGAAACTCGCGGCGAAAGACTCGTCCAACTCGGAAACGTCCGTCAGATACTCATCGAACCAATCCGGCAGTCCGCTGCCGCTGGTGTCTTCATCATCGATTGCAAGCAGTCGGATGGCGTCGAGTCGCAGAAACGTATTGGGAGCCCCATTGCGCCATTCCACGCCGATCTTATGCAAACCGGCAGGCAGATAAGGCAAAACGAGCCGCACCTGAGTGGAGTGCGTGGGGAAAACGGTCAGCGCCGGCCGTCCGACTTCCTGACCGTTGACCGATACCACAAGGTGTAAATTGTCGATCGCATTGTGGGGATTGTTCTGCCCTCCCTCGATCTCGAGGATATAGGCGCCGGGCTCGACTACCGAGATCTCGTAGTCCAGGGAGCCGCGCACTTCCCGGGAATAGACGCTTTCAC
>SLTG01000022.1 GCA_007130045.1 Opitutales bacterium
AAGAGGGCAGGTCTACACTACAAGCCATTCTGAAAAACGCGGTCCCTTAACCATGCGGCCTACAGTCCAGTCAAAGGACGAAAAAACCGGTTTTTGCTGTCGAGTTGGTCAAGTCGGGTTAAAGTGAATCAACGGGTGCAAGGAGGTTGCGCCTTTCGATGATTTGTTGGAACGAGCTGATGAGTGATTCGAGCGCGTTGGTGGCGTAAATCACCTTGCGGATGGCTTCCGGGTAGTCGGAGAAGCGAATGATCTGCTCCCGGGCGTCCTCCCGGCGTTTCCCGATGGCGGGGAATCCGTGGTCGTATCCGGCGCGGAAGGCCTTCAGGGCTCCCCCATCAATTCTTCCAGGAACCGTGTGAAAAAGTATTGGGAACGGAATTCAGGAAGTCCGCGACTTATAGTGAGGTATGAATGAACTTACTGTCGGTTTAGGCGGACCGTCCCCTCGATTTCGGTGCATCGCGGTGTTTCGGGAATACCGCGGTACCCCCGGTGGATCATTCCAACCAATACATCCATCGCCGCTCTTCCGATTTCTTCGGCGTTTTCGAGGATCCCCCATTGGTCCTTTGCGCCTGGATCAACACCCGTTCGGGCCCACAGAATTCTATTGCGCACCGATGCGGGCAATTGTGTATTGACGGCCTCCATGACCTTCTGAAAGGTTATGACGACCCTGGGGTCGTGCTTCTCGATCCATTTCATTAACACTTCGCGTTTCAACTCTCCGCTGTCAACGATCAGTGGCGGGATCAATGGCCATCCCTTCATCATCGTGTTCCACAGGTAGGCACCGGTGAATCGGTGGTTGACCTTGAGCTCCTGGACAACCGTCATCACAATTCCAATACGCTTTTCTCCCACCGCCGCCAGGCGTTCGCACAACCGCAACATATTGGAAAACTGGTTGGGGACTACCGAATGGAAACGAGGTTTTAGGATCGAATGGGAGGTGGCGACGACGGAGTATGCCGACCAGTCGACCAGGTCGCTTAGGTCCACCGGTTCCATCGGAAGAAGAACCACGCCCTCGATACCGCGGCTGTAAAGAATTTTTCTCAACCTTCGCGGTGGGAGGGAAGGTTTATTGAGGTCGATCACTTCAAGCGAATACCCGTACCTCCTTACTTGTTCCGCGACACCGGCAAGGACTCGGGAGTTATAGTGTGTTTCTCTTTCCGGACGCAGTCGCAAAGCCGCCAGGTTTGAGGAAAACTTCTGGTTGCGGTGCGTCCGCAGGTGATGCATCAGCTCGTTAAGCTTGGGATCAGGTCGGTATCCCTGAGTCTCCGCAATTTCACGAATCCGGGCGCGCGTGCTCTCCGGTATGCTCGGGTGATTGCGGAGGGCCAGGGAGACGGTGACGTTCGAAACGTTCGCCTCCCTGGCGATTGTTCTATGAGTGGGACGATTCGGGAGATTTCCCATTTACAATAATCCATGCGTTACTGAGGCTCCGCAAAGCGAAGACTCGGCGAGTCCGGATGGTCGGTTTGCGAACGGATCTCGAGGCGTTCAAAGTTGCTGATGTCATCCGGAGCCTGCCCCGGATTTATCCGAAACCAGATCATCCCATCGGCCGTGGCGGGCGTACCGTCGCCGTTATAGAAACCGGCAAGGTCGGTGCCGGTAAGCGTGAAGCCGAGGGCCGTATCGGGGGAATCGATATCAAATGCTTCCAGGTCAATGAGGCGCACCAGGCCCCGGGTGTCTTCGCCTGGATCGGACCAGAAAACCGCTTCGGCGTCTTCACTTTCAGGCGTGATGCCCGGTTCGAAGAGGTAAATTTGCGCAGACCAGTCGTCCGGCTGACCATTGTGGCCGGTTTTGGTGATCGTGTAGGTGGCTTCCGTGAGTTCGTGGTCGAGCACCGGCAGTTCGAAACCGTGAATGCTGTTGAGGGCGCGCTGTTGATCGCCGGGACCGGCTTTGCCGATTTGGCTGGTTTGAAACGTATTATAGGCGAAGGTGCCGACCAGGTCGGGATCCTCGTCATTGGTCGTCCACAGCCGGACTTGATGGCTCGTGGTGAAAGTCGCTTCAGTCCCGGGTTCGATTGCATCGACCGGGCTCACTACCCGATAAAAGGCCCGGTCGTCATCGTCGATGGTGACGGTATGTTCAATCAGACTTCCGTCCCCTGTAAAAGTCTCTTCCAGGCGCGTCCAATCCATAAGATTTGTCGAAAATTCCAACCCGTAAGTGGTGCCGGCCTCGCTTTGCCATGAGAGGATCGCCGAATCGGCGAAATCGCCTCTGGCGATTTGCAGACCCCGGTGCGCCGGAGGTTCCGGGGCCGTGCCGAAGTTGGTCACGCGAATATCGTCCACAACGAAATCGATGTCGGTCGTCCAGTTGCCCTGTCCTGTGACAAAGGCGAATTTGCCAAGAGAGGGAAAGTCATGGCGGAGGCCGTTGTTTTCATCAAAAACCTCGCCGTTCAGAAAAACCGTGAAGTGGCGCCCCTCCAGAGTATGTTCTTCGCCATCCGGCCCTTCGTAGTCGATTGCTTCATCATGGACGTTGGCAAAGACCGAAACCTCATGGGTGCCGATTTCATCAAAGGGCTCGATCTGAGTATTGCTGGAAAAGCTCTCGCCGACGGAACGAAAGCGACCGTCGTTAAGGATTCGGATCTCCATCGCCCGACCCGCGCCTTGGTGCAAGGTCAAGCCGGAATCCGGCTCACCGAGAGCGACGAGCAATCCCTGCCCGGGATTGCCGTCTTCCTCTGCGATCGCAACCGATCGCCGGAAAGTGAAGTCAAAGCGGATGTGCGGAACGGGGGCTTCTCCCTCGGGAATAAAGAGGCGGGAGAGTTTGGAGCGGTCCGCGCCATTGTATTCATACAGGCGGACGCTATTTCCGTTGATCGAGGGGACCGGCGAACTCTCCTCGTCAACGACGACCGTGCCGACCGGGCCCTGGTCGTTCGAGGAAATGGGAAACTCCGCACTCTCTCCGATGTTCGACTCGGGGTCCACTCGTGTAAATCCCTCCGGCTGTTCGCCGGCTGTCTGGTCTTCAAAATCGATCGCCAGGTCGAGTTCGAACTCCACCTCCTCCATCTCCCGCAACCCCGTAACCTCGATGTCGTCGATCAAAAAGTCGATCTCGGCGTCCGTTGTGCCGAAACCGGTCACGAAGGCAAACTTGCCGAGTTGAGCTTCCACGTTAAAACCCATGGCATCCGCGACTCGTACCTCGTTCAGATAGAGGCTGTAGGTGAATGGAGCAAGGGTGTGAGCTCCCAGGGGACCATTATAGGTGAGTTCATCGGTGGGGTGGGCGTTGGCGACGAGCTTGAGATCGTTGACGCCGTCGCCTTCATAGAGGCCGCCAACCGGGCCTTCCACACCCTCGGGCGGTTCACCATGGGCCTGCCATTCCCCCTCATTGGTCAACGACACCGTGATGGCCCGATTCGCGTTCTGGTGCAGGCTTCGGTCGGAGGCGAAGCCGCCAAGGGCGATCAATAAACGGTCGCCGGACAGTTCCCGTTCGATAAAGGTCGAGCGCTGGAATCGCAGGTCGAGACGGACGTCATATCGATTGTTTACCGCGTTCACCACAAAATTTTTCCCGGCGTAGGCTTGTGAATCGCTCCCTTGCGAGGTGTAGTCATAGATGCGGAAGCTTTGGTTGCCGTCCCCGGGCAGACTCCTTGCCGGCGTGCTGGATTCACCGACCACCAATGCCCCGACCGGGCCGTCCTCGATCTGCCAGGGTATCGGGAATGGATCTTCCGTCCCAACGTTTGGGCCGATCGGCCGCAGATGATCGAAACTTTCCGGTTTCTCACCGACCGTGTCCTCGGAAAAATCGTTGGCATGCAGAAGCTCTTCACCGGCGGCCTGGAGCGACGACGAGAGTATGAGGCCCGCGAGGAATAAAGCCAGCCCGCCGTTGCGGGCTCGAGTGGAAATAATGGAGGGAGCAGAGGTCATGGTTTTCCGTTTGGGTTGAATCAATGGCTGCGTTATGCCTCGTGCGAAACGCACAAAACAGCATTACTTCTAACCTGTGATTCGGCAAATCCATTCTTACTTAGCCGATAAGCGGCCGGCTTAACGTCTAAGTAAGGTTTCCCTTGCGAAGGGGTAAAGACAGGAGCAAATTTAGTCAATGAAAACCGGTCTCGCGTTGCGAGCCCAAACCTTAACGAAAAGAGATCCTCAAATCCATGCGCTACCGTTCCCCGTCGTTTGTTCGCAGAGGCTTTACTCTCATTGAGTTGCTGACCGTTATTGCGATTATCGGGATTCTCGCGGGCATCCTTATTCCGGTGGTGGGCCGTGTGCGCGAGTCCGCCCGTTCATCAATGTGCATCTCGAATCTGCGCCAGATCGGACTGGCGCTTCACCTGTATGCGGACGATCATCAAGGCCGCCTGCCCGCGGCGAATGATGCCGGGGCTACCGGAGATGACTTCAGTGGAGGCTTACAGTGGTCGTCTGCTCTCGACGATTACCTTCCCCGGCGGCAGGAGGGGCGTGTTTATCGCGATCATGAGATATTTACCTGCCCCAGCGCGAATTACGAGGGCTACAGCATTGAGCAGACCGACCGGACGTACAGTTTCACGGGCGCCGGACTCGGCTCAAACCCGAACGGTGTGCCCGCCTCGACGGCGACGGCCGGACGCCTGCTGGGAGACATCATCGACCATACGCGTGTGCCGCTTGTTGTTGAGGGAAAAGCTTTGAACAACGGGTCCGCCACCCAGTCGAACTGGAACTGGGGCAGTATCCAGTCCGATCTTGCCGCTTCCTCGCCGGAGAACACCACGCGTCTCGACTTTCGCCACAACGGGAACATGAATATTCTTTACGTGGACGGGAGCGTTCGCTCGTCGTCACATCACAAGTTTCGGGAAATCGAAGAGGAAACCTACCGGGGATTGTGAGTCGGAAGGTATAGCCGTTAAAGGCGGACGGATCCACGTTCCGAATACGCCGGTCGATCTGTCGGACCAACGCCAAACGGCACGCCCTTATTCCAATCGGCAGCCCCTCCCTCCATCGCTCGACCGCTTGCCCCCTTTGTTTTTCCCGGCACGCCGGGATCTCGCTCGCACAAACGACATTATGATCTGATATCGCCCGGGAACCCGCCTGAGTTCGCAAGTTCGCTGGTCGGACCCTGTCCGGAAAGGTTATCTGCCGGCGGTTGCCCAATTCTCCGACACACCCCACCGCTCTGGCGAGCGGTCCCCCCTCTTTTTAGAATTCCCCTCTTGAGAGCTGGTCGTTACCCATATTCCGGGTCGCGGAACACTATACGGGTTGGCGGGCCGAACATGCGCCAGGCTTCCATGATCGTATCGAGCTTCTCCAAACCACGCCAGAGGCTTTTGCATC
>SLTG01000018.1 GCA_007130045.1 Opitutales bacterium
CCCAATGTAAGAGACCCAATGTTTTTCGGCGAACCCACACATTGCCGAAGCAAGAATCCGGAACCGTGCCGCGCGCGCTTAACCCTTGAATATTATGAAAACCAATAAAGCCCGCCCAATCTGCTTGGGAATCGTAGTGTTGTTCGTCGGCCAGGCGCTCGCGGCCGAGTCTTTTGACTCCAGGCAGCAAGCCTTTCACGACGAACGCCGGGCGCTCTACCAGGAGCGCGTAGCGATCCTGGACGCGTACATCCACGAGGGAGCCGAGGCCCAACGCGCCGCGGTTGCCGAATGGCGCGATGAGAACCGCGAGCGATTTGAAGAGCTTCGACAGATGGCCGACGCCTTGAGTCGCGAAAGCGAGGAGAGAGCCTTCAGCCGCGAGGCGATTGCCGAGCGGATCGCTCTCCTGGAGGAATCCGGGATTTCCGGGGATCCGCAGCCCGCGCAACGGGAGTTTATCGAAAAGCGCCGGGCGTTGTATCTCGAAAGGCTGAAGCGGGAAAAAGACATGGCGGAGCTCTCCCTTGCGGAGCGTCGAGAGGCGTTGAATGAGTGGCGGGCCGAGGCCGACGAAGAGTACGCCGAGCTGCGAATGCTCGCCGAGGCCGCCGGAGCGGAATCGCGAGCCCGGAGCGTTTCCGTTTCGGCGGAACCGGATCTTCCCGAGGGGATTTCGGCAGAGGTGCGGGCGTTTCTGGAGAAACGTCACGAGCTTTACCGGCAGCGCGCCGAACTGACGGATCGGTATGCCGATGCGTCGACGGAAGACTTCGAAACCGCCTTGGATCAATGGCGGGAAGACAGGCATGAAGATTTCGCGGAGCTGCGCAGTCTCGCGGAGGCGGCCGCCGGAAACTGATATTGGCCGCTCCGTAAGGTGCGGAAATCGGGGCGCACAAGAACATTTGCAATGGTTTAATAGGACGTAACAAACAAACAAAACAAACTCCCTCCACCCAATTTCAACCCACTTCGAACCATGAAAGCCTTCAACCTTCGTCTGCTGTTTCTCTTTCTGCCGGCGCCGATCTTTGCCGGCACGCCGTTCACCGAGGATTTTTCCATTGCCGGGGATAAAGTCATTGGAGAACCGATCGACCTTCATCCGGGCTGGTACACCCTCCCGGGAGGCGCCGCCATAATTACTTCGGACGATTGGATGACCGGCGGCCAGTCCCTGGTTCTGCTTCCGGGAGACCCGGTCGCCGAAGTGGTGCGCGAATTGCCTCCGGGCGTGGATCCACTGTACCTGGAGATTTGGATTCGCCCGGTGTTCGATGAGGCGCCCCATCTGCCGGCAATCGAAGCCGAAGGGGCGCGGTTGTATTTCGTGAGGGACGGGGGATTGGGAAAAATCACCGCCGGCGATGGCTCGGAAGCCGTCGATATAAGCGATTTTGTTTTCGGAATGTTTGAGAACGGGCTTTCGGACCGTTGGATCCGAGTGGCGCTTGAACTGGATCATGACGCAGAACAATGGTCGCTGGCTCTGGATGGAGAAGTGGTACTCGAAGGAGCGCCGGCTTCGCGGGAGTCGTTCCCAGGAGAGATTGTATTTGTCGGGGACACGGACGCCCCGGTTTACCTTGACGGACTGAAAATAAGCGCCGACCCGTTTGTGGAATTCGTTAAAAACGACAGCAGCGCCGAAGAGGAAGAGTTAAACTCGACGGAGGGCGAAACCGCCGAGAGCACCGTGTCAGTCGAGGGGATCGTATCGGTCGAGGGCGACGATGACACTGTCTCCGCGGGAGAGAGTGTCGAAACAGGGCCCCGGGAAATCGCTGCCGAAACCCTCGGTACCGTCTACGTAAACAACGCAGTGGGAGACGACGTCTATGACGGTCGCGCCGCGGCAGCCGAAGGCGCGGGACGGGGGCCCGTTGCCAGTCTGGCGGCGGCCCTGGCTCGGGTGAGCGACGGCGGAACGATCGTGATTTATGGCGGCGGCGCCTCTTATTCCGGCAACTTGTCTGCGCTTGGCGGGAAAAGCGTAAACTTGAAAACCGTGGGAAATGTTCGGGTCCGTGCCGGCGGTTGAACGGATTTCAATTGGAAGAAAAGTGTTTGTTTAAGTCCATTTAACAAAACGCGATGCAATGCCCGATACCGTAAACCCTGCGTCATACTTTCTCTAAAACCTAACCAAAACACGTTAATCGGAATACTACCATGAATACAAACAATCAGTCAAATGTCCTGTTGCCGGCGCTGCTCGGCGCCGCATCGCTGTTTCTTTCGGGAAACCTTTTTGGAACCTTCACTATTCAAGACGACCTTGTGGTCGAGGGGGATACGACCCTGGAGAAATCCCTGGAAATCGGCACGAATGCGGATGCGAGCGGAACTCACGCCATAGCGGGCGGAGTGTGGTCGGTTGCCAGCGGAAGTCACTCGATCGCGATTGGCGAAGAAGCATGGGCGACGGACTGGGGGGCCGTTTCTCTGGGCATTTGGAACTATGCAAGCGGGATGGGAAGTTTTGCGGTGAATGAAGCGAACACCGCTTCCGGACGATATTCCGCTGCGTTTGGCTTGGATACGATCGCTTCCGGAAGGCGTGCTGCAAGTTTCGGTTTGGTAACAAGAGCGCAGGGGCTGGAACAGGTGGTCCTTGGGCGTTACAACGTTGCCCAGGGATCGGCGACCACTTGGGTGGATACGGATGACATTTTCATCATAGGAAACGGGACCGGACCTAGCGACAGATCCAATGCGTTTTCCGTACAAAAAAATGGAAACGCCGAGTTTGCCGGAACCGTACGGGTGCAACCAGGCGGAGATATTTCCATGGGGAATTTTACGTCCTCGCCATAGTTGCGTCCAGTTCAATCTTGTTATTCGCAAATCCCGTACCGAGTAAATTGCCTAATGAAATGGCAATGGCGTGCTCTGCGTCCGAATTCAACCTGCAGAAATTAATTCCGATGAAAATTCCAAAATATTTACTTCTCCTGATTTTCTGTATTATCCCGATCGGCATGTCTGCTCAGAGCGGCCCGCACTGGTGGTACGAGTACGATGTGATCACAGGCGACCCCGCCGACGACTATGCCGCCGTCAATCAGGGTCAGCTCAAGTACTTCGCTTACAAGGCTTACGAGTATCTACTGGACGAGATTCCAGGCAGCTCCGGACCGGAGTGGGACGCTTTGGATGACCTGATCGACTCCTGGGCGAACCCAGGCTCGGGGGTTGACGATTTTCATGCGGTGAATCTCGGGCAGCTCAAGTACGTGATATCGCTGTTCTACGATGTTTTGATTGAGGAGGGATTTGCTCCTGGGTATCCTTGGGCGCGGATGGGGGGTTCCGACGATGATTACGTAATGGTCAATATCGGGCAGGTGAAGAACATGTTCTCATTCGATTTGGTTTATCCGCAGGTTGTCACATTGTCCGGAATGCTAGAAGTTAATGTGTCCCAGGAGGTAGCGGGCGGATTTTTCAAGTGGATCGGCCAATTTGGCTTGCCATTGGCTCAGCAGACGTTTCACGCTACACCTGCAAATGACGGCATTCCAAATCTACTCAAGTACGCGATGGGTTTGGATCCGACGATTGCTTCGAACGCATCTATGCCTGTCGCCGCCGATTTTACTCACGGTGGAGTCGAGTACTTTGGGATTGAATTTGACCGTCCGCAGGATGTAGAAGCGGTGACCTTTCATCTTGAAGTCAACCCGAATTGGAGTGGCTGGCGTGAGGTGTTTGGTCCGGTGGTTGTCGTTGAACAGGATCCTAACTTTGCGCCGGGATTGGCAGAAGGATATGAGCGTGTCTGGATGTCGGAATGGATTCCCAAGAGTCAACTACCCGGCCCTGTATACCTTTTGCGCCTAAGGATTAGATTTCAGGACGTCAACATGTTCAATTTATTAGCGCCAAATCCGAATATGGATATTCTCGGCATTGAGTTTATTGGTCAGCGGAGGCAGCGAACGGAGTTCGCTGATGGTCTTGGGCATGGAGTCGAGATTGACGAGGGGATCGTGTTCTCGACAGGACTTGGGAGTGATTGGGATCAGCAAATTCGACGGGGTTTTTTGATAGGTAGTCCAGGGGACGATGATTTACTTGAGTGGATGCACGACGAAGGATTCGACGAAGACGATGAGACGTTTGACGCATCAGGGTTTACCCTTGAGTTCGAACCCACCTTTACAGGCACAGGAACGTTAACGATCGGCGGCGAGACGGGCGGCTTTCTATTCGCATCAAATGAGTACTATCAACCCTACTTCTTTGATAACGAGGCAAAGAACGATGGAATGGCGATTTTCTTGTTTGAAGTGGATGAAAACGGAATAATTGCTTCTACTCGAAAGAATATCGGGATACTGCCGACCACGGATACGCACTCAAAAGCCATAAATGTTTTCAACGTTGGCGAGTTGTTCGATCCGCATATATGTGCGAATATCCAATATTTCAGGAAGAACTCGGTACATTCGGAGCACTACGGACATCCGCTTGAATGTCCCGGGCATGTAAATTTACCAGCTGCGTGTGATCCTAATCCGCCACAATCGCTTTCTCCTTGCAAGTTGGGGTATTCAGGATTTACTCCGAAATTTGTGGCGGAGGCTGAAGTGGAAGGTGGAAAGAGGTATTTGATTAAAGCGGTTGTTGCGGATTTTGGCGATCGAGCCCACGATTCCGCAATGTTTATTGCCAATTGGAGCATCAAGTGTATACAAGATGAATGAAATGTTAACCAAAATTATTGGACCTTTCGCAATGCCGTTTCACATAGCTTCACTCTGTTCGGTGGCGATGTTGACATTATGTATTCCGCTTCGTACGGAGGGAATCGTCTACATTGCCGATCAGGGATTTGAGTTGGGATATGTGTCGGGAGCGGTTAGGGAGTCCCACGATTTTACGTTTGCGGGAATATCTCCCGGTTTAGAGTTTTCGGGTCCTACGGACGAACGTCCATGGTGGGATATCGGCGCGCTGACTCGTACCCATTTTCAAGCGGTTTTTGACGAGGTAGAGGAGTTTCCGGCACTCGCACGGTTGAATCAGGGTGTGGGGATTAGAGATGGACTTGACTGGAGAGGATTTTCGGAGGAAGGGTTGGCCGGATTGGACGGGTCGGGGAATTTCTTCGATTCGGAAGGGTATTTGGCGATTCGTGCCTACTTCGAAACGGGCGGGTGGGAGATTGAGGACGCTCTGCCGTTTTACGGCTGGATTCGCATCTCGCACAATGCGGAAGAGTCCGTGCTCACCGTCCACGACTGGGCCTGGAACAGCACGCCCGGGGAGCCGATCCTGGCCGGGCAGATACCAGAACCGAAGGTGTATGCCCTGCTCCTGGGAATCGGGGTGCTGGCTTTTGTCGCGGG
>SLTG01000142.1 GCA_007130045.1 Opitutales bacterium
AAATCCCGGCCGTTTCCAGCCGGGATTTTTCGGAATTCAAGGGACCTGGGCGATCTCAGTTGAAGATCGGTGTCAGCGGGATTATCGGGGCGATGATCAGGCTGACGATCGCCATGACGTTGATGAGAATGTTCATCGACGGTCCGGAGGTATCCTTGAGAGGATCGCCTACGGTGTCGCCTACGACTGTGGCCTTGTGAGCTTCGGAGCCCTTGCCTCCGAGGTGACCCTTCTCGACGTATTTCTTGGCATTGTCCCAGGCGCCGCCGGAATTGGCCATAAACAGGGCGAGCATGAAACATCCAAGCAGCGTCCCGACGAGAACACCACCGAGAATGGTGGCTCCAAAAACGAATCCGATGACCACCGGCCCGAAGACCGCAAGTGACCCCGGCAGCGCCATGCGCTTTAGGGCGCCCTTTGTGGCGATGTCCACGCAACGCGCGGAGTCGGGTTTCGCCTTTCCTTCCAGAAGTCCTGGAATCTCCTTGAACTGGCGGCGAATTTCCTCGATGAGGTCGTGAGCCGTGTTGCCGACGGCGTTCATGGTGATCGCGCCGTTCAGGACCGGGAACATCAATCCGATGAAGATTCCTACCAGAACCAGCGGGTCAGTCAGCGGAAGGGGGAACATTTCGAGGATGCGCGCGACGCCCTCGACATCTCCCTCCGCCATATTGCCGGCGGCAATCTCAATCTCCATAATGCGTCCGCCGACGACGCTGGCGAATGCGACCACGAGCGAAAGAGCCGCAAGGCCGGCGGCGCCGATGGCGAAGCCTTTGCCGATCGCGGCGGTGGTGTTGCCCACCTCGTCGAGCTCGTCGGTGATCTTGCGCGTCTCCGGTCCCATTTCCGACATTTCGGCGATACCGCCGGCGTTGTCGGCGACCGGTCCGTAAGCGTCGATCGCCATGGTGATCCCGATCGTTGCCAGCATCCCAACGGCGCCGATGGCTACCCCGTAGAGTCCGGCGAAACTGCTGGCGACGAGGATGGCGGCGGCGGCGGCGGCGGCGGGAATCGCCACTGAGAACAGACCGACGGATATGCCGGAGATGATCACCGTTGCGACGCCCGTTTCCGAAGCGCGAGCGATTCCGAGGATCGGTTTTCCTCCGGTGAAGTATTCCGTTGAGAGGCCGATAACGATTCCGGCGACCGTTCCCGCGAGCACCGCGCCCCAGATTGCGCTGGAGGCCTCGAAGAACTGGATGACGAAGTAGGAAGCCAGAATAAAGAGGAGCGCCGCTCCCATCGTGCCGAATCTAAGCGCTCTTGCGGGCTTCTGTCCGGATGCAACCTTGACGATTAGGAGTCCGAGCATCGCGCAGACGATACCGAGGGTTGTCATTGCAAGCGGCAGGTACATCAGCGTAGGCCGTCCGTCCGCCACGCCCATCAGGTCCATGACCTGGGGCGCCGCCATCGTCGCGGCGATGGCCATCGTGGCGATCTGGGCGTTGCAGTAGGACTCGAAGAGGTCGGACCCCATGCCGGCGACGTCGCCGACGTTGTCGCCGACGTTGTCCGCGATAACGCCCGGGTTACGCGGGTCGTCTTCGGGAATGCCCGCCTCGACCTTGCCGACGAGATCGGCGCCGACATCGGCCGCCTTGGTAAAGATGCCGCCGCCGACACGGAAGAAGATGGCGACCACCGCCGCGCCCATCGGGAAGCCGTGGATGACGTGGACGTCGTGCTCGGTTTCGCCAAAGAACAGGAACAAGCCGCCGATTCCGATCAGTCCCATCGACGCGATGGTAAGGCCCATGACCGATCCGCCGGCGAAAGCGGTGCTGAGTGCGGCGCCGGCGCCCTTGGTTTTCGCCGCGATCGCGGTGCGCACGTTCGCCTTGGTGGCGGCGTACATTCCGATAAATCCGGCGAGGAACGAGGCCAGAGCCCCCAGAAAGAACGCCATCGATTCCCAGGGATCCTTAAAAATCAGGAGAATCCCCACGATGACGATGAACGGGATGAGAATCTGCATTTCGCGGCGCATGAACACCATGGCGCCCTCGTGGATTTGTTTGGCGATGTCCGCGATATGCCCTTCACCGCCCGGTAGTCGCATGATATTGCGGTAGATCAAATAGGCGACAACGAGCCCGATTATACCGAGAAGAGGAGTTACAATCTGAATGCCGATTTCCATGGGTCTTTCCTTACGTTTGAGAGATAAAAGGGGTTATGTGGCATACGGTTGTAGTTGTCACTACGATTTTTAAAAATTGTCGCAGATCCAGTTATGCTTTTCCCGCTTATTAGCGGATATCAATCCGGTCCGTCCCCCCTGAGCTTCCGGATCGAGGATTGTTATCTCACCGGCTGCCGGCATTTGCGGAAGGACCAATACCCTGCGGCGGGGTCAGTTTGAGCGCCGGCGGCGACCGAGGAGGTGATCGGGATTCAGTTTTTTCAGGGGAGCGGGCACGAAGAGGCCGTCCCGGCGGATGACTTTTCCGTCGAAGGCGATGGAGCCTCCGCCGTACTCCGGGCGCTGAATCTGCACCATGTCCCAGTGCACCTGCGAGCGATTCCCGTTGTCGGCCTGTTCGTAGGCTTGCCCTGGGGTGAAGTGGAACGACCCGGCGATCTTTTCATCAAAGAGGATGTCCCGCATCGGCTCGAGGATATGGGGATTGAAGCCGATGGCGAATTCGCCGATGTAGCGGGCGCCGGGATCGGAGTCGAGGATTTCGTTCAGGCGTTCCTCGTTGGTGCCGGAAGCTTCCACGACTCGGCCCTTCTTGAAAACCAGGCGGATTCTGTCGAAGGAGGTTCCCTGGTACACGGTTGGGGCGTTGTAGGTGATTTCGCCTTCGACGCTGTTCCTGACCGGCGCGGTGAAGACCTCGCCGTCGGGAATGTTGTGCCGTCCTCCGCAGGGAATCACGCCGATTCCCTTGATCGAAAAACGGAGGTCGGTTTCAGGTCCCTTGATTTCGACCCGGTCGGTCCGCTCCATCAACTTTTTCAGTGCGTTCATGCCGGGCGCCATCCGTGAATAGTCGAGCGTGCAAACGCGGAAAAAGAAGTCTTCGAATGCCTCGGTGCTGCGCAGCGCCTGCTGGGCCATCGACGGAGTCGGCCAGCGCAGCACGACCCATTTTGTCTTTTTCACCCGCCAGTCCTGGACCGGTTTCATTTTGCGCATCACGAGTTTCAGGCGGTCGGCCGGAACATCGGAGGTCTCGAATATGTTTTCGGCTCCGCGTACGGCAATGTAGGCGTCGATGCCTTTCATGCGCGAGAGTTCGATCCTGGAGTGAAAGTCCAGTCCTTCGCCCTCGGCTTCCCGCATGATCTCCCGCGCAATGCGCGCCCGGTGGAGCTGGACGAACGGAATCGCCCCGCGTGACCGAACCGCCCTGACCAGGGCGATGGTCATCGAATCCGGAATATCGAACGCGTCGATCAGAACGCGTTCGCCTTTTTTAAGGTTGGTGGAAAAGCCGGTAAGGACGGCGGCCAGTTCTTGGTAACGGGAGTCCATCATGTCAGGGCTATCCCAAGACCGGCAGCGGCGCCGGAGCGAGCCAAAAATCGAGTCAGGCTCTGCCGAAGGCGGTTTTACGGGCGAGTTCCGGAAAACAGATTCGCGAGACGGCTTCCTCGAAATCGTTGATTCCGTCGATGATTTCAATCTCGAGCCGCAGGTAGTAAAGGGGAATGGGCGGGTGAAGATCGGGGGAGATGCGAACGGCGTCCTTTTCCGTCGTGACGAGGAAATCCAGGGAGGCGGCGGATGCCTGCCTGAAAATATCCTCGATCTCCTTTTCGGTGAAGCGGTGGTGGTCGAGGAAACGTTTGGTAAAGAGGACGCTTGCGCCAAGTTCGCGCAGGAAGCTTTCGAAGCTGTCGGGGGTGGCGATACCGCTGAATGCCCCGACGCGGCGCCCTTTCAGCGAGTCGAGTTCCATGCGGTCGGTGCCGTTCACCTGTTGAAGGTACGACGGGCGGTGGGCGCATTCGATGATCTCGGCGTTCCGGTTGTAGTGCCGGATCAGGTCCTCAAGTTCTCCGTCGGGCTGGCCGTCCGATTTCGTAAGAAACACGTACGAGGCCCGCTTCATGTGCTTGATCGGTTCACGGAGGATGCCTCGCGGGAGAAGTCTTTCGTTGCCGAAGGGGTTGGTCTTGTCGATCAGGAGCAGGTTCAGGCGACCTTTTAAGGGGAGGTACTGGTAGCCGTCGTCGAGGATCAGGGTGTCGACCCCGTATTTCCTGATCGCGTAGGAACCGCTTTTCACCCGGTTCTTGTCCACGATCACAAGAACTCCGGGAAGGTTTCTGGCGAGCATGTACGGTTCGTCACCGGCGTTTTCGGAATCGAGGAGGACGTTCTTCCCGTCGCTGACGACCTTCGGGGGCGGGGGTTCGCCCCCGTGCGAAATCCGACGCCACCATTGGTGCCAGAGCGGCTCGCTCTTGCTCTTGTACCCCCGGCTCAGAATGGCGACCCGCCGTCCTCGCTCGGCAAGGGAGCGTGCGAATTTTTCCACCACGGGCGTTTTCCCGGTCCCCCCGACAGTGAGATTCCCCACGACGACGACCAGGCATCCCAGCGGTTGGTCGTGCAGGATCCGTTTGCGATACAGCCAGACCCGGACCTGAACTATCCCATTGTACAGGAGGGAGTTAAGGTGAAGAAACGCACCGTAGACAGCAGCGAGTCTGCCGGAACGGCGTCCGTAAATGACATCAACGGTGTACTGCTCAAAGCGGTACAAACGGTCTTTTACGATGGCCGATAGTTTCTTGAGCATCAAATTCCCATGTTCATGGAGATGATTTATTTTGTTACCTCTTTTTTACAACATTCCAAAGTCGAAAGTGAATCGCATACCGGAATAAGGCAAAAAAAATGACGCGGCAGGTTTTGAGAAATTTCACGTCACCTGTAAACTGAAGCGAAGGGGAAACTGGGAATGCCTGTTGACGAGGAGGGAAAATTCCGCCTTCTTAAGGGTTTTTTCACAGGAACTGCGAATAATATGCATGTGCATTTGGTCAAATCGAAGATTCATCGCGCTGAGGTGACGGATTCCAGCCTGAATTACGAAGGCAGCCTGGGCATCGACCTTGAGTTGATGCAGATGGTGGATATGCTCCCTTACGAGAAGATCCTCGTCGGGAATTTGGCTAACGGCAATCGATTTGAGACGTACGCGATTCCGGCGCCGGCCGGGTCCAGGAAAATCAGTCTGAACGGCGCCACAGCCCGGCTTGGGAAAGTGGGAGACCTTTTGACTATCATGGCTTTCTGTACGGTTTCCGCCGAAGATGCGCCCGGCTGGAAACCGAAGGTCCTGGTTCTCGGAAGCGCCAACGAGAAGATCATCAAGCGGGGCGAAAAATAGTGTGTTTCCGGGAGGAGACTCGCAAGGCCATTGGTGATAGGGACCCTCAAGCCCGGTTACCGGGAAAACCCTCCATTTTTTCAACGACCTGAATCTTCATGAAGACACTCATTATCGCCGAGAAACCGAGCGTGGCGCGCGACATCGCGAGCGCGCTCGGAAAACTTCCGAAAAAGGGAGACTACTTTGAGAACGACCGGTACATTTCAGCGGCGGCCCAGGGGCACTTGGTGGAGTTGGTCATGCCGGAGGAGATCGACAAGAAATACAGCTTTTGGCGCCTCGAAAGCCTTCCCATCATTCCCGAATCGTTTGAGCTCAAGCCGATCGAAAGAACCAAGAGCCGGTTTCAGGAACTGAAAAAGCTCTTTTCCCGTAAAGACGTCGAGGTGATCGTCAACGGCTGTGACGCCGGAAGGGAAGGAGAGTTGATTTTCACCTATATCTACCAACTGGTAAAGTCGAAGAAACCGGTCAAACGCCTCTGGATGTCGTCGATGACGCCCGCGGGAATCCGGGAGGCGTTTTCCCGTCTGCGCGAGGGCGAGGAGATGCGTCCGCTGGCGGATGCCGCCCGCTGCCGTTCCGAATCCGACTGGCTGATCGGAATCAACGGCACCCGTGCGGTCACCAAACGAATGTTCGGCTCCCGGGGAGGGCAGGCTGCAACAGTGGGACGCGTCCAGACGCCGACTCTGGCGATTGTGATGGACCGGGAAAAACAGATCCGCGCCTTTGAGTCGCGGATCTACTACCGCATTCTGGCCGACTTCAAGGTCACTCTGGGCGAGTACCAGGGCGTTTACCAGCGGCCGGATTTTCGAAAGTCGAACGATGAGTACGACCGCGCGGACCGGATATGGGACAAAGCGACCGCCGAGCGTATTCTCAAGGCGCTGGAAAACAATCCGCCGGCCACGGTCGCCGAGGAGCGGAAGCGGACCCAGCAAACCGCGCCGCGGCTTTACGATCTGACGACCCTGCAGCGCGAGGCAAACAACCGCTACGGGCTGCCGGCGTCCCGAACCCTCCAGATCGCCCAGTCCCTGTACGAAAGGTACAAGGTGATCACCTATCCCCGGACGGATTCGAAGGCGCTGCCGGAGGATTATGTCCCGGTCTGCAAGGAAACCCTTGGATCCCTGGAAGGGGACCTGGGGGGCCATGCCAGGAAGGCCGTCGAAAAGGACTGGGTCAAGCCGAACAAGCGGATTTTCAACAACGCGCAGGTCAGTGACCACTTCGCGATCATTCCGACCAACGAAACGCCGAAAAAACTGCCCGAAAACGAAGCGAAGATTTACGACATGATCGCGCGACGTTTTGTCGCCGTTTTTTATCCGAACGCCCAGTTCGACGTCACTACGCGAATCAGCACGGTTGAGGAGCACGGGTTCAAAACAGAGGGAAAAGTACTCGTCGAGCCCGGCTGGCTGGCCGTTTACGGGAAACAGCCCGCCGACAACGATGCATCCACCCTCACTCCGCTCGATCAGGCCGACGGCGATCCGCCCCGGGCGGAGACCGTTTCCGGCGAGATCAGCGAAGAGCAGACGAAACCGCCCCCGCGTTACACGGAAGCCACTCTCCTTTCCGCGATGGAGGGCGCCGGCAAGCTCGTGGACGACGAGGAACTCGCCGAAGCCATGAAGGAAAAGGGGCTTGGAACGCCGGCGACGCGATCAAACATTATCGATCACCTCGTGCGGGAGAAGTATCTCGAACGCGAACGGCGCGAATTGGTTCCCACCGGGAAGGCCGAACTGCTTCTGGGCTTTTTGCATGAGGTCAAAGCGGCCGCATTGACGAGTCCCTCGCTGACCGGAGAATGGGAGCACAAGCTTCGCAAGATCGAGAACGGGGGACTGTCTCGGGAGGAGTTCATGAAAGAGATCACCGATCTCACCCGGGAAATCGTCGACAAGGTTAAGAATTTCGAAGAATCCGACGAGAACGCGACCGAGACCTCCATCATCAGTCCGACCGACGGAAAGCCGATGCTGGAGAATTCCCGCAGGTACAGGTCCCGGGACGGCGACCTTGCGGTTTACAAGGTCGTCGGCAACCGGAAACTGGAGGAATCGGAAGTCCAGCAACTTCTGAACGACCGCCGGATCGGGCCCCTGGACGGATTTCGGTCAAAGAAGGGCAAACCGTTCAGCGCCATTCTCGAGTTGAATGAGGAGAACCGGATTCGCTTTGTTTTCGACAACGGCAATGGCGGCGAGGGCGGAGGGGAATCCGCGAAGATCGACTTCTCCAACCTGGAAGTCGTGGGTGTCTGCCCGAAATGCGGCGCGAAGGTGTACGAAAGTGTCTCCGCCTACATCTGTGAAAACTCGCGGAACGAGGAGAAGAAGTGCGATTTCCGAGTCAGCCGCAAGATTCTCGGGCGGGATATCGAACGTCCGCAGTTCAATAAGTTGCTCGAAGAAAAGAAAACCGATCTTCTTCCGAATTTCTGGTCCAAACGCTCCAAGAAACCCTTTTCCGCCCATCTGATTCTCAAGGACAACGGAGATATTGGATTTGAGTTTCCGCCGCGTCCGGCCGGAGCAAAGAAGAAAACCGCCCGAAAGCGGACCGCGAAGAAAACGACGGAGTAGGCGGACCGGAGCATCGACGGGGCCGAATTGTTGATATTCTCGGCGCTTTGCCGTAGCGTTTTGACGCCCGGACTCCGCCCGCGCCATGCCCGGAAAACTGTTCGTCGGTCAAATCGTCTGAAGCTCGAAGCTCCGTTTCACGTGCTGCTTATTAATAAGACAACCGAAACACGAGGGACACGTGCAGGTGTTCGCCGCACCACGTCCCGCAACCGTGTCCCGGTGAGGTTTCCGCCGGGTTGGAGTCGCGAATAGGCAAGAGGGAGGATTCGGGAAGCTTGATTTTTTATTTCGTTGCGAAAATCCGCGACTTCTGGATACCGGTATTGGCATTTTTATGAACCCACGAACTCGAAAGAAAATCAAAGCCGGCGTCATTGGATACGGCGGTGCGTTTAACATGGGCAGGCTCCATCTCGATGAGATGCGCCGCGCGGGAATGGCTCCAGCAGCGGTCGCCGAGATTGATCCCGTCCGCCTGGAAGTGGCGGAAAAGGATTTTCCCGGGATCGCGAGATATTCGAGCGTTGAAGAGATGCTCAAGCGTGCCGACGTCGATCTTGTCACTATCATTACGCCCCACAACACCCATGCGCCGATAGCGATCCAATGTTTGAAAGCGGGACGACACGTGGTCTGCGAAAAGCCCCTGGCTATTGCCACCGCCGAATGCGACAGCATGATTGCGCAGGCGCGCAGGAGCGGAGTGGTTCTTTCGACGTACCACAATCGCCACTGGGACGGTTCCATTCTGCGTGCCTTGAAGAAGATTCGCTCCGGGGCCGTCGGCGAGGTGGTTCGGATTCAGGCGCGGATGGGGAGCAGGGGAAAGCCCGGCGACTGGTGGCGCTCCAGCAAGTCGGTGTCCGGCGGGATTCTCTACGACTGGGGCGTTCATCTGCTTGAATACTCCCTCCAGATTATTGAGAGCGAGATCACTGAAGTCAGCGGATTCGTGAAAAGCGGATTCTGGGGGCCGAAAACCGTGTGGGGAGACGATACGAATGAGGATGAAGGGTTCGCGGTTGTCCGGTTCGCCTCCGGCCAGTGGCTGACACTTTGTGTGACCTCCCTGGATTCTGATCCGAAAGCCGGGATGATCGAGGTGACCGGGACAAAGGGGTCCTACGTCTTCGATATCCGCACATGGACACTGATCACTTCCGGTTCGAACGAGATCATCGTCCGCAAGGGAAAGAATCCGCCCGATGAAAGGCGGCGTTACTACCGGAACATCGTCGATCACATTCAAAACGGCGCTCCGTTGATCATCACTCCCGAATGGGCGCGCCGCCCGATCCACATTCTCGACCTCGCCGGCCGCAGCGCTCGCGCCGGTCGCGGGCTCAAAGCAAAATACGGCTGAACTTCCTTCGAATGAAAACCGGAATCGATCCCGACACGACCGCCTTTATCGAGCGGCTGCCGAAGACTGAAACGCACCTGCACATCGAGGCGGCGGTGCCGTACCGGCTGGTCGCCGGACTGCATTCGGGCTCCGCACCGCGCGAGTCTGATCCTTCGGAGTTCTGGCACGAGAGTTTTCGCTTCGACACGTTCGAACAGTTCGAAGCGGTTTTGTTCGGAGTGGCGCTCGAGTGGTACACGTCGGCGGAGCGTTACCACGAGGCGGCCCGGGCGATCTTCGAGGATCTGCGTGCCGAGAACGTCCGGTACCTGGAAACGAGTTTCCATATAGGCATTATCGAGATGTTCGGCATTCCGGGTGAGGAAATTATTCAGGCGATCAAGGAGGCGGCGCCGGAAGGATTCGAGGTGCGCGTATTCATGGGAATGTTACGCGACAATTACCACGGCGAAATGAGGAAAGTGATCGATGACATGCCCAACTGGCAACAGCTCGACGGCGTCGATATCCATGGAACGGAGGAAAAGCCCCTGGAAGAGTGGAACGCCCGTGCCTGGGCGGAGGCGAGACAGGCCGGCAAAACGACAAAAGCCCACGCCGGCGAGTTCACAAGCGCGGATTCGGTTCGCGAGGTGCTCGATTTCCTTGATGTTGATCGCGTCGAACACGGAATCCGGGCGGCGGACGATCCCGCGCTGGTCGAGCGTCTCGTGCGGGAGAGGATCCCGCTCGATACGTGTCCGATCAGCAACTACAAGCTGCGCGCGGTCGAGTCGATGGAGCGACACCCGATACGCCCGCTTTTCGATGCCGGGGTGCTGTGTACGATAAGCCGCGACGACCCCGTTGTTTTCGGGAACACGGTTTGCCGCGAATACGCGGTTCTGGCTGACAGTCTCGGATTTTCGCGGTCCGAGCTTGCTGCCGTCGCCCGCACAGGGTTCGAAATCGCCCTCCTGCCGGAAGAGGACAAACGGCGGCACATTGAAGAGATCGACGCGCTTGCGGGCGACTTGGGATAGCCCGGTTCACCGGTCTCGATCCAACCGCACCGGAATTCCGTGTTCGGCGAGGTAGCGTTTGACCTGTTCGATCTTAAAGGTGCCGAAATGAAACAACGAAGCGGCGAGGACGGCGGAGGCGTTGGCGTCCTTGAGGACGCGGAGAAAGTGGTCCATCCTGCCGGCGCCGCCGGACGCGATCACCGGCACTTCGACCGCGTCGGAAACCTGCCGCGTCAGGGCCAGGTCGTAACCGGACTGGGTGCCGTCGCAGTCCATGCTCGTGAGCAGGATCTCGCCCGCGCCGAGTGAAACGACTTTCTTCGCCCATTGAACCGCGTCGAGCTCGACCGGAGTCCGGCCGCCGTGGGTGTACACGCGCCAGCGTTCTTCGTTCGGCTCTTTTTTCGCGTCGATCGCGACGACGATGCACTGGTTGCCGAACTTGCGGGAGGCTTCCCTCACGAGGTCCGGATTGTTTACCGCGGCTGTGTTCAGACTGATTTTATCGGCGCCCGCGTTGAGCATTTGCCGAACGTTCTCGACCGAGCGCAGTCCGCCGCCGACGGTAAGAGGCATGAAACATTCCGAGGCGGTTTCCTCGACCACCTTGTGCATGATTTCGCGTTCGTCGCTCGACGCGGTGATGTCGAGAAAGACGAGTTCGTCGGCGCCCTGCCGCTCGTAGGTTTTGGCCGAGGCGACCGGATCGCCGGCATCCCGCAGTTCCTTAAAGCGGATGCCTTTGACGACGCGCCCGGCTGCAACGTCGAGACAGGGTATGATTCGGCGCGACAGCATCGGTTGACGCTCAGCCTTCCACCGTGACGATGTCGGGCTCGAACGTGACTGTCAGCCGGTAGGTCTGGCCGGGACGCATGATCAACGGGTGGTCGCGCGTCAGGGTCTGCAGGTAGTGGACCTTGCCGTAGAAGGTTCTGTATTCGGGATTGTCGCTGACCACCTCGGTCTCCAGCCAGTTGGCATGGAAATCGTCTTTGGTGACCGAACAGCGGAATCCCTCCTTGCCGAGTGTGAGAGTGTTGCCGAGGCGGTAACTCGAGTGAGGAGAGGCGATAGCGAGCATGTAGCGCATGCTGTTCATCTGCACGTTGTTTTTCACGGAAAACGCGAACTCACTTGTGATTTTACTCTTTTCAAAAGACCAATTGACCTTGCACGAACCGATTCCGGAAACGATTTTCTCGTCCCTGGTAATCAACTCCGGCTGTTCGTAGCGGAAGTAGAACGCGTTGCGCGACCCGAGGCCGGTGACGATCCGTTTGCCGTAATAGGCGGGAATGAATTCCTTTCCATCAATGGTGAGTTCCGGGATCATGATCGGCATGTAGCGATCGACGGGCCAGTCGAATACGCCCGGTGAATGCGGGAAGGGAAGCGAGTCGCAATTCCCGTCGCCTCCGCTGCTGACAAGCGGCAATTGCGCGTGGAATCCCGTTTCGGGATCCCGGTAAAGAAAGAGCCCCTGCTCCTTGCGGTTGGACTTGTCGAAGTTGATGAATCGTCCCGATGACTTCGGCGTGATCGCCTTGGCGGTCGAGGTGGCCGGGGCCGTGATGTTCCGGGCGAGTCGCGACCATTGGCTGAGATAGCGCGCGGCGTCGAAATTCGCCATTCGCGTGGTGTGCGCGGGGATAGTGCTCCGTTCGGGGTCGCGGATTACCAGGCAGCCGCTTTCCTGGTCGAGGTAGTTGACGAAGAAGAAATGGAAGAGGCGCCGGAGGAGGTCGAAATACTTGCTCTTTTGCTCATTCGAGACCCACCCGTCGCGCAGGCCCTGGAGGATCAAGCTGATACAGTGCATCTGGCCGTAGGCGCCGATGCCGCGGCCGTAACACCAGCCGAGACCGTCCTGGCGGACGAGGTCGGGGAACATTTTAATGTACCGCTCGCCATGGGTTCGAAGGCTGGGTAGCTTGCGCTCCTTCAGGTTCATGTTGGCGTGAAGCTGGAGCGCCTGCCGGATGAAGACGAACGCGAGCACGCCGTAGATATTGAACGCCCCGCCAAGGTTTTCCGGGGCGTCGTCGAAATATTTCCCGGAGCTGTTCTGGTCGATCCGTTGCAGGAAGAGGTCGATGAGCTTGCCGGTTTCGTCCTTTTTCGAAAGGCCCATGCTGTAGCGGGTGACCGCTTTTGCGATATTGAAGGCCTGCCAGTGGTTCTGGTAGTCGGTGCGCGCGAGCAGGAGCCGGTCGAGCGCCTCCCGGGTCGGATCGACCAGGCGTTCCCAAACCTGGTTGCGTTCTTTCGCGGGCCCCCAGGACAGAAGACCGAGCGCGGCGTAGGCGAGTCCGTTTTCCTGGGCGGGTTCACGAAATGCCTGGCTGGTGATGCACCGTGCCGAAAGGTCGACGAGGTCGTGGTCCGTCAGTGACGTCTCCCCGGTCGCCCTGAAGAATTCACCGATAGCGAGGGCGGCATGGCCGGGCTCATCGTAGCGCGGATGTTCCCCGTCGAGGGGGGCGATGGTACCGTCCTGATTGATTGAAGCCAGGTTTTCGCCCAGAATGGATCGGGCCATGTCCAGACACTGTTCGGAAAAACTCTGCATGAAGAAACGTGTCGATAATTTGCGCCGCGAAGGAAAATGCCTTCGGCGCGCTACAGAAAGAATTCTTGTGGGACGTTATCGCCTCGGACTCAAGTGTTAAGTTGATTTTTTTTCTTTTCGTCCGGCGCGGTATCCTGATCAGGTCTCAATATCGTTCCGGTCGAATCGACCGTCCCCTTCTCCGAAGTTCCCGGAATGCTACCGTTTTAACAGCTTGAGGAATTGTGCGTTGGTTTTCGATTTCGAGAGCCGGGAGATGATCGTTTCGACGGCCTCCTCGGTTCCAAGCGAGGCGAGCGCGCGGCGGAGGACGCGGATTTTTTCGAGGCGACCTGCCGGAATGAGCGATTCCTCGCGCCGAGTCCCGGAAGCGTTGATGTTGATGGCCGGCCACAACCGGAGTTCCGCGGCCTTTTTGTCGAGCACCATCTCCATGTTGCCGGCGCCCTTGAACTCCTGGTAGATCAAATCGTCCATGCGGCTGCCGCTTTCGATCAGCGCCGCCGCGATGATCGTCAGGGTTCCGGCCTCCTCCGTGGTGCGGGCGGCGGAGAAGATCCGTCTGAGCTTTTCCAGCGCACGGACATCGAGCCCGCCGGTCGTCGTGTGGTCCCTCGCGCCGCTCACGGCGTTGTGCGCCCGAGCGAGCCGCGTCAGTGAGTCCATGAGGATCACGGCGTCGGCACCGGTTTCCACTAGCCGCTTCGCCCGCTTGATCGCCAGATCGGCGACGCGAATGTGACTGGCGAGCGGTTCGTCGTTGGAGGAGGCGAAAATCTCGGCCGGAACGCCGCGTTTCATGTCGGTGACTTCTTCCGGGCGCTCGTCAACGAGGAGCATGATTACGTGGCATTCCGGATGGTTCTCGAGCACGCCGAGCGCGATATCCCGCAGGAGGGTGGTCTTGCCTGTGCGCGGCGGGGCGACGATCAGTCCGCGTTGGCCTTTCCCGATCGGACAGAAGAGGTCGATCACCCGCAGCGAGAGCCTTCCGTCCTTCATTTCCAGCCTGAGGGGTTTTTTCGGGGTGACGGTCGTGAGATCCCTGAACAAGGGCATCTTTCGCCGCTCATCGACCGGGACGTTGTCCACCTTTTCAATATACTTGACCCTGGGTCGCGGCTGGCCGGGCTCCGACTCGATCGTCGCGGTGATAAAATTGCCGGTTTTCAGCTTGAACCGCCGGACGAGTTCCTTGTCCACGGCGGGATCGTCCGGGCCGGGTTTTCCATTGCGTTCAGGATTGAGAAGAACGCCGCGACGCCGGTGGTCCAGCTCCAGAACTCCTTCGGTCCTGGGTTCGGTGTCGCTGGCATTCGATTGTTCGGTCTTTTTCTTTGGCATTCGTAGGTGGAATGTGAAGGTGCGGATTCGTGGATGGGAAGAAACGGAAGGAGAAAAAGCGACTGCCGGCAGCGCATGGCGCGGGTTGAGCGGGTCGAAAAATCGGACGTAACCGGTTCCCGTTCAAAGTCATATTGCCGATGATCGAGAAACTCGATGCAACATTCGGAACCGGAGAAATCGACTTCCCGGCGGAAAAGCGGGCAATCCGATCGAGGATCGAATTTTCCAGAGCGAGTGAATATCGACGGCTCAACCCATTTTGCATGAACGTCCCGATATTGCCAAGCTTTCGTGGAATGTGCGGCCCAACGCAAGCAAAAGATGAAACGATGAAACGGGCCCTCCGCGATGTCTTCCGCATTCCGCCGCGAAAAAGTAGACCATTCCGGGCTCGACTTTTATGATCGTCTTTGGTCAGCTCGTATCGATTGCCCGGTCTGCACGGGCCCGAAACCCTTGAACTGAAGGGCGCACCGCCGCCATGCAAGTGATAATCCTAATGGGTTGAATGGATCAATTTTCTATGCCGACGCCTGACAGATACCAATCGATACGTAACGGATTCACCATGATCGAGATGCTGGTTGTCCTCGGGATCATAGCGATCCTCGCGGCGATCACATTCGGGCTGATGTCTGGAACGACCGAGCGAGGGAGGCTCTCCCGTGCGCAGACCGAACTCCGGGTTATTTCGCAGGCGCTCGAACAATATCGCGGCCAGTACGGCGATTATCCCTGGGTGGGAGTCGGCGCGGCGGGCGACAACGAACGGATCCTGTTCAATGCTCTCGGCGGGGTTATCGGGCCGAGGGGGGACGAAATCACCGACGATCAGGGCAATCCGTCGCTCGGGCGGGTGTTTGTCGAATACTCGCGGTTGAACGTCGAGTTCGACGAGGAGCAGCCGAACCGGCTTCCCGACCGGAACGAGCCGCAGGTACTGGACAACCGTTTCATCGATCCCTGGGGAAACGCCTACCGGTATTTTTATAAGAACGCATCCGATCCCGACAACTGGAACCGCTCGGGCTTCATTCTGTATTCCCGGGGACCGAGCGGGGCGGACGATCCTCCCGGCCGTGACGGGATCGTTCCCGATAGCGCCAACAACGCCGACAATTTACACCACGACCAATGACCCGTTTGAATTTCGGGTCGGCAACCACAAAGGAATTCCAGGCAGATGAAAGAATCAGCGACATTGAATGACAGTTTACCCGCGCGGAATGCGCCCGATTACCGCCGGGCCGCGGGATCCGGCTTCACGATGATCGAGCTTCTTGCGGTGATCGCGATTATCGGCATCCTCGCAGCCATCCTAATCCCGACCATGTCCAAGGTGCGCCAGTCGGCTAACAACAGCCGCACCCGGGCAATGTTCAGCCAGTGGACCACCGCGATCGAGAGCTTCCACCAGGAATACGGTTACCTGCCGGATTTCAACTCCGACCCCGGAGACTGGACTTACACCAATCCGACCGCCGACGGAACCCTGATCGTCCGGCTGAACCAACACGCGGACCGCAGGCAGAACTTCGTGGAATTTCTGTCGGGACGCATGATGGACGGATCCACTCTGCGCGACGGATGGGGCCCCGCCGCCTCAAGGCATCCCAACGAGCGGGGAATCCAGTTTTACAGTTTCTCGGAGTCGGACTATCAACTGCGAAATCCGCAGGGAAGTATATCGGATCCGGCGAACGTCTATTTCGTCGACGCGTTCGGAAACAGCGACATCGTCATCGTGATGGATCACGACGGCGACGGAATTATCACGTTGCGGGACAACGCCGCTCACCAGGTGCGGCCCGGTTTTGCCGACAACCTCGAGAGTTATGGCGCCCCGCCCCTGGAATCCGGGCAGAGCGAGCGAGAGATCCGTGCGCGGGTTTTGATTTATTCACCCGGCCGGCACGGCAATAATGCCGGCGAGGTCCGGCAGAACATTGTTAAATCGTGGGAATAAAGACGCTCCCGAACCCGGCGAAGAAACAGGAATCCAAAAACAAAAAAACGATAGACAGTCATGGTCCTCAAACCTTTGCGTATTTGTGCATCCGCGGCACTCGGTTCCGTGGTTTTTTTATTCAACACCGCGATTGCGGATACGCCGGGAGCGCTCGACGAGACCTTTGACCCGGGGGCCAACGATGAAGTCCTGTCGTTTCGTCTTGTTGAAGGCGACCGGTTTCTTGCCACCGGTCTGTTTACGGTGATCGGGGGTGTCACAATCGGCGGAGTGGCTCGTCTTGATACTGACGGTGAGGTTGACGAGACCTTTGACGTCGGCGTTGGAGCCAATCAGTTTGTTGCGGCGGTGAATCCCGATGCGACGGGCAGGTGGCTTATCGGAGGGAATTTCGATTCGTTCGACGGTGAGGACCGAACCCGTGTGGCGCGGCTGTCGGAGGATGGCGAATTGGATGAAACCTTTGTTCCGCCGACCGACGACGACAAGTTGAACCTTCGGGTGCTCGGCGTTGCTTCCCTCGAAAGCGGTTCGGTCGTGGTCGGAGGATGGTTTTTCAGTGTCGGCGACAATAACCTGACCGGTGTCGCCGGGTTGAACGAGGACGGGTCTCTCGACGGGAATTTCAATGCCGGAGGCAGCGGCGCCAACGATCAGGTTGACGCGTTGATGGTCATCGAGGTGGACGAAGGCGACGGTCCTGAGGAACGAATCCTGGCAGCCGGAATATTCACGCAATACAACTCTGAATCCCGAAACCGTATCGCCCTGTTGAATCCGGATGGAACGCTTGCGGACGATGCCACGTTCAGTGTGGGGACGGGATTCAACGGGCGGGTGAGAACGCTTTCACCCGGCCGGGACGGGACGATCTATGCGGGGGGAGATTTCAGCGCTTATCGCAGCACCACACAACCCGGCGCCCGTTTGGTTCGAATTCTCCCCAACGGCGACCGCGACGACGATTTCAGGCCGGCGGCCCCGAACGGAACGGTGTGGGCCATCGCTGAGGACGCGGAGGGCCGAGTGATCATCGCCGGTGATTTCACCGAGGTCGGGGGCGAACCGCGCAACAGGATAGCCCGGCTTCTTCCGGGCGGTGAATTGGATCAGAGCTTCGAGCAGGGCGGGGGCGCGAATGACCGCGTATCGGCTCTCGCGATTCAGGAAAACGGCTCGATCCTGCTGGGCGGACGTTTCACAAACTACGACGGCACGCCCCGGGACCGGATCGCCCGCGTTCTCGGCGGCGGGGAAGTGCTCGAGCCCGAATCAGGCTACGATACATGGGCGCAGGACTTCTTCACCGACCCCTCCATCAGCGGCCCCGAGCATGACGCGGACGGAGACGGCATATTGAATTTGCTGGAATACGCGTTTGACGGGAATCCGAATCAGCCTTTCACCGCGACGCTGCCGTCGATCGCGTCCGTGACGGCGGGCAACGACGAGTTTCTCGAAATCACCTTTCTTCGGATCAACGCCGACGACCTGATTTACCGGGTCGAAGGGTCGGACAAGATGGACAACATGGCCGACTGGGACGAAATCTGGATCAGCACCGAGCATCCCATGGGCGCCGGAGAGGAGAGCGTGATCGAAACCGTCACCGACAGCGAACCGATCGGTCTCAACGACTCCCGCTTCCTTCGTGTTATGGTCGTCCTGGAGTAAGGGGACGGGGAGCCGATTTCATCCCCGGCGACCAAACCGGGGATGTTCTTAGGCGCCGCGGAGTTCGCGGGACCTCGCCGTCGAACCCCTACGCCATTCCCGAGCCAGCCGAGTGCTCGGCGAATCGGCAGGAGAGGAAACAAAGGCGAACGTGACTGACCGCACGGTCGGCACGCCAGTGGTTAAGAGATCCCCGGATTTTCGAAGCAAGACATTCCCAACCCGGCGCATGCAGGACACTCGATAAACGCCGGGAACATCCGAATTCAAAGCCGGCTCCGTTGGGTTGGGTTAAATCGGCAGATGCTGAAATATTTTCGACGCCGACGCGGTAAGAGAAAATTTAGCCCGACTTGACCAACTCGACAGCAAAAACCGGTTTTTTCGTCCTTTGACTGGACTGTAGGCCGCATGGTTAAGGGACCGCGTCTTTCAGAATGGCTTGTAGTGTAGACCTGCCCTC